>CALRJO020000004.1:0-77833 GCA_943367565.1 Brevundimonas vancanneytii
CCGTGCTGGGGTTCGTGGCCTACGCCACCTATGACCTGACCAATCAGGCGACGCTGAACGTCTGGTCGATGAAGCTGACCCTGATCGACCTGTGCTGGGGCACGGCCCTGACGACGGTTTCGGCGCTGGGCGGCTATTTCGCCGCGAGATGGGCCGAAGGAAAGTTCGGCTAAGACCCTCGCGATTAACCTTTTTCTTCCCGCGAGACGGGCGCGAGGTGGCCAGATCGCAGCGATAGGGTAAAAGGTACGACTGGACCTGGTTCAGTCGGGGGACGCTTTGCGTGCTGGCATCAACGCTTTGACGGCGATCTTCGTGGTCGGCGTTCTGGCCGGACTGGCTTTGACGCCGGACGGACGGGCGTGGCTGCGCAATCCCACCGTCATGCTGGGCGACAAGGCCGCGGCGTCGGCGCCGCCGTCGCCCGCGCCGGTCGCCGCCGCGCCCGTGGTCGCGCCCACTCCGGCCATGGCCCGTGTGACGCCGCTGAGCGCGCGGCTGGCGCAAGGTCCGCTGCGGATCGGCGTCTTCGGCGACTCCATGGCCGACGGCCTGTACGCGGGCCTGTACCGCGATCTGCAGGACCAGCCGAACCTCTCGGTGATCAAATTCTCCCAGGTTTCGACCGGGTTGAGCCGCTACGACTATGTGAACGTTCAGGCCCGGACCCGCGCCCAGCTCGAAGACCAGCCGGTCGACGTGGCGATCATGCTGTTCGGCACCAATGACGCCCAGGGCATCGACGCCGGCGGGGTGGTGCACATGTTCGGGACCGATGGCTGGAAGGCCGCCTATGGCCAGAGGATCGACGACCTGGTCGCCCTGCTGCGCAGCCGCGACGTGGCGGTCTACTGGGTCGGCCTGCCGCGGATGAAGCGCGACAGTTTCGACGGCCGGATGATGCTGATCAATGGCGTCGTCGAGGCGCGAATGCGGGCGCTGGGCGTGCCGTACATCGAGACCACGGCCCTGACCTCGAACGACGAGGGCGGCTATGAGGCCTATCTGCCGAACAGCAGCGGCCGCCGCGTGCTGATGCGGGCCAACGACGGCATCCACATGTCGATGGCCGGCTATCTGCGCATGAGCGCCCCGGTTTCGGCGCGGCTGAAGCGCGACGCCGGGATCGACCGGCCGCGGCCGGCGCCGCCCGCCACGCCGCCCGTATCGCCCGCCGCCTGAGCATGAAGGCGCTCGCCGGGGCCCTCGTCGCGGCTTTTCTGGCGTCTGCGGCGTCCGCGCAGACTCCCTACCGGCCGACAGAGCGGCCCGCGCCGGGCGCCTCGATCTGTCCCGGCGGCCTGTGCCAGGCCGGGGCGCTCACGGGCCTGTTCGAGGCGCTGGCGCGGTCGGAAGCCGGAGGCGGTCCCCAGCCGGTTCACATCGTCCAGATTGGCGACAGCCATACGGCGGGCGATCGCATCACCGGCAAGCTGAGGGCGGCGTTGCAGGCGCGGTTCGGCGACGGCGGTCGCGGGGTGCTCCCGCCCGGCGTGCCCTGGGATGGCTATGCGCCCCTGCAGGTCGAGGTGACGGCGACCGGCTGGACGACCACGCTCGCGCCGCTGGCGGGAAATGCCGGCTACGTCCGGGCCGGGGTGGGGCTGACCGGCGTACAGGCGATCTCGGTACAGCCCGGGGGCGCCCTGACCTTCCGGCGGGAGACGGTCTCGCCGGCGTCGTTGCGCATCGGCCTTTGCGGCGAGGGTCCCGGCAGGCTGCAGGTCACGGCCGATGATCGAACCTGGACCGTGACGTTCGACCAGGACCGCTGCCCCTCGCTGGTGGCGGATGGAACGCCGCGACAGATCGAACTGCGCGCGCTGGACGGGACGCTGTCGCTGGACAATGTGCGCCTGACCCACGTCGCCGGCGGCGTGGAGCTGTCGAACCTGGGCGTCGTCGGGGCCACGCTCAGGGACCTGGCGGCGCGGGACCAGGCGGTGGTGGCGCGGGAGCTGGCGGCCTGGCGGCCGGCGCTGATCGTGCTGGCGTTCGGCACCAATGAGGGGTTCGACGACGGGCTGGACGCGCGCGCCTATGAGGCCTTGCTGCGCGGGCAGATCGTGCGGCTGCGGCGGCTGGCGCCGGGGGCCTCGCTGATGATCCTCGGCGCGCCGGACGCCTTGCGCAACGGGGTCGCGAACGGATGCGGCGCCGACGGCCGGCGCGCGCCGCCGCCGTCGCTGGCGGTGGTCCGGGACGTGCAACGCCGGGTCGCCGCCGATACGGGTGTGGCGTTCTGGGACTGGCACGGGCGGATGGGCGGCGACTGTTCAGCGGATCGGCTGGCGACGAGGGACGAGCCCTTCATGCTGCGCGACCGCGTGCATTTCAGCTCGGTCGGCGCGGACTGGATCGGGGGCGTGCTGCACGCCGACCTGATGGCGGCCTATGACGCGTGGTCGGCGCGGCGCGGGGGCGTGGAATAGATGCTGTTCCCAACGCTCGCCTTCGGCGTCTTCTTCCTGTTCGTCTATTTCACCGCCTGGTCGCTGGATCGCGAGAACGGGCGGCGGAAACTGTTCCTGCTGCTGGCCAGCTGGTTCTTTTACGCCCAGTGGGACTGGCGGTTCGTCGGCCTGCTGATCGCCTCGGCGATCCTGAACTGGGGCGCGGCGGCGCTGATCGCGCGGACCCGGGAGCGAGGCGGACGCACCGTCTGGCTGGTCGGCCTCGGCGTCGCGGCCAATCTGCTGATCCTCGGCTTCTTCAAATACTACGGCTTCTTCATCGAACAGGCGGGCGACCTGCTGATGCGGTTCGGCTGGGAGCGGGACCTGCCGCTGCTGCAGATCGTGCTGCCGGTGGGGATCAGCTTCTTCACCTTCCAGGGCATTTCGTACGTGGTGGACGTGCATCGCGGCAAGACGCCGCCGGCGAAGAGCCTGCTGGATGTCGCGCTGCTGATGAGCTTCTTTCCGCATCTGGTGGCGGGCCCCATCGTGCGGGCTTCGGACCTGCTCCCGCAGTTCGACCGGACGCCGCGGCTGACGCGGGCCATGGCCACCCACGGCCTGCTGCTGATCGTCTGGGGTCTGTTCAAGAAGACGGTGATCGCGTCCGAACTGTCGGTGAACCTGGTCGATCCGGTGTTCTTCGATCCGTCGGCCTATTCGGCCTTCGACATCGCGGCGGCGACCTACGGCTATGCGGTGCAGATCTATTGCGACTTCTCGGCCTATTCGGACATGGCGATCGGGCTGGCGGCCCTGCTGGGCTATTCCTTCCCGCGCAACTTCGACCAGCCGTACCGGGCCAGTTCGATGCAGAGCTTCTGGCGGCGTTGGCATATCAGCCTGTCCAGCTGGCTGCGGGACTATCTGTATGTGCCGCTGGGCGGCGGGCGGAAGGGGCTGATCTCGTCCTGCATCAATGTCTTCATCACCATGGTGCTGGGCGGGCTGTGGCACGGGGCGGCCTGGACCTTCCTGGCCTGGGGCGCCCTGCACGGGGGGGTGCAGGTGATCGAGCGTCTCGGCCGCGCGGCGTTCGGGGACCGCAAGGTCATTCCGACCTTGGTCGGGGTGCTGGTCACCTTCCACATCGTCTGCCTGGGATGGATCCTGTTCCGGGCCGAGAGTTTCGAGCTGGCGATGCAGATGCTGCAGGGGCTGGGCCGGATCGGGCCGGTGGTCATGTTGACGCCGCTGTTGCTGGCCCTGATCGTCGGAGGTCTGGCCATGCACTGGCTGCCGCCCCGCGCCATCGAAGGCGTGGCCGAGCGGCTCAAGGCGGCGCCGTCGGTGACCCTGGGCCTGCTGGTCGGGGCGGCCTTCCTGCTCATCGAGGCGGTGCGTCCCGAGGGCGTGGCCCCCTTCATCTATTTCCAGTTCTGAGGCGTTGAAACGACAATGACCGACGAGCGCGATCCTCCCGAAATCCCGCTGGAGCCGTTTCCGGTGCACCGGCCGGAATCGCCGTTCCCGCCGCTGTACGAAAGCCTGCCGCCGGGTCCGGCCGATCCGCCCAGCGACTGGATCGAGAGCGCCGACGCCCACGATTTGCCGACGCGCGAGAACCGGCTGGCGGCCCTGGGCCGGTTCGCCTTTCCGCCGGCCCCGCCGCTGGACGATGAGGGCGTCGCCGCGCGCGACCGCCGCTGGACCAGCCGGACGATCTTCGTCAGCGCGGCCTTTCTGCTGGTGTTCAACGCCGTCTCGCCGCTGAACTGGTCGCGGCAGCAGGCGCCGTCCTGGCTGCAGGGCACCGTCCAGCAGATGTCCGAGGTCTGGGTGGCCCAGCTGGCGGTGTTTGGCGTGGACATGCCCCGACAGGGCGCGCGCGAGGCCTGGATGGCGGCGCGGGACGCGCGCTTTATCGGCCAGACGCCTGCCGCGGGAGCGGCCTCGACAGCGACCGGGGATTCGTGAAACCTGCGGCTGCGCCGGAGGGGATGACGACGGCGGGTTGAGAGGCGGGGGCTTCGTGAACATCGACAGACGCAAGGCGCTGGCCGGCGCCGCCATGCTCGGGCTTGGGGCCGGGCCGGCTTTCGGCCAGACGTCGCGGCGCATCCGGCGCGGCGCGTCCAGCCTTTCCCGGACCAGCGACGATGTCGTGGCCTTCGGCGAGGGCATGGCGCTGATGAAGCGCCGCGGCGATCAGCGCTCATGGGCGCGTCAGAACGCGATCCACGCCCGCAATGGACAACATAACAACGGACTGTTCCTCCCCTGGCACCGGCTGCAACTGGCGCACCTCGAGCGGATCATCGCCGAACTGACCGGGCATCAGACCTTCGCCATTCCCTATTGGGACGCGCAGGAGCACCAGACCCTTCCGTCCTGGATCACCGCGCCGGATGCGGCCCTGTATGAGCGCCAGAGGGCTCGCGGGGTCGATACGCTGGACTTCAATGCCGCCCGGTGGGCCCGGTCGCCGTATATGTCACGGCTGACCTCGGATGGATTCGAGACCTTCGCCGGCAAGCTCCCCAACGGCGCGGGCATGGTCGAGGGCTATGGGCACAACTTCATTCACGAGCTGGTCGGCGGACTGATGCGGCGGCTCTCGACGGCCGCGACCGACCCGATCTTCTGGCTGCACCATTGCAACGTCGATCGGGTCTGGGCGACCTGGCATGCGCGGCAGCCGGGCGGCGTCTACCCGGCCGACTGGACGGCGCGGACCCTGGGCGGCTTCGTCGGCGCCCGGGGAGAGGACACCGGCGACTGGCGCGTCGGCGATGTGCTGGAGACGCGCTCGCTGGGTTACGCCTATGACCACCTGTTTCCCTTCCCGGTGTTCAGCGCGCCCGACGCCGGACCCGCGGGCGCGACGCGGCGCGAGCCGCTGGGCGGGGTGGTCTATCACCTGCGCGCGGAGGGCGAGTCGGGACGCGACGGCATGAGCGTGACCCTGCCGGCCGAAGCGCTGGCGCGGATGCGGGCGGCGGACGATACGCTGATGATCGCCGGCGCCGGGTCCGTGGCCTATGCGGCGACGGAGACCCTGCTCGACCGCTCCATAGAAATCCGCATGAGCTGCGCCGGACGCAGCATCTCGCTGGGCGCCTCGCCGACCTTCCTGCATCTGGCGGAAGGGGAACACGTCGGGCATCGGGGCGCCTACAGCCTGCCGTTCCGCTTCGGCGAGGAGGTGCTGAACCTCATCGTAGAAGGGGACCAGCCGGTGACGGTGAGCGTGGAGGCCGAAGACCTCGATCCCGATTCACGCCGTTCGCCAGCCCAGGGCGTCGCCCTCGACCTGTCCTTGACCCTGACCGAAAGCCGCTGGGCATGAAGCGCTTCCGGATCGTTCTGGCCGTGCTGCTGGGCGCCGTCGCCCTGCCCATCGCCGGATGCGGGACGATACAGGACCAGGAGCCGGCGTATATTCCGCCGCCTCCGCCTCCGCCCCCGCCGCCACCTCCTCCTCCTCCTCCGCCGCCGCCGCCGATCGTGGGGGCGCCGCCGCCGGCCGAAGCGGACATCTGGCCCGATGGCCGGGTCCCGATGTGCTTCCAGGCGCCGGCGGCCGAGGACGGCTGGGCGCGCGAAAAGGTCCTGGACGCGGCCGCTGCCTGGGAGGCCGTGGCCAAAATCGATTTCGACATCACCGCCGACTGCGCCGAGTCGCCGACCACGGGGCCGAACCGCCGAATCCCGATCCGCATCGACCACGATCCGGAGCGGTTCGCCTCAGCCAGCCATCTGGGGGTCAATCTGGTGCGCGGCGGGACCATCAGCCTGAACGCCGACTATCTGGTCACCAACCGCATCTGCGGACGGCGCGGCTCGGTGGGGCGGGAGGCCTGTTTCTACGCCGACGCCCTGCACGAACTGGGGCACGCCCTCGGCTTCTCCCATGATCACGTCAGCCCGCGCGCGCCGGATTGCGTCGCCCGGATGAGCACGCCCGAGGCCGTTGTCGCCAACGAGACCTATTACGACGCGGCCTCCATCATGAACTACTGCAACCCTGACCGCTGGAAGGGCGAGCTGAGCCCCGCGGACATCTGCTCCATCCGCGCGGCCTACGGAGCCCCCGACGGTACGCGGCCGGCGCGGGCCGCCTGCTATGCGATGACCGGCGCCCCCGTGGGCCGACGGCCTTGACCGGGGTTCATCCCGACCCCTAGCGTGCCGCGGCCCGTCCGGGCCGATCGAGGGGAGTTCAATATGCGTCATCGTCTGCTCAGCCGGGCCATGCCCGCCTTCGTCCTGCTGGCTGTGCTGGCCGGACCCGCCCTGGCCCAGGAGGGACGGACCTATCAGCAGCCGCCGGGGCCGATCGCGGACATCCTCGACACCCGGCCTACGCCGACGCCGAGCCTGTCGCCCGACCGGACGACGCTGGCGCTTTTCGACCGGGCCAATCTGCCGCCCATCGCCGAGCTGGCGGAACCGATGCTGCGGCTGGCAGGGTACCGGATCAATCCGCGCAACAACGGTCAGGCCAACAGCCGGGTGGCCTGGCTGACCGGCCTCAGCTTCCAGCCTGTGGCCGGCGGGGCCGCGCGGACGGTGAGCCTGCCGGCGAACTCGCGGTTCGTCTCACCCAACTGGTCGCCTGACGGCCGGTCGGTGGCCCTGCTGATGGACGCGCCGGCCGGGCTGGAGCTGTGGACGGTGGACGTGGCCAGCGGCCGCGCGCGCAAGTTGACCGACGCCCGGGTCAATGCGGCGGCCGGCGGGGCCTTTGACTGGTTGCCGGACAGCTCGGGCCTGATCGTGCGGATGACGCCGGAAGGCCGCGGTCCCGCGCCCGACGTCAGCCGCCCGCCCGAAGGCCCGATCGTCGAGGAGAGCCTGGGCCGGACGGCGCCGGCGCGGACCTATCAGGACCTGCTGTCCAACGCCGGCGACGAGGCCCTGTTCGACCACTATTTCACCTCGCAGCTGACCCTGGTCCCGCTCCAGGGTCCGGCCCGGACGCTGGGCGCGCCGGCGGTGTATCTGGGCTCCAGCGTGTCCCCGGACGGGCGCTATCTGCTCCGGACCACGGCGAAGCGGCCCTACAGCTATGTCGTGCCGGCGGCCCTGTTCCCGGCCGAGGTGGTGATCACGGACCTGCGGGGCGAAGTGGTGCACCGCGTCGCCGACCTGCCGCTGCGCGACAACATCCCGACCCCGTTCGACTCGGTCGCGCCGGGTCCGCGCTCGGCCCAGTGGCGGGCCGACGCACCCTCGACCCTTGTCTGGACAGAGGCACAGGACGGCGGCGATCCCCGGACCCCGGCGGAGGTGCGCGACCGGGTCTTCATGCTCGCCGCGCCGTTCAATGGCCAGCCGACGCCGCTGATCGACCTGAAGGACCGCTACGGCGGCATCATCTGGGGCGATGCGGACACGGCGCTGGTGATCAGCCGACAGTTCAACAGCCGTCGCGAGACCCGCCATCTGGTCGATCCGTCCAGCCCCGGTCAGGGCCGGGTGTTGTTGGAGCGGAACTATCAGGATCGCTACAACGACCCCGGTTTCCCGGTCACCCAGCCCAACGCCAGCGGCTTTCCGGTCATGCGGTTCACCGCTGACGGTTCGCGCGTGCTGATGACCGGCGCCGGGGCGACGCGGGAAGGGGAGTATCCCTTCCTGTCAACCATGGACCTGACCACCGGTGAGACCCAGCGGGTCTGGACCTCGGAAGACGGGTCCTATGAGAGCGTGGTCGGCATTCTGGACGAAGGGGGCCGCCGGTTGGTGACCCGGCGCGAGACGCGGGCCGATCCGCCCAATCTTTTCGTCCGCGACCTGGACGCCCAGGCGACGGCGCTGACGACCTTCCCCGACCCGGCCCCGCAACTGGCCGGGGTGACCAAACAGCTGATCAGCTACACTCGCGCCGACGGGGTCCAGCTGTCGGGGACGCTGTATCTGCCCGCCGGCTATGACAAGGACCGCGACGGGCCGCTGCCGCTGGTGATGTGGGCCTATCCGGCCGAGTTCACCGACGCCGCCGTGGCGGGGCAGGTGGTCGACACCGCCAACCGCTTCACCCGGCCGGGCGGCATCAGCCATCTGTTCCTGCTGACCCAGGGCTATGCGGTGCTGGACGACCCCTCGATGCCGATCGTCGGGGTGGGCGGGGCGGAGCCCAATGACACCTATATCCAGCAGCTTTCCGCCAGCGCCGAGGCGGCGGTGAATGCGGTGGTCGAGATGGGCGTGGCGGATCGGGACCGGATCGCCGTCGGCGGGCACAGCTACGGCGCCTTCATGACCGCCAATCTGCTGGCCCACACCGATCTGTTCCGCACCGGCATCGCCCGGTCGGGCGCCTATAACCGCACCCTGACCCCGTTCGGCTTCCAGGCCGAGCAGCGCACCTATTGGGAGGCCGGCGACACCTATACGGAGATGTCGCCCTTCACCTACGCCAACCGGGTCAATGAGCCGATCCTGCTGATCCACGGCGAGGCCGACGACAACTCGGGCACCTTCCCGGTGCAGTCGGAACGATTCTACGCGGCGCTGAAGGGCAACGGAGCCAATGTCCGCTATGTCGTCCTGCCACTGGAGGCGCACGGCTACCGGGCGCGGGAATCGGTGGGCCATACGCTTTGGGAAATGACCCGCTGGCTCGATCAGTATCTGAAGAACGCCGGGCCGCGGGCGGCGACGACCGGAGCTCCCTGAGTCCGGTCCGTCAGGAATCGACAGGGCCGGTCCAGTCCCGCGTGTGCTGACCTGAGCGCGGGACTGGAGGGACATTCCATGAAGACGCTTCTTCGCGCCGCCGCCGCGGCGGCGACCATCATCGGCCTGGCCGGGGGACTGGGCGGCTGCGCCTCGCTGATCACCGGCGGCGACCTGATCCGGCCGGGCGAACCGACGGGCTACCTGGAAGTCCGCAATGTCTCGCGGACCGGACCGATCGGAGTCGTGTTGGTGTCGACCTGCAGCGCCTCCACCTACGGGCTGAACCGTCTTCCCTCCGGCTACAGCATCCCGGCGGGCGGCAGCTATACCTTCACCGTCTCCGCCGGGTGCTGGGATGTGGGCGCGGGCCAGGTCCTGAGCCAGAACAGCTGGACCGAGGGGTATGTGAGGGTGACGGTCGCTCCCGGACGGACCACGACAGTCCAGTCGCGCTGACGCATCGACACTGAACCTTTGTGGCGGCGCAACATTCCTGTTGCGCCAGCGCCGCCTGTCGGGCCACGCTGCAAGATCGTTGCAGCGGGAGCGGCATGGCCTTCGACGAGATGTCAGGTGAGACGCCCGGTTATGGGGGCGAAGTCCGCGAAAGCTATCGGGGGCTCGCCCGCTGGCTGGCGGAGGCGCCTGAGGGGCTGTTGCAGGCGCGGTCGCGTCAGGCGGAGCTGTTCTTTCGCCGCATGGGCATCACCTTCGCCGTCTATGGCGACGCGGAATCGAGCGAGCGGCTGATCCCGTTCGACGTCGTGCCCCGGATCATCGGCGCGGCGGAGTGGGCCGGGCTGGAGGCCGGGCTGACCCAGCGGGTGCGGGCGATCAACCTGTTCCTGGCCGATGTCTATGGCCCGCAGGAGTGCCTGAAGGCGGGGATCGTCCCCGCCGAACTGGTCCTGACCAATCCCCACTATGTGCCCGAGATGCAGGGCCGGCGACCGCCGCGCGGGGTGTGGGTGCATATCGCCGGCGTCGATCTGGTGCGCACGGGCGAGGACGGCTTCTACGTGCTGGAGGACAATTGCCGCACGCCGTCCGGGGTCTCCTACATGCTGGAGAACCGCGAGATGATGATGCGGTTGTTCCCCGATCTGTTCGCCGACTATCCGGTCCGGCCGGTCGAGACATACGCCGACATGCTGCTGGCCTCGCTTCGCGCCTCGGCGCCCGAGGCGGCGGGGGGCGATCCGACGATCGTCGTGCTGACGCCGGGGCCGTTCAACTCGGCCTATTACGAACACTCCTTCCTGGCCGACAAACTGGGGGTCGATCTGGTCGAGGGGCGCGATCTGTTCGTCGACGACGGCAAGGTCTTCATGCGCACGACCCAGGGCCGCCAGCAGGTGGATGTGGTCTATCGCCGGATCGACGACGACTTCCTCGATCCCCTGACCTTCCGGCCGGATTCCAGCCTCGGCGTGCCGGGGCTGATGACAGCCTATCAGGCCGGGTCGGTGACCCTGGCCAATGCGGTCGGCACCGGGGTGGCCGACGACAAGGCGGTCTATACCTACATGCCCGAGATCATCCGCTTCCTCACCGGCGAGGAGCCGATCCTGAAGAATGTCCCGACCTGGCGCTGCCGCGAGCCGGAGGCGCTGAAGGAGGTGCTGTCGAAACTGGACCAGCTGGTGGTCAAGGAGGTCGGCGGATCGGGCGGCTATGGCATGCTGGTCGGGCCGGCGGCGTCTAAGTCGGAGATCGAGGCCTTCCGCAAGCGGCTGATCAACGATCCCGACGACTTCATCGCCCAGCCGACGCTGGACCTGTCGACGGCGCCGACGCTGGACAAGGGCGAGCTTCACGGCCGCCACGTCGATCTGCGGCCGTTCGTGCTGAGCAGTCCCGACGGGGTCAAGGTGGCCCCGGGCGGGCTGACGCGCGTGGCGCTGAAGCCGGGCTCGCTGGTGGTCAACTCCAGCCAGGGCGGCGGGACCAAGGACACCTGGGTGCTGGATGTCTGATGCTTAGCCGTACCGCGGACAGCCTGTACTGGACCGGCCGCTACATCGAGCGGGCGGACTTCCTCGCCCGCATCCTCGAGGCTACCTTGCGGCTGGCCGCCATACCGACGCGCGGCGACGGCGACGCCGGGACGGTCTGGGCCAGCGCCCTGGCCTCGGCCGGCGCGCCCAAGGCGCTGGGCCGGTCGCCGACCGAGAAGTCGGTGCGGGAATATCTGGCCTTCGCGCCGGACAATTCCTCGTCCATCACCGCCTGCATCACCCGCGCCCGAACCAACGCCCGCTCGGTGCGCACGGCCCTGACGGTCGAGCTGTGGGAGGCCATCAACGGGGCCTGGAACGGGTTGGAGGAGCAGGGCCAGCCCACGCGGCGCGACGAGTTCGCGCGGTTTCTGGAGTGGGTGAAGACCGTCACCCTGTCGGTCGAGGGCGCGACCAGCCGGACCATGCTGCGCAACGACGGCTATTATTTCCTGCGTCTGGGCGCGGCGATCGAGCGGGCCGATAACACGGCGCGGCTGCTGGACGTCAAATACCATCTGCTGCTGCCCGAGGGCGAACGGGTCGGCGGGCAACTGGACTATTTCCAATGGACCACCCTGCTGCGCGAGGTCTCGGCCCTGACGGCCTATCGCTGGGTCTATCGCGACAGCGTCAAGCCGTGGCTGGTCGCCGACCTGCTGGTGCTGAACCGCCAGATGCCGCGGTCTCTGGCCAGCTGCCAGGCCTCGATCGTGCGTTATCTGGAACGGCTGGCCGCCGACTACGGCCGGCGCGGCCCGGCGCAGCGGCTGGCGGCGGACCGGATGCGGGCGTTCGACAATTCGCGCATGGAAGACATCTTCCAGTCCGGACTGCACGAATACATCCAGGCCTTCCTCGGCGAGAACGGCCGCCTGGGGCAGGCCATCCATGACCAGTATCTGAGCTGACGCGTGCGCATCCGTATCGACCATGCGACCACCTATGCCTACGACCGGGCGGCGCGGTTCATCATCCAGACACTGAGGCTGACGCCGCGCTCTTCCGAGGCGCAGCAGGTCCGCGACTGGCGGGTCGAGACCGACGTCGACGCGCGCCTGCGCAAGTCCGAGGACGCCTTCGGCAACATCGTCCACACCCTCTATACCGAACAGCCCACCCGGAGCCTGACCGTGCGGGTCTCGGGCGAGGTGGTGACCGCCGACACGGCGGGGGTCGTGCCGGCGGGGCAGGAGACGCTGTCGCCCCTGGTCTTCCTGCGTGACACCACCCTGACGCGGCGGGACAAGCTGATCTCGGTCTTCGCCTCGGAATTCTCGGCCCATCCGCCGCTTGAGCGGTTGCACCGGCTGATGGCGGGGATTCACGGCTCGGTGGCCTTCGAGGTCGGGGTGACCACCCCGACCCATACGGCGTCGGAGGTGCTCGCCCTCGGCCGCGGCGTCTGTCAGGACCACGCCCACGTCTTCATCGCCTGCGCGCGGCAGATGGGCATGCCGGCGCGCTATGTCTCGGGGCACCTGCTGCGCCGGGACGGCCGGGACGACCAGGAGGCGGCGCACGCCTGGGCCGAGGCCTGGATCCCGGATCTGGGCTGGGTCGGGTTCGATCCCGCCAATGGTATCTGTTCCACCGACCGCTATGTGCGGGTCGCCGCGGGGCTGGATTATCTGGGCGCGGCCCCGGTGCGGGGGGCCAGCTATGGCGGCGGAGGCGAACGGCTGGCGGTGCGGCTGAACGTGCGTGATGCCGACATGCAACAGGGTCAGCAGCAGGCGTAGGTCGTGGGTTACCCGACGGGGGAATCTGTTACCGTGTGCGCCATGACGGACGGGCCGCGGGGATCGCACGCCGCATGACCTATTGCGTGGGCATGCTGGTCGAGGAGGGGTTGGCGTTGATCGCCGACACCCGCACCAATGCGGGCGTCGACAGTATCTCGACCTATCGCAAGCTGCATGTGGTCGACCGGCCGGGCGAGCGGGTGCTCGGCGTCTGCACGGCGGGAAACCTGTCGGTGACCCAGACGGCCCTGGCCATGGCGCGCGAAGGTGTTCACCTGAACGTCGGCGAGCCGGCCGAGACGCTGGAGACGGCGCCGACCCTGTTCCGGTGCGCCCAGATACTGGGCCACGCCCTGCGCAGCGTGCGGCTGTCGATCGCGCCGGCGCTGGAGGCCGACAGTCTCAACACCTCGGCCTCGATGCTGCTGGGCGGCCAGATCAACGGCGACCGGATGGGGCTGTTCCTGATCTACAGCCAGGGCAATTTCATCGAATGCGGGCAGGACACGCCCTACCTCCAGATCGGCGAGTTGAAATACGGCAAGCCCATCCTCGAGAGCGGACTGGCGTTCGACACCTCGCTGGCCGAGGCGGTCAAGCTGGGGCTGATCTCGTTCTCGACCACCATGCGTTCGAACGTCGGGGTGGGGGCGCCGTTCGACGTTCTGACCCTGCGCCGGGACTATTTCAGCGGCGAACAGCGGCGGCTCGAACAGGACGACTCCTATTTCGCCGATCTGCACCTGCGCTGGACCCAGGCCCAGACCGCCGCGCGGCGATCGATGCCGGAGCCGCCCTGGATGAAGCGCCCGAGACCGTCGGCGGTCGAGGCCTGAGCGGCGTCGGCGGAACCGGATGCGGTTCCGCCTCGGCGCCCATCGCTGACCTCAGTGGCCGTGGTCGCCGTCGGACTCGGCCTCCGCCGCCGTGCCCGAAGGCCAGGCCTCGCCGCCGGCGCCGGCGAACCAGAACGGCGCCCGCGGACGCTGGCGCGGCGCGACCTCGTTCATGCCGGAGTCGTACACCCGGCCATTGATGACCGTGTAGGCGATCGAGGTGGTGTCGCGGATGTTCTCCAGCGGGTTGCGGTCCAGCACCACCATGTCGGCCAGCTTGCCGACCTCCAGCGAGCCGATGTCACGGTCCAGTCCCAGCGACCGGGCGCCGCTCAGGGTGCCGGCGCGGATGACGTCCAGCGGCGCCATGCCGCCCTGGGCCAGGCTCCACAGTTCCCAGTGCGCCGCCAGGCCTTCGCGCTGGCCGTGGGCGCCGATGGTGACGGTCACGCCCTGGTCGGCCAGACGCCGGGCCTCGCGGGCGACCGAGATGTGGTTCCATTCGTTGTCGGGCAGGGTCTCCGGTCGACGCGCGCGGGCGTCGAGGAGGCGGCGCGGGACGTACTGGGTCAGGATCGGGTGATCCCAGACCGGACTCTCCTGGTACCAGTAGTTTTCGCCATAGCTGCCGCCATAGGCCACGACCAGGGTCGGGTTGTAGGCCACGCCGGTCTGGCGCCAGAGCTGGTGGACGTCGTCATAGAGGTTGGCCAGCGGGATCGAATGCTCGATCGTGGTGTGGCCGTCGACGATCATCGACATATTGTGCTGGAACAGCGAGCCGCCCTCGGGGACGACCATCATGTTCAGCTGGCGCGCGGCCTCGATGATCTGCTGGCGCTGGTCGCGGCGGGGCTGGTTGTAGCTCTTGACGCTCCAGGCGCCCGCCGCCTGCATCCGCCGCAGGGTCGAAAGGGCGTCGTCGAGGTCGTCGACCTGGGCCGTGAAGGCGGTGGTCGCGCCGTACAGGATGGTGCCGGTCGAGAAGATGCGCGGCCCGACCACCCGGCCGGTCCGGGCCAGCTCGCTGTGGGCGAAGGTCTCGCTGGTGTCGGCCGAGGGGTTGTGGATCGTGGTCACGCCGAAGGCCAGGGTGGCGTAGTTGACCCAGCTCTGTTCCGGGATGATCTCGTTCGAGGCCATGGAGCCGTGCCAGTGGGCGTCGACCAGGCCGGGCATGATGGTCTTGCCGGCCATGTCCATCACCGGCACGCCGGCGGGGACCGGGGTGGAGGCCGCGGGGCCGATGGCCTCGATGCGGTTGCCGTTGACGATGACGACGCCGTTCTCGATCACCTCGGCGCCGTTCATGGTGATCAGCCGGGCGCCGGTCAGGGCCATCCGGCCCGCGGGCACATCGGCCTGGGCGGCGAAGCCGAGGTTGATCCCGGCCTCGTCGGGTTTGGGCAGTTCCTCGGGCGCGCCGTCCACGAAGGTGAAAGCCTGGTTCAGGTCGCGGGTGAACAGTTCCGGTCCCGAGGACCACTGAAGGCGGCGGGAGTCGCCCGACCAGCTCAGCCATTCGCCGGCGTCCCGGGTGACGCGGGCCTGGGGCAGGGACTTGCCTTCGGCGCTGACGGTGATGGGCCGCCCCGCCTGCACGAAGGGGGCGACATAGGCGTTGAACCGCTCGGTCCAGCCGATCCAGTTTCCGTCGGGCGAGACCGCGAATTCGTTGGCCCATTCCGAGGTCAGGTGGGTGCGCTGGTCATCGCCGTCCAGATTGACCGAGATCAGGGTGCGTTTGTCGCCGTCGCGGCCCGACAGGAACAGACGGTCGCCGTCGGCGCCGAACTGGGGGCCGGAGCCTTCGTCGGTGATCCGGACGGCCTCGCCGCCGGCGGTCGGGATACGATAGACGCCGGGATCGCGGGTCCACAGGGCCGGCATGAGGTTGCCGCCTCCGGTGGCGCGATAGACCACCGTGCGGCCGTCCGGCGAGAAGACCGGCTCGACATAGTGGCCGGGGCGCGAGGTGACCACGCGGCCCACGCCGCCCGACGCCGGGACCACCCGGACCGAGCCGAGCTCCTGGTCGTCCCAGGTCGTGTAGACGATCGACCGGCCGTCGCGGGACCAGTTCGGATAGAGTTCGAAATGGTCGTTCTGGCGCGTCAGCCGCCGCGCCACGCCGGTCGGCAGGTCGCGGATCCACAGATTGCCGAGGGCTTCGAACACCACCTTCGTGCCGTCGGGCGAGGGGCGGGCCCAGCGGATCATGCGGACGTCGAACGTGTCCGGCGCGACCTCGACCGGGAAGCGGACGGCGTCCTGCACCCGGCGGGTGTCGGCGACATGGAAGGGGATGTCCGTGACCGCCTGCGACGCCACGTCGACGCGCTGGATGCGGCCGTCGGCCCAGAAAACGATCGAGCGGTTGTCGGGGGTCCAGCTGATCGCCGGATAGACGCCGTGGACGGCCCAGGTCTCCTGCAGGTCGCGGTCGAGGCCCGAGAAGACCGGCGTCTCGCGCCCGGACTCGATGTCCATGACATAGAGGGTCGACTGGTAGCGGACACGGCGGATGAAGGCGATTGACCGGCCGTCCGGCGAGGGCGTCGGGCGTATCGAGCCGCCGGGGCCGGCGATATAGGCGTCGATCTCGCCCGTCTCGCGGTCGAGCCGGCGGATGATGTAGATCTGGGTGTTGACGTCCTTCGAGTACTCGAAGGTCGCGCCCGGCGTGGCGTCGTCGCTGAAATACAGATAGCGGCCGTCGGGCGAGAAGGCGGGCTCGCCCGTGTCCTTCTGCTGGGTCCGGCGCTCGGTCATCTGCACCCCGCCGCCGCCCGAGCGGTGATACATCCACAGCTCGCCGGCCCCCAGCGAGCGGGACGAGGTGAAGTGTTTGCGGGCGACGATGAACTGGCCGTCGGGCGACCATTCGGGCTGGTTCAGCAGGCGGAAACTTTCCTTCGACACCTGCGTCGGGTTGGAGCCGTCGGCCTCCATGATCCAGATGTTGTCGCCGCCCGCGCGGTCGGAGGTGAAGGCGATGTGGCGGCCGTCGGGCGACCATTTCGGCTGCATGTCCCAGGCCACGCCCGAGGCGATGGCGCGCGCCTCGCCGCCGGAGACGGGCATGACATAGATGTCGCCCAGCAGGTCGAAGACGATGGTCTGGCCGTCGGGGCTGACGTCCAGCGACATCCAGGTGCCGCGGGTCACGTCGATGGGAATGTCGCGCGACGGTCCGGGCGGGTTCTGCACGTCCCATTTCGGCGTCTCGGTCGGGGCGGCGGCGGGGGGCGCGGCGACCGGTCCCGGCGCGGCCTGGGGCTCGACCGGCCCGGGAACGGGCGGGGCGGCGATCGGAGAAACCGGCTCGGGCGTCTGGGCGGCGGCGGGACAGGCAAGCGCCAGCAGGGCGACCGTGGTCAGGAAAGCGCGCTTCATGGTGTGTCATCCCCGGGGACATTGGCGGACGTCTTTCGCCGCCTTCAGCGGCCGCGTCCTTGGCCGGGGGAGATGAACATTGTCGGGGGCGGGGAGTCCAGTCGGGAGACCGTTGATGCGCCCGCCTCCCTTCAGATCGCCAGGCTGTGATTCTTCGTGAGGGGCGTCAGCTGTTGATCGAAACAGGCGGCGACGACCCGCACCAGTCGCGAGATCTCGGGGGAAACGCGGATCAGGCGGCCGACGACGGTGCACAGGCCGTCGCCCGCCAGCGCCCGGGCCGCGATCAACCCCTCATCAAGGGTGGTGACCGCCCACCCGAATTCGAGACAAACAGCGCCGACGTCGACTTCGAGATCGCACATCAGCTTTTCGATGACGGTCGCGCGAAGCCGGTCCTCCGCCATCGTCGCCAGTTGACGCGCGACGGGCAGGCGACCCTTCGCCACGGCTGCCGACCAATGGTCCACCCGCGTCGCGTTCTGTGCGTAGCCCTGCGGAAAGGCGCTGATCGCCGAAGGGCCAAGGCCAATCAGTACCGCTGCCGGGTCGTCGGTATAGCCCTGGAAATTGCGGCGCAGGCGGCCATTGGCCAGCCGCGCCGCCATCGGGTCGTCGGGGTGCGCAAAATGGTCCATGCCGATCCGGACGTAGCCGTGGTCGAGAATCACGGCCTCGGCCGCTTCGGCCTGACTCCATCGTCCGGCGACGTCGGCCAGATCCTCCTCGCGGATCAAAGCCTGGTGCTTCTTCATCCACGGCACATGGGCGTAGCCGAACAGGGCGACCCGGTCCGGGGCCAACGAGAGAGCGGTCGTCAGGCTCTCCGCGACATTGTCGGGGTTCTGGCCCGGCAGACCGTACATCATGTCGAAATTGATCGCTTCGACGCCGCCGCCGCGAATGTCGGCGACGGCCGCCTCGACCCGCTCGAAGGGCTGGATACGATTGACGAGCCGTTGGACATCGGGATCGAAGGTCTGGACCCCGAGACTGGCCCGGGTGACGCCGGCGGCGCCCAATCCGCGGGCGAAATCCCGGTCGAGATGTCCGGGGTCGAGTTCGACGGCCACCTCGGCGCCCGGCCGTAAGGCGAACCTGCGCGAGATCGACGCCAGCAGGCCGGAGAAGTCGTTGCGGGATAGCGAATTGGGGCTGCCGCCCCCGAAATGAACATGGGCGGCGCCGGCGTGCGGGGGCAGGGTATCGGCCCACAGGTCCAGCTCCCGCGTGAGGCAGCCGAGAAAGTCAGCGATCCGGTCATAGCCGTTCGGCACGCTGGTGTGGCAGCCGCAGTACCAGCACAGACGTTCGCAGAAGGGCACGTGAACGTAGATCGAGAGGGCGTCGGTCGGCTGGATCGCGTCAAGCCAGCCTCTTGGCAGGGCGTCATCGGGCGCCGGCTGGAAGGCGAGGGCGGTGGGATAGCTCGTGTAGCGCGGCAAACTCCGCGACGCATGGACCAGCTGCGGTTCCGTCAACGCCGTCATGTCAGGGCCGCCTCCGCCGCGGCCAGGTCCCCTGCGGTGTTGATGTTGATAAAGGGGTCGCCACCCTCGACGGGCCAGTCCACGACGGCGCAGCCGACGGCCTCGCCCAGGCCGAGCAGGGACAGCCGTCCCTCTTCCGCCCGTCGAACCAGCGTGGGCACAACGGCGGTGCGCCACAGGGCGCAGACCGGATGCAGCCGTCCTTCGCTGGCGGAGACCGCCACCCCGACGTCAGAGGTCAGGGCCTGCTCCAGCCGATGGTGCAGGTCGCCCGGCAGGAAGGGCATGTCGCAGGCCAGGGTCAGGACCCGGTCGGCGCCGGCCGCCGCCGCCCAGGACAAGGCCGAGAGCAGGCCCGCCAGCGGGCCCTCGATCCCCGGCGCATCCAGCACCACGGTCCCGTCGAAGCCGGTGACCTGTTCAGGGCTGCGCGCGACCAGGATGCAGGGCGCCGCGACGGTGCGCGCGTGGATCACGGCGTGATCCAGCAGGCGGGCTCCACCCAGCAGGCGGTGCGGCTTGTCGCCGCCGATCCGCCGGCCTGCCCCGCCGGCGAGAATGGCCACCACCAGGCCCATCAGCGCGCCCCGGGGCGTCGCGGGATCGCTGGTCGCGACGCTTTACGGAGGCCGGAGGCCCGCTGAGGAAGTGGGCGCGGCGCGGCCAGACGCGCGGCCTCGTCGGCGTCGCTGACCGTCGTCTCAAGGTCCCGGACGAGGCCGTCACGGATCGAATATATCCAGCCGTGGATCGACACCGCCTGGCCGCGGCGCCAGGCGTCGGTGACGAAGGGGTTGCGGGAAAGCGCCCGCACCTGGGCCCGGACGTTCTTCTCGCAGATGAAATTGACCCGGGTCTCGGGGTCGTGGATGGCGTCGAGGTCGGTCTGGTGATCCTCGCACAGCCGCTGGACGCGTTGCATCCAGTGATCGAGGATGCCGTGGCGCTGTCCGTCCAGCACCGCGCGCACGCCGCCGCAACCGTAGTGACCGCAGACGATGATGTGCCGGACCTTCAGCGACTCCAGGGCGAACTGAAGCACGGCCAGGAGATTCATGTCCTGGGCCGGGGCCAGGTTGGCGACGTTGCGATGGACGAACAGTTCACCGGGTTGCAGGCCGACGATCTCATTGGCCGGAACCCGGCTGTCGGAGCAGCCGATCCACAGATACTCCGGCGCCTGTTGTTCCGAGAGCCGGCGAAAATACTCCGGGTCGAGCCGGGTCCGGGTCGCCGCCCAGTCCAGGTTATTGCGGAGCAGGTCCTCGATCATGACGCGGCCTTCCCCTCCACAGGCTCCAGCAGCACGCCGCGGCGGGCAGCCAGCCGGACGCTGAGCGACCTGAGATCGGCGGCCGTCAGGCGAAGCCGGGCGATCGGCAGCACCACGGCGTTCTCCAGGGCGATGTGGCGCCGCTCATGCAGGGCGAAGTCCGTGAACAGACGTCGTGTCTCCCGGTCGTGGCTCGGGGGCCGACCGTCCGCCAGGGCCTGTTCCAGCGCGGCGATCAGCGCGCGGGCCTGCTCCAGGTCGTCGCGGTGTTCGGCCGACAGGGCGCCCAGCACGGCGTCAAGTTCGTCGGCCGGCTGGCAGCGCCGCCGCAGCAGCGGAAACAGATCATCTTCCTCATCGATGACGTGCAGCGGCATGTCATGGCGCAGGAAGGCCAGTATCTCATGGGCCTCGTCGCTCAGCAGGACCGTCGCGTTGCCGACCCGTTCAATCAACTGGCACAGCTGGCGATGACGATAGTGTTCCGCGAACAGCCAGTTGAGCGGTTCATGGATCAGTTCTGGCGGCAGCGGTTCGATCCCGGGGCTCTGGCTCATCGGTCGTTCGCTCTCTGCCCGGTCATCGGCCTAGAACCGATAGTCGAGGGCGGCCCAGACCTTGTCGCGGTCCGGGAATGCAGCCACGGCGCCGTCGAAACGGGCGCCCTTCAGCTCGAGGGCCCACCGGGCGTCGAGCACCAGTCGCACCGACACGTCGAGTTCCCTGCCGTAGCGGGCTGAACCGTCAGCGTCATGAATGTCACGCCAGGAGGCGGTCAGGACGCCGCTTCGGCCCACGGGCGGATGAGCCACCGCATAGCTCGCCGTGGCGGAGACGTCGCGCAGTCCGTCCCTGGGCGTGGTCAGAAAGACATCGGCCCAGCCCTGGAAGGCGTGCAGGGTCGCCAGGGGGGTCTGAAACGCCTGGACGCCGTTTCCGTCGAGGCGCTCGAGGGCGAGGGTCGCGGTGAAGGGACCGCGCTTCAGGCCCGCCGAGACCAGCCCATAGTCGAGGTCGAACCGGGCGGGATTGGCCCCGTATTCCGACTGCCGGGCATACTCGACCGTGTAGAGCGCCGACCAGTCCGGTGACAGATTGCGGCTTCCCTCCAGTCGCGCGCCCCAGGTCGCCGAGGACTGGGTGGGGGCGTTGCTGAAATCCAGCAGGTAGCCATAGGCCGTCACCTTGCCCGCCGGGGTCGGGGCCTCGACGTTGATCAGATGACTGTCCGAGCGCCACTCGCCCACGGGACTGTCGTCGCCGAACACCCTGTGGACCCGGTCGATCCAGGCCCAGGTGATCGTCAGCGGCTCGAAGGCGCGGGTCGTCACCTTGACCGCATCGAAGGTCTGCTCGTTCTGGCGGAAACCGACATTGCCGACGAACCTGGCCGTGCCCAGCACGATGCGCTGGCGGCCCAGGACCACTTCGGTGTCCGGCAGGCCGGTCCAGGCGATCTGCAGCCGGTTCAGTTCGAACGCCTCGGGATCGGCCACCACGGGATAGGTCGGGGGGCCGTGGATGGTGTCATTGTAGTCATCGACGAGAGCGACGACCGACTCGCCCTCGATCAGGAGGCGGAAGCCGGATCGCTCCGGACTCTGCCAACCGAAACGCGCGCGCAGGGTCAGGGCGGTTGCGTCGTCGAGCCCGTCCTGGCTCACGCCCTCATAGCGCAGGCGGCTCTCGAACAGGACATCGCCCGATCGGGTCGAGGCGGCGGCCGAAGCCGGAGCAGGGGGCGGGGCGGGAGTCTGTGCGCTTGCCATGGCCGGCGCCGCCATCGCAGCGAGCGCCAGCAGGGCCGTTCGACCGACGGTCGGCATCTCAATGTCTCCGAACGATAGCGTAGGACCGGGCCGGCGACTTCAGTTTCGATTTCAGTATGGCCCGCACGCAGGCCAGCGCCGGATCGTCCGAGCCCTGGGCGGCCGAGATCAGCCGGGTCCAGCCCTGGTCGTCGGCTCCCTGGAGGAAGCCCGAGATTTCGGTCTGAACGAATTCCGCCAGACTGACTCCGTTCGTCGCGGCGGTCTGACGGGCCTGGACAGCCAGCGCCGGGTCGGCTTCGTCCAGCCAGACCTCAAGTCGCGCGGTGACCGCGGCCTGGTCGTTCAGCAGGTCGCCCAGGGACAGGGCTCCGGGAGCGAGACCGCCGTCTTCGGTTACGCTGAGCGCCACCCCACATTCGCGGGCCTCGGCCGCGAGGCCGGAGACATAGCGGGCCGCGGCCGCGGTCCAGGCCCGGCTCTCAAGATGCAGGGCGATACGGGGAAGGACATGTTCGAAAGGCAACCGGCGACCCTCGATGCGCCGGTCCAGCCGCAGCACATGCCAGCCGAAGCGGGATCTCACGGGCTCGGATGCGGTCTCGTCGTCCTGCAACCGCGCCAGGCCGGCCTCGACCTCGGCCGCGAGATCGCCGGGTGAAAGCTGCCCCAGGGAGCCGCCGACGCCCTTGGAAGGGCAGTCCGAGAGCGTCTCGGCGAGGTCCGCGAACCGGTGCGGATGCCGCGCCAGTTCGGTGATTGCGGCGGCAGCGGCGTCGCGCGCCGCCCGCCAGGCGGCCTCGTCGTCGCCCTTGGGCGCGAACAGAATATGGGAGGCCTGTGTCAGGGGCGGGGTGCGAAACCGTTCGGGCGCGCTGTCATACACCCGCCGGCATTCCGCCTCACCGGGCCGCTCGACCTCGATCTCGATGTCGAGCACGGCCCGGACCAGGGCTTCCTCCGGCGTCTCCTCGCGGCCGTCCTCGTCCTGCTCCGCCCGGGGCGTCAGGCCGAGCTGGTGCGCCCGGTCCAGCAGCAGGGCCTTGATGGCCAGGGCATGGGCGGCCGCTGTCCGCGCCTCTTCGGGCGTTGCGGCGGGATGGTTCTGGGCTTCCTCGGCGACCAGCCGCTCGGGCAGGGCCACCCCGTCGATGACGATGACCCCGCTCATTGACCCTGGTCCCCGGCGCGGCGAGCGACCGGCATCCGGCGCTTGCTGCGGACCAGCTGCCAGCCGCGGCGATTCAGATACCAGACCGGCGCCGAAAGCATGTGAACCAGGCGTGTGAACGGGAAGATCAGGAGGATGGTCAGGCCGAGGGTCAGGTGCGCCTTGAAGATCCAGTGGACGTCGGCGACGAAGCCGGCGCTCTGCGGATTGAAGGTGAAGATTCCCTGGGCCCAGCTCATGAATTTGATCATCTCATGGCCGTCGAGGTGGCCCAGCGAGAGTGGAATGGTGGCGAGGCCGAGACACAGCTGGATCAGCAGAATGGCCAGGATGGCCGTGTCGCCGAAACTGGAGGTCTGGCGGATCCGCGGATCGAACACCCGCCGGTGGAGCAGCAGGAGCCCACCCACAAGACAGGCGACCCCGGCGACGCCGCCGGCGACGATGGCCAGCATCTGCTTGAAGCCATGGCTGACGCCAAAGAAGTCCCACACCACGATCGGCGTGAGGAGTCCGACGAAATGGCCGGCGAAGATGGCGAGGATTCCGAGGTGGAACAGCACGGAGCCCAACATCAGCTGCTTGCGCCGAAGCAACTGGGAGGAACCGGTGCGCCAAGTGTACTGCTCGCGGTCGAAGCGCAGAACCGAGCCGATCACCAGCACCGCCATGGCGATGTAGGGATAGACGCCGAAGACGATGAAATTCAGGTCCATGGTCACGTTCCTCAGGCGGCCGCGCCGGCGCGGCGGCTCTTGTCAGCGGGCGGGGCGGCGTTCATGGCGGACAACATGGAATCGGCCTTGGGACAGCCGACATCGGACGGACCGAAGGTGACCGCGGTCTCCTCCCAGGCCTTGTCAACCGCCTCCAGGTCGTCCGGGTCGTCGTCGGGCTCCTGCATCAGGGCGGCGACAGCGTCGGAGTCCGGCACGGCGCCGGTCATGGCCGTGAGCGCCCCGAACACGGCCCTGTAAGGGCTTTCGCGCTTGTGCAGCCGTTCGGTCAGGGCGGCCAGGACGTGGGCGCCCTCGCCGAGCAGGGAGGCGGCTTCCTCCTCCGGCAGGGTGGACAGGAAGTCGAGAAACACCGGCAGGTGATCCGGCAGTTCGTTGGCCGTCAGTTCGAGCCCGTACGAACGGTACAGTTCGATCAGGGCCGCCATCGCCTGTCCGCGGTCGCGGCTCTCGCCATGGATATGCTCATACAGATTGAGCGACAGCGACCGGGTCCGGTCGAACAGGTGCACGAACCCTTCCTGGAGGTCGAACAGGTCTTCGCATTCCAGCTTGCGAGCGAGCTTTTCCAGCGCCCCGACGATCGGGGCGGGGATCATGCCTTCCGAGCGGATGGCGTCCATGATCGCCGGCGCGGCGGCCTGGACGTCCGCGGTCGGATAGCTGAGCAGGAGGGCGAGGGCGCGATAGGTCAGTGCCATGATCAGGCCACCTCTGCTGTCGGTTTGGCGCGGGAAGTCTTGTCGGCCCCGAACAGGCCCAGTTCGGTGCGTCCGCCGGAGCAGCCGTTGCCGAAGGTGAAACCACAGCCGCCGCGCAGGTCGTAGGCGTCCTCGACCGTCTCCCGGTGGGTCGAGGGGATGACGAACCGGTCCTCGTAGTCGGCGATGGCCATGATCTTGTACATGTCGTCGATCTGGACGGCGGTCAGGCCGACCGTTTCGGCGAGGCCGTGGTCGATGCGCCCGTCGACCGTCCGGGCGCGCATATAGGCGCGCATGGCCAGCATCCGTCGCAGGGCCAGGGTCACGGGCTCCTCGACCCCGGCGGTCAGCAGGTTGGCGAGGTATTTGACCGGGATGCGGAGCGAGTTCACATCCGGCATCTCGCCGTCCATCTCCAGGGCGCCGGCGGCGGCGGCGTTCTGGATCGGCGACAGCGGCGGCACGTACCAGACCATCGGCAGGGTCCGGTATTCGGGGTGCAGCGGGAAGGCGACCTTCCAGTCGATGGCCATCTTGTAGACCGGGCTGCGCCGCGCGCCCTCGAGCCAGGCCTCCGGCACGCCGTCGGCGCGGGCCTGGGCGATGACGGCGGGGTCGTGGGGGTCGAGGAAGATGTCGAGCTGGGCCTGGTAGAGGTCCTTCACGTCGGGGGTCGAGGCGGCCGCCTCGATCCGGTCGGCGTCATAGAGCAGCACGCCCAGATAGCGGATGCGGCCCACGCAGGTCTCGGAGCAGACGGTCGGCTGGCCGACCTCGATGCGCGGGAAGCAGAAGGTGCATTTCTCCGATTTTCCGGAGTCCCAGTTGTAATAGATCTTCTTGTACGGGCAGGCCGAGACGCACATCCGCCAGCCCCGGCACTTGTCCTGGTCGATGAGGACGATGCCGTCCTCCTCGCGCTTGTAGATCGCGCCGGAAGGACAGGCGGCCACGCAGGTGGGGTTGAGGCAGTGCTCGCACAGCCTCGGCAGGTACATCATGAAGGTGTTTTCGAACTGGCCGTAAATCTCCTTCTGGATGCCCTCGAAATTCGCGTCCTCGGACCGCTTCGAGAATTCGCCGCCGAGGATTTCCTCCCAGTTTGGGCCCCATTCGATCTTCTCCATCCGCTTGCCGGTGATCTGCGAACGCGGCCGGGCGGTGGGGAAATGCTTCATCTCCGGCGCCGTCTGCAGGTGGCCGTAGTCGAAGTCGAAGGGTTCGTAGTAGTCGTCGATCTCGGGCAGGTCGGGGTTGGCGAAGATCTTGGCCAGGATGCGCCATTTGGCGCCCATGCGCGGCTCGATCTTGCCGTTGGCCTTGCGCCGCCAGCCGCCGTTCCACTTCTTCTGGTTCTCCCACTCCTTGGGATAGCCGATGCCCGGCTTGGTCTCGACGTTGTTGAACCAGGCGTATTCGACGCCCTTGCGGCTGGTCCAGACGTTCTTGCAGGTCACCGAACAGGTGTGACAGCCGATGCATTTGTCGAGGTTCAGCACCATGCCGATCTGCGCGCGGATCTTCATTGGCCGAACTCCCTGGATTCGAGGGGCTCATCGAGCCAGTCGACCGTCTTCATCTTGCGGAGGACGATGAACTCGTCCCGGTTGGAGCCCACGGTGCCGTAGTAGTTGAAGCCGTAGGACAGCTGGGCGTAGCCGCCGATCATGTGGGTCGGCTTCAGCACCGTGCGGGTGACCGAGTTGTGGATGCCGCCGCGCCGGCCGGTTATCTCCGACCCCGGCGTGTTCACGATCTTCTCCTGGGCGTGGTACATGAAGGTCGTGCCCTCACGGATCCGCTGGGAGACCACCGCCCGGGCCGTCAGGGCCCCGTTGGCGTTGAAGACCTCGATCCAGTCGTTGTCGACGATGCCGGCCTTGCGGGCGTCCGTCTCCGAGATCCAGACCACCGGCCCGCCGCGGTTCAGCGTCAGCATCAGCAGATTGTCGGAATAGGTGGAGTGGATGCCCCACTTCTGGTGCGGGGTGATGAAGTTGAGGACGATTTCGGTCTCGCCGTTGGGCTTGAGGCCCTTCACATGCGTCGTCTTCAGATCGATCGGCGGCTTGTAGACGCACAGCGCCTCGCCGAAGGCCCGCATCCACAGGTGATCCTGATACAGCTGCTGCCGGCCGGTGAGCGTCCGCCAGGGGATCAGCTCGTGCACATTGGTATAGCCGGCGTTGTAGCAGACCTTCTCGCTCTCGATGCCCGACCAGATGGGCGATGAGATGATCTTGCGCGGCTGGGCGAGCAGATCGCGGAAGCGGATCTTCTCGTCCTCCTTGGGCAGGGCCAGGTGGGTGTGCTCACGGCCGGTCTGCTTCTCGAGCGCCGCCCAGGCCTTGACCGCGACCTCGCCATTGGTCTCCGGCGCCAGCATCAGGATGGTCTCGCAGGCGTCGATGTCGGTATCGATGCTGGGCATGCCCTCGGTCAGGCCGGGCTCCAGAACGGCGCCGTTCAGCTCGCGCAGCAGATCGACCTCGTGCCCGGTCTTCCAGGCCAGGCCCTTGCCGCCGTTGCCGACCTTGTCGAGCAGCGGGCCGAGGGCCGTGAACTGCTTGTAGAGGTTGGGGTAGTCGCGCTCGACCACGGTGATCTGGGGCATGGTCTTGCCCGGGATCGCCTCACACTCGCCGAGGTACCAGTCCTTCACTTCGAACGGCTGGGCCATCTCGCCGGGGCTGTCGTGCTGGATGGGGGTCAGGACGACGTCCTTCTCCTTGCCCAGGACCTCGGGCGCGACCTGCGAGAATTTCTTCGCGATGGCCTTGAAGATCTGCCAGTCCGACTTCGACTCCCAGGCCGGGTCCACGGCCGCCGAGAGCGGGTGGATGAAGGGGTGCATGTCGGAGGTGTTGAGGTCGTTCTTCTCGTACCAGGTGGCCGTCGGCAGGACGATGTCGGAGTAGACCGCCGTGGTCGACATGCGGAAGTCGAGCGTCACCAGCAGGTCGAGTTTCCCCTCCGGCGCCTCGTCATGCCAGACGACGTCGACGGGCTTGACCTGACCGGTCTCGCCCAGATCCTTGCCCTGGACGCCGTGCGAGGCGCCGAGCAGGTGTTTGAGGAAATACTCGTGGCCCTTGCCCGAGGAGCCCAGCAGGTTTGAGCGCCAGATGAACATGTTGCGCGGCCAGTTGGCCGGATCGTCCGGGTCCATGCAGGAAAGCTGGATCGAGCGGTCCTTCAGTCCGTCGAGGGTGTAGGTCTTGGGGTCGACGCCGGCCGCCTCGGCGGCCTTGGCCACATCAAGCGAGTTGGTCTTCAGCGCCGGGGCGGAGGGCAGCCAGCCCATCCGTTCGGCCCGGACGTTGAAGTCGATCATCGAGGCCTTCCACGGACCTTCGGGGGCCGTCGGCGACAGCAGTTCGTCGATGCCGACGGTCTCGTAGCGCCACTGATCCGAGTGGGCGTAGAAGAAGGAGGTGGAGTTCTGCTGCCGCGGCGGACGGATCCAGTCGGTGGCGAAGGCCAAGGGCGCCCAGCCGGTCTGCGGCCGCAACTTCTCCTGACCGACGTAGTGGGCCCAGCCGCCGCCGGACTGGCCGACGCAACCGCACATCACCAGCATGTTGATGACGCCGCGGTAGTTCATGTCCATGTGGAACCAGTGGTTCATCGCCGCGCCGATGATCACCATCGACTTGCCGTTGGTCTTTTCGGCATTGGTGGCGAAGCCGCGGGCGGTGGCGATGATCTGGTCGCGCGGGACCGAGGTGATGGCTTCGGCCCAGGCCGGCGAATAGGGCTGCAGGTCGTCGAAGGACTCCGGCATGCAGTCGCCGCCGAAACCCTGATCCACGCCGTAGTTGGCCAGGAACAGGTCGTAGACGCAGGCGACCAGCGCCTCGCCATCCTTCAGCTTCACCCGCCGGACCGGCACGTTGCGGGTCAGGACATCGGGGTGATCGGTGGAGGCGAAGCCGTTGCTGGCCGTATTGGCGAAATAGGGGAAGCGGACGCCGGCCACTTCATCGTGGGCGTCCTTGAGTCCGAGCTTCAGCGTGGTCTCGCGACCCGCGGCGTCGCGTTCCTCGAGGTTCCAGCGGCCGTCCTCGCCCCAGCGGAAGCCGATCGAGCCATTGGGCACGACGATCTCGCCGGTAGCCTCGTCGATGGCGACGGTCTTCCAGTCGGGATTGTTGGCCTGTTCGAGATCGCCGACGAAGTCGGAGGCCCGGACCAGGCGTTCGGGCACGTAGCCGCCCTCCTGGGGGACCAGCCGGACCAGCATGGGCAGGTCGCTGTACTGGCGCAGGTAGTCGCGGAAATACGGGACCTGCTTGTCGACGTGATACTCCTTGAGGATCACGTGACCGAAGGCCATCGCCAGGGCCGCGTCGGTGCCCTGTTTGACCGGCAGCCACAGGTCCGAGAATTTCGACGCCTCGGAATAGTCGGGGCAGATGACGACGGACTTGGCGCCGCGGTAGCGGGCCTCGGTGTAGAAATGGGCGTCCGGCGTGCGGGTCTGCGGAACGTTCGAACCCCACAGCAGCATGAAGCTGGAATTGTACCAGTCGGCGCTCTCGGCCACGTCGGTCTGCTCGCCCCAGGTCTGGGGCGAGGCGGGCGGCAGGTCGCAGTACCAGTCATAGAAGGAGCCGCAGGCCCCGCCCAGCAGCTGCAGATATCGTGCCCCTGCCGCGTAGGAAATCATCGACATGGCCGGGATCGGCGAGAAGCCGAACACCCGGTCAGGGCCCCAGCGCTTGACCGTGTGGGCGTTGGCCGCGGCGATGATCTCGGTGATCTCTTCCCAGTCGGCCCGCACGAAGCCGCCGGCCCCGCGCATGCTTGTGTAGGATTTGCGGGCGGCGGGATCGTCCTGGATCGAGGCCCAGGCCGCCACCGGCTCCATGGTCTCGCGCGCCTTGCGCCACACCCGCAACAGGCGTGACCGCACCAGCGGATATTTCACCCTGTTGGCCGAATAGAGATACCAGCTGTAGCTGGCCCCCCGTGCGCAGCCGCGCGGCTCGTGGTTGGGCAGGTCCGGCCGGGTGCGGGGATAGTCGGTCTGCTGGGTCTCCCAGGTGACGATCCCGCCCTTGACGTAGATCTTCCACGAACACGAGCCCGTGCAGTTCACGCCGTGGGTCGAGCGCACGATCTTGTCGTGGCGCCAGCGGTCCCGATAGGCCTCCTCCCAGCTGCGGTCGTCATCGTTCATGACGCCGTGACGGTCGGAGAACAGCTCGGTCTTGCGCGTGAAGAAGGCGAGACGGTCAAGGGTATGGCTCATGATCAGGCCGCCGTGTTCAGGGTGGGGTTCAGGATCGAGCGCCGGCGGGCGTAGAAGGCCCAGTTCACGACGGCGCAGGTGATGTAGAAGGCAAGGAAGATGTAGAGGGCCGTCACCGGGCCTCCGGTGGCCTTCATCGAGTTGGCGAAGGCCAGGGGGATGAAGAAGCCGCCGTAGGCGCCGATGGCCGACGAAAAGCCGACGATGGCCGCCCCTTCCAGCTCCGACGCCTTCAGCCGCTCGGCGGGCGTGGCGTGCGGCATGAGGCGGGGCATGTCGGCGCGCACCAGGGCCGGGATCATCTGGAAGGTCGAGGCGTTGCCCACGCCGGTCCAGAAGAACAGCCAGATGAAGCTGGCGAAGAACAGGCCGAACACTGGCTCGCCGCCGAAGGCGCCGACGCTGTAGAGCACCGCCAGCACGCCTGCGATCAGGGCGTAGAAAACGACCTGGGTGACGTTATGGCCGCCCCAGCGGTCGGAGACCCAGCCCGTCATCGCCCGCGAGGCGGCGCCGACCAGGGGGCCGAGGAAGGCGATCTGCAGGATATTGACGTCGGGAAACAGCGTCTTGCCCAGCAGGGGGAAGGCCGCCGAGAAGCCGATGAACGAACCGAAGGTGCCGATATAGAGATAGCACATCAGCCAGTTGTGCTTGCGCTTGAAGACCACGGCCTGCTCACGGAACGAGGCCCGGGCGGAGGCTACGTCGTTCATGCCGAACCAGGCGGCGGCGGCCGCGATCAGGATGAAGGGCACCCAGACGAAGCCGGCGTTCTGCAGCCAGACCTGCTGCTGGACGCCGTTTTCCAGATAGGTCTGCGGCGCCCCGAAGAGTGGGGTGAACAGGGCGAGACCGGTGACCAGCGGCGCGGTGAACTGCAGGACGCTGACGCCCAGGTTGCCGAAACCGGCGTTGAGCGCGAGGGCGTTGCCCTTCTGGGCCTTGGGGAAGAAGAAGCCGATATTGGCCATCGACGAGGCGAAGGCCCCGCCGCCCAGGCCGCAGAGCAGAGCCAGGATGACGAACACCAGATACGGCGTCTCAGTGCTCTGGACCGCCACGCCGATGCCGATCGCCGGGATCGCCAGCGACAGGGTCGAGAGCGTCGTCCAGACGCGACCGCCGAAGATGGGGACCATGAAGCTGTAGAAGATGCGCAGGGTCGCGCCTGAAAGGGCCGGCAGGGCCGTCAGCCAGAACAGTTCGGCGGTCGAGAACTGGAAGCCGACCATGTTGAGACGGGTCGCGGCCGTCGACCACAGCATCCAGATGGAGAAGGCCAGAAGCAGGTTCGGGATGGAAATCCACAGATTGCGTCGGGCGATCCGTTGGCCGGTGGAGGCCCAGAAGTCCGGTTCCTCCGGACGCCAGTCGTGCAGAACGTGACGGGACATGCGCGTCTTTCTCTAGTGCGAACGGGTGGAGGTGGCGGCCGCGGCCTTGTCGGGACCGACGCCGGCCAGTTCGGGGAATTCCGGCAGCGTCGCGAGCATGGGAGAGCGCCGACGCTCCATCCGGCGGACGGCGAAATGCATCCAGATGAGGGCGGCTAGGACGAGCAGGAACAGAAGCATGAAGCAGCTGGTCCAGACCCCCGTCAGGTCATTCATGACGCCGAAGGTGATGGGCAGGATGAAGCCGCCCAGACCGCCGATCATACCCACCAGACCGCCGACCGAACCGACGTGGTCGGGGTAGTAGACGGGGATATGTTTGAAGACGGCCGCCTTGCCCAGGCTCATGGCGAAGCCGAGGACGAAGACCACCACGGTGAAGACCGGCAGGCTTATCGCCAGACGGAAATGGATCGGCCCGTCGATGCCGTCGATCACATAGGAGGTCGCCGGATAGGACAGGATGAAGGCGCAGACGACGCTGATGATGAAGGTCAGGTACATGACCTTGCGGGCGCCGACCCGGTCCGAGAGCCAGCCGCCGAAAACCCGGAAGAGCGATCCGGGGATCGAGTATGCGGCGGCCAGCATCCCGGCCACGCCGATGCCTACTCCATAGGCGCCGGTCAGATAGTGCGGGAGCCAGAGGGCGAGAGCGACGAACCCGCCGAAGACGAAGAAATAGTAGAGCGCGAACCGCCAGACCCGGAGGTCCTTCAGCGGCTCCAGTTGCATCCAGGCGGCCACGGGCTTCTGGCCGGTCCGCCGACGTTCGATCAGCTGGGGCTCGTCGCGGGTCAGGAAGAAGGACACGACCGCGATAAGGAGCAGCGCTCCAGCCCAGATCTGCGCCACGGCTTCCCAGCCGAGCGCCAGCATGACGAAGGGCGCCGCGAACTTGGTCACCGCCGCGCCGACATTGCCCGCGCCGAAGATGCCGAGCGCCGTGCCCTGCCGTCCGGCGGGGAAGAATTTCGACACATAGGCGATGCCGACCGCGAAGGCTCCGCCCGCCATGCCGACGCCCAGGGCCGCGACGAGGAACTGGGGGTAGGTTTCGGCATAGGACAGCAGGAAGGTCGCCGCCGCCGCCAGGGCCATGACGATCAGACTGACGCGCCGCCCACCGAACTGTTCAGTCCAGACGCCGAGGAAGACGCGCACCAGCGATCCGGTGAGAATCGGCGTGCCGACCAGCAGGCCGAACTGCGCTTCGGAGAGGCCGAGGTCGGCCTTGATCTGGACGCCGATGATCGAGAAGATCGTCCACACCGCAAAACACGCCGTGAAGGCGAAGGTGCTGACCCACAAGGCCGAAGCGGCGCCTGGCGCTGCTGTTTCAGAGGCGGATACCACCTGATCTGCTCCATGGAACGTCGCCGCCTGTCGGCTGTCGTTCCATGACTCCTAGCGCGCATTCCGAATGCGCTATTTGATGGATATCAATTGAAGTCTTGGAGGAGTTGGCTAAATCGGGGGTGGATACAAAAAACGATAGTAAAACGATAAATATCTGCTGGTGAATTGTCGTAGATATTTACTCCATTTGATATTCGTCAAGTGATGTTCTATTGATGGCTCGCGGCCGTACGGAGCGAGGCCGATCAGGTCAGAGCCTCGCTACCGAGTCGCACGAGGAACAAACCCTATGACCATGCGCGCCGCCGATCTGGACCGTGTCAGGGCCCTGCCGCTGTTCTCGCGGGCCTCTCCGGAGGTCTTCCGCGATGTGACCGCCGGCGCCTTCCTGCAACGGTTTCCCGCGGGCACGACCCTGCTGATGGAGGGCGACACGGTCGACTTCCTGTATGTGCTGCTTGATGGCGCGGTCGAACTCCAGGGGTCCTGGAAAGAGAAGGAGACCACCCTGGCGCTGCTGCGCCCGGTCTCGACCTTCATCCTGGCGGCTGTCGTCCTCGATGCCGACGCCCTGATGTCGGCGCGGACACTTGAGCGGTCGGAGATTCTGATGCTGTCGGGGGAGGCCCTTCGCCGAACCATGAGACAGGATGCCGACTTCAGCTTTGCTGTGGCCCAGGAGCTGTCGGGCTGTTACCGCGGGCTGGTGCGGGCCGTTAAGAACCAGAAACTCCGCGGCGGCGTCGAGCGGCTGGCCAACTACCTGATCACCCAGCGGGTTCGTCAGGGAATGCGTGATCCGATCGTCCTTCCGCATGAGAAGCGGGTGCTGGCCTCGCTGCTCGGCATGTCCCCGGAGAATCTGTCACGGGCCTTCGCCAACCTGTCCACCTACGGGGTGGTCGTGCATGGCGCGGAGGTCAGCCTCGGCCGTCCGGATGCCCTCGAGCGACTGGCGCGTCCGCACCCGCTGATCGACAATCACATGCCGCCGCCGAAGGGCGTCGTCGGCAAGGCGGAGAGCGAGAGATGGGCCACCCAGACCGGGCGCACGTGTGGGGCCGTGCTCGGCTGATCAGCCGCCGAGCTGGGACAGGTTCCGCAGGTCGCCCGAACGCCCCAGGGCAAGGGAATGGCCCGCGGATTTCCCTCCCAGAGACGAGACGATCCGCTGTGACAGCGCTTCGCGGTCTTCGTCTTCCTGCAGCAGATCGCGCAGATCGACGCCGCCGTCGCCGAACAGGCACAGGCGAAGCTTGCCCTTCGAGGTGACCCGCAACCGGTTGCAGCTGTCGCAGAAGCCGGGTGCGTAGGGCGCGATCAGACCGATGGCGCCGGCATGATCGGGATGGTGATATTCCAGCGCCGGCCCGGCGTCGAAGGCGCGCTCTGCCGGGGCCCAGCCGTTCCGGTCCAGCCAGTCGCGTAGCCCTTGGGCCTTGACGTGATGGCGGGCGAAATAGTCGTCATTGTCGGTCGTCTTCATCAGCTCGATGAAACGGACGGCGACCGGCCGATCCCTGACAAAGCGCGCCCAGCCGTCAAAGCCGGCCTCGGCCGTCTCGCGCAGCAGGACCGCGTTGACCTTCACGGCGGAGAAGCCCTCGGCCAGCGCAAGGTCGAGGCCCGTCAGGACCTGGCTCAGCTTGTCGTGCCCGGTGATCCGGTGGAACGTTTCCGGGTCGATCGAGTCAATGCTGACGTTGATGTGGCTGAGGCCGGAGGCCCGCCAGTCGACCGCGTGACGCGCCAGGTTCCAGCCGTTCGTGGTCATCGCGACCTTGGCCACCCCGGGCGCCGCCGCGACCGTCTCGATGATGGCGTTGAAGTCCTTGCGGACGGTGGGCTCGCCGCCGGTCAGGCGAACCTTGCTGAGCCCCAGATCGGAAAAGCCGGCCACCAGGCGGCGAATCTCATCGACCGTCAGGAAGGACAGGGGCCCGGTTTTCTTCCAGCCGTTCGGCAGACAGTAGGTGCAGCTGAAATTGCAGACTTCCGTCACCGACAGGCGAAGGTAGTGAAACCGGCGGCCGAAACCGTCGGTCATGGCTGTGGCGTCGAACGCCATGGAAGCTCCTTTCCAGACACGGGAGGCGGAGGGATTTCTCCCGCCACCCTCGATCCTTGCGGATCCGGCCGTCGGACCATGGCGCGCGGGCGCTACAGGTCAGGCGGCTCGGAGCGAACTCAAGGGGTTTGATAGTCGATCAGCCCCGCACACCCTATGACACGGCACGGGCCGTGCCTTGATGAAAATCAAGCGCGCTCGCCGCCCCCTCCGTGCGGTTGCCTGGCTCGCCATGCTAGGCAGGATTGCGGGCCGGGCGAAAGGCTCGGGCGGAGGTTCGATTGATGACGACGGCGGGCGCCAGCCTTGGTCGACGAGGGGCGTTGGGGCTGCTCGCAGCCACGGCGCTGACCGCCTGTGCGCCCCGTCGTCCCGCCGGGGCGCCGCTCATCGACCTTTTCGCCGCCGCCAGCCTGCGCGAGGTCCTGGACGCGGCCGCCGCGGAACACCAGAAGCGAACCGGCAGGATCGTTCGGGCCACCTACGCCGGCAGCGCCAAGCTGGCCCGCCAAATCGCTCAAGGCGCCCCGGCCGACCTGTTCATCTCGGCCGATGAGGTCTGGATGGACTGGCTGGGTCAGCGGGGCCTTGTCGATACTGCTGCACGGCGCCGGCTCGCCAGCAACGCACTGGTGCTGGTCGCGCCGGTCTCCGCCTCCGGCGATCCTGTCGATCTGACGTCGCCGGCGGATTTCATCGACCGGCTGGACGGAGGCCGACTGGCGATCGCCGACTCCTCGACGCCAGCGGGCCGCTATGGAGAACAGGCCCTGGTCCGCCTGGGCGTCTGGTCCGGGGTCAAGGACCGGCGGGCGCCCGGCGATGACGTCCGCGCCGCGTTGTCTCTCGTCGCGCGGGGGGAGGTCCCGCTGGGTCTGGTCTATGCGACCGATGCACTGGCCGAGCCACGGGTGCGGGTGGTGGCGACCTTTCCCCCTGCCAGCCACGATCCGATTGTCTATCCGGGGGCTCCGGTTCGTCGGCGGGACGGAGCCGGCGACCCCGCGGCGGCGCAGACCTTTCTGGATATGCTGGCCGGCGCCGAGGGACAGGCCCTGTTCCGCCGGTTCGGCTTCGCCCCGGCGGCGGTCGGAGGGGGCTGAATGTTCGTGCTGAGCCCCGAAGAACTGGAGATCATCGGCCTGTCGATGAAGGTCGCCCTGACGGCGACGCTGTTCAGCCTGCCGCCCGGGATCGCGATCGCCTATCTGTTGTCGCGCTACAGCTTCCCCGGCAAGGCCCTGTTGTCGGGCCTGACCCATCTGCCCCTGATCCTTCCGCCGGTGGTGACAGGCTACGCCCTGCTGATGCTGTTTGGTCGCGGCGGCCCGCTCGGCAAACTTCTCGAGCCGATGGGGATTGTCTTCGCCTTCGACTGGACCGGCGCGGCCCTCGCCGCGGCGGTCATGGGCTTCCCCCTGCTGGTGCGGGCCGTGCGCCTGTCGTTCGACATGGTCGATCCCCGGATCGAGCGGGCGGCCGAAACCCTCGGCGCCCGGCCCGTGGTCCGCTTCCTGACCATCACCCTGCCGCTGGCGCTGCCCGGCGTCGCGGCCGGGGCGGTGCTGGGCTTCGCCAAGGCGTTGGGCGAGTTCGGCGCCACCATCACCTTCGTCGCCAGCATCCCCGGAGAGACGCGCACCCTGCCGCTGGCCATCTACAGCCTGCTCCAGGTTCCCGACGGCGAGGCGGCCCTGTTGAGACTGGTCCTGATTTCGGTCGGCGTGTCGATCGGGGCCCTCGTCCTTTCGGAATGGGGCGCGCGCTCCGTCGCGCGGCGGGTCGGAGGGACGCGGTGATGCTGGAGGTCTCAGCGCGGATCGTCCGCGACGATTTCTCGCTGGAGGTCGCCTTCTCGAGCGACGCCCGGATCACCTGCCTGTTCGGTCGCTCCGGGGCCGGCAAGACCACGGCGGCCGAACTGGTCGCGGGCCTGATCCGGCCCGTCCGTGGCCGGGTGGTGCTGGACGGGGAGGTGCTCCTCGACACCGACACAGGAGTGTCGGTCCCGGTCTGGAAACGACGCATCGGATACGTCTTCCAGGACGCGCGGCTGTTTCCGCACATGACGGTCCGCGACAACCTGCTGTACGGCCCACGCCGATCGGGCGACCCGGATCCCGCCCTTGGCGAGGCGGTGGCTCTGTTGGGACTCGAAAGCCTGCTGGAGCGCCGCCCGGGTTCGCTGTCCGGCGGCGAGGCCCGCCGGGTCGCGATCGGACGGGCCCTGCTGACCCGTCCCCGTCTGCTGATCCTCGATGAGCCTCTGGCGGGGCTGGACGGCGCCCGTCGCGGGGACATCCTGCCGTATCTGGACCAGCTGGCCCGGAATGGACCGCCGATCCTTTATGTCAGCCACGCGGTCGAGGAGGTCGCCCGCCTCGCGGATCTCGTGGTGTTGGTCGGGGGCGCCCGGGCCGTCGGCGCCGAGCCGCCGGATGCGGCGTTCGATCGACCGGAGGCCGAGACCGCCGCCGGGCTCAGCGCGCCCCTGTCGATTCTCGACGGGCGGGTCACCGCGCACGACCCTGCCAGGAACGCCACCCGCATCAATCTGGCGGGAACCTCGTTTCTGGCTCCGCTCCTCGATGTGTCCCCGGGCGACCGGTTGCGGGTCGTCGTCGACGCGCGGGATGTGGCGCTCGCCCTGACGGATCCGGTCGACGCCAGCTTTCAGAACCGGCTGCCGATGCAGGTCGCCGCGCTGGAAGTCCGGACTGACGGCATCCTCGTCCGGCTGGAGGCGGGAGAGTTGAGACTGAAGGCGCTCGTCACCCGGCAGGCGAGCGACCAACTCGGCCTGGCGCCCGGACGGCCGGTGATCGCCCTGGTCAAGGCGACCGCCGCCGCCCGCTACGCCTGACCGCCGTCAACCGCGATCAGGGCGCGGCGTCAGCAGCATCGGTCCATAACCGATCACGAATGCCAGAAAGGCCGCCGACCAGAGTCCGGTCGAGACCATGAGCAACGGCTTATAGACGGATGGCAGGAGACCACCCGTCACCCGGGTCAGGGCGGCCAGGTTGATCAGGACGTAAATCAGGACCTCAATCTTGCCTGCGGTCAGTGGCCGGCCGGTATGGCCCCGGCTGGCGCGCGTCATCACGGCCAGGGTCATCACCCCGATGGCGCCCGCGGTGAGGGCGTGAACGCCCGCGGAGAGTGGGACAAGGCCGGGCGCCGCGACCGACAACCCTGTCAGAAACAGACCCACCGCAAGCCAAAGGTATCCGAGGTGGAGAATCCAGACGAGGGGTTCGGCCAGGGTCGCGTCGCCGCGCCAGCGTGCCAGACGCACCAGGTTCAATCCGCCGGCCGCCAGCAGCAAGGCTCCTGTTGCCGGATGAGTCGGCGCGACACTCCAGCCGATGAGGCCGGTCGCGGTGACCATCAGGGTCACGATATCGAAGCGGCCGGCGACGGCCGGTAGCGGCCCGCCGCGTTTGGTCTGCCAGTTTCGGGTGAAACTCGGGGTGACCCGCCCGCCGATCACGGCGATCAACAGGGTCACGACCGCCAGACCCAGTCGAGTGGACAGGTTGTCGACGCCGCCGGCCCCCGCCTCAAGGTGAAACCCGGCATTGGCGAGCGCGAAGAGGGTGACCATGACGGCGACCGGCACATTGCGCCAGTTCTGACCTGCCAACACCTCCCGCCAGACCACGCCGGCCATGGCGAACAGGAACAGACCGTCGATGATCAGCGGCCAGACTTCACTCGCCAGATCCGCGTTCAGGGCCATCGCCAGCATGGCGGCCCGACCCGCCAGCCACAGGCCGAACAGCAGGGCCAGGGGCGTCCCCACGACCGGCAGACGGCCGGTCCAGTTGGGAACGGCGGTCAGCAGAAAGCCGACGACGATTCCGCCGGTGTAACCGAACAACATCTCGTGGACGTGCCAGCCCAGTCCGACAGGTCCGCCGCTGAGAAAGGCATGGAGCCAGAGCGGAGCGGCGATGGCGGCCCACAGCGCGGAGAACAGGAAGAAGGGGCGCAGGCCGACGCTGAAGACGGCGGGACCGCGATGGGCGCGAATGGCGGCGGCGGTGTTCATGGGGACTCCCGGACGGCGGATACGGTCTGCATAGAGGACCCGGGCGGAGAACCGGTTGACGGACTGACCGCCGCGGCCTGCCCTTCGTCAAGGCGATGGATCAGCCTGTCTGGCGAGCGCCATAAGCATCTGCTGGGCCTCGGCTGACCGTTCCAGAAGTTCGCGCCAGACCGGAATCGCGATCGCTTCGTCCAGGCCGCAACGCCGCGCCGTCGACTGGACGCGTGCGAGGACGGCCGCGATCCGGGCGGGATCCCGAACGCTGTCCGGCCCCGCCTTGAGTGCGGCGATGACGGCGACCTGGCGCTGGCGTGCCGCGACGAGCCGCACCAGCACCGAGTCGATCCGGTCAATCCGCGCACGGCGGGCCTCGAGTTCGGACAGGTTCATGCCGCAACCTCGCGGGCTCCTCGGTGGGCGCCGGCCGCCCCGTGCAGATAGCCGCTGACCAGAGGTCCGGGCGGCCCAAGCGGCTCTATCCCCTGGGCAAGTTCCCGCGATGTAAGCCGCCCGCTGGTGAATTCCCGGAACAGGTTGCAGACCGCGACCATGTCCAGGCTGTGCGGCGACAGCCGAAGAACCGACACGCCGACTTCCTTGAGCCGCTGGATTTCAACGTCGACCAGCTGACATCCGTGCGACAGCGTCTGCAGGCCGTTCACGGCCAGGAAGTCCTGACCCTCGATTGTCGTGACGTCCATGCCGTCGGGGTGTTGGTCACAAACATAGCGGCAGGCGTCCCGGTGCAGTCCCTCCATCCGGGCCTGGGCGCAGCGGCTCGACAGGGCGAGCGGCAAACGGCCGAAGGCGAACAGCTCAAGTTCGAGCTCCGGGCAGGCCCGCGCGATTTCCGCGATGGAGGTCAGGGGGAGTTCGACATTGGCGCACAGACGCACACACCCCAGCCGCACAAGCTCCGCGGCCGCAGGTGCGTTGTAGACGTTCAACAGCGGTCCGGCGACGAACGGCGCCGGGGCCCGGCTCCAGACGGCGGACATATCCCCGGCCTCGATCAGATGATCGGGGTCCGCGGCCAGCTCTGCCGCCAGCCGCCGCTCCCGGGACGTGGAGGGAAGGGCGAGCGTGGACCAGATCACTGTCTTGCCCGCGGCTTCCAGCCGCTCGGCGGCCCGCGCCAGGACCTCCTGCAGCAAAGGCTGGCGCTTTCCGCAGACGACCTCGCCGAGATAGACCGTTTCGACCGGGGCCTCGTCGGCGATCCGGGCATAGAAGGCCTCGACCCGCTCCGCGGGCCAGTTGAACAGCAACGGTCCGATCGCCAGTTCCATCAACCCGCTCATCGCCAGCGTTTCCGATAGGCGCCGGTTGTCTCGCGCGCGCCCTCGGCGAGATCGCCCAGCAGGGACTCATAGGGAGCCGGAGATTCCCCGCGCCCTATGGCGTCGATGGCGGCGCGGAAGGCGGCGGTGACGCGCGCCACATAGGCGCGGCCCCTCTGTCGACCCTCGATCTTGACGGCGGTGACCCCCGCCCGGGCCAGGCCGGCCAGGAGGCTCATGGCGTTCAGGCTGACAGGATCCTCGAACAAATAGGCCGGCTCCCCCGCCGCGCCGCGGAACCGGCCCTTGCACAGGGTCGGGTATCCGCCCACCTCGCCCGCCGGCAGCCGGTCGATGGCGAAGCCCGACAGCCGCGTCGTGCGCTCACCACGATCTTCGGTGAAGGTTACGGCCTCGGGCGGCGAACATACGCCGGACAGGTTCGGAGACCGTCCGGTGGCATAGGACGACAGGGCGCAGCGGCCTTCCGCCATCACGCACAGGCCGCCATAGACGAAGGCCTCGGTCTCGACGGATATTTCCGGGGTCAGGCTCCGGATTTCCTCGACGCTGAGGACGCGGGGCAGAACCACCCGTTTCACGCCGTATTCGCGAGCGTAGAAGGCGATCGCCTCAGGGGTGCCCGCCGCCGCCTGGACCGACAGGTGAAGCCGGGTGTCCGGATGGTTGGCGCGCATATGCGACAGCACTGCGAGATCGGCGGCGATCACGGCGTCCACGCCCGCGACCGCGGCGGCGTCGGCGGAGCCTCGCCAGAGATCGGTGGCGTCGGCCCGGGCGAAGGTGTTCAGCGCCAGGAGAACGCGGGCGCCGCGCTCGTGCGCCCAGTCGGTCGCTGCCCGCAGCTCCTCGGGGGAGAAGTTCAGACCCGGGAAATTGCGCGCGTTGGTTTCGTCGCGGAAGCCGCAGTAGACGCTGTCCGCCCCGGCATCGATCGCGGCCTTCAGCATGGCGGGCGAGCCGGCGGGGCACACCAGCTCCAGCGTCGACGCGGCAGGGCGGGTCATGGCCGAACCTCGGCCTGACGCCAGCGCCCGACGACGGACAGCACCGTCTGCAGCATCGGATCGAGCCCTCGCGGCAGACCCAGGATGTCAGCCATCGTCAGCTCCGAGGCTTCAAGCGCATTGTGCAGAGCGAGGATGGCGGCGGTGTCTCCGTCGATATCGATGCGCCGCTGGAAAAAGGCTCCATCGGCGTCCCCGCGCCCGTCGAACAGGGCCAGAAGAGTCAGCAATGAGCCGCTGATGCGAGCCGAAGCGGCGCCGTCATCCGAGTCGGGCCGCACCACCCGGATGGAGCCGGCCACGCCGTCCGGCCGCATCTCGAAGGCGACGGGCAGGTCGGCGGGGCTGATCCGGATAGTGGCGTGGCGGACAGGTCCGAGCCGCTCGAACGCCGCGGGCTGACGGCGGGCGACCCCTCGAAGCGACGCTGTCAGCAGGGTCTCGACGGGTCTCCGCGCCCGATACATCAGTTCGGTCCAGCGACGGGTGGACGACGAGACCCGTAGCGGGGCTATCCGCATCGGGAGTAGCCGCAGTCCAGGCAGCTGTCACAGCCCTCCTTGCGGACCAGGCCCGGCGTGCCGCATCGCGGACAAGCCGAAGGAACATGGACGGCCACGGTCGCGGGCCCTGGCGCGGGGTCTGGCGCAGCCGTAGCCGCGGCGCCGGACGCGAGGCCCATATGGCGCTCGATCACCGCGCCGATCGCCGCCGGTAGGGACGGCGTATAGCGCCCCTCCATCCAGGCGCCGCCGCCGGGATCGAACACCGCCTTCAATTCTTCCGCCACGAAGGAAACGTCGCCGCCGCGCCGGAAGACGGCCGAGACCATCCGGGTCAGGGCGACCGTCCAGGCGTAGTGGGCCATGTTCTTGGAGTTGACGAAGATCTCCATCGGACGCCGTTCGCCCCCGTCCTCGTCTCCGGAGTCATTGATCGTCACATAGACCGCGTGCGGGTCCAGCGGCCAACGCACCTTGTAGGTCGCGCCCTCGAGCCGCGCCGGCCGGGGCGTCAGTACGGGTTCGGTCGGGGCCGGAGGGATCGCGGGCGTCGGTTCGACACTGAGCACCGACCCGGTGATGGCGTTGGGCCGGTAGGTGGTCAGTCCCTTGCAGCCCAGACGGTAGCCCTGGCGATAGACGTCGGAGAAGGCGTCGAAGGCGATGTCCTCGGGACAGTTGATGGTCTTGGAGATCGAGCTGTCGATCTGGGCCTGGGCGGCCGCCTGCATCCGCAGATGATGTTCGGGTGTCAGGGTCTGGGCGCTGACGAAGGCGTCCCCTGGGGCGCTCTCCAGCGGCGCGTCGGCTCCCTTGAGCCGCTTCCAGAGCGCCAGGGCATAGTCTTCGACGGCCTCCTCGCGCTTCGTGCCGTCGGGCTGCAACACCTTGCGGGTGTAGGCGAAGGCGAACACCGGCTCGATTCCCGAGGAGACGTTCCCCGCCAACAGGGAGGTCGTGCCGGTCGGGGCGATCGAGGTCAGGCAGCCGTTTCGCAGGCCGTGGCGGGCGATCAGTTCGCGGGTCTCGGGGTCCAGTCCGGCCAGGTTGGGCCGCTCGAGCATGGCCGGATCGTAGAGGGGGAAGGCTCCCTTTTCGGCCGCCAGTTCCGCCGAGGCGCGCCAGGCCTCGCGCCGGATCACGCCCAGCCACTGTTTGGTCAGGGCCACGGCGCGGTCCTCGCCATATCGGGCCCCGCAGAAGATCAGGGCGTCGGCCAGCCCCGTCACGCCCAGACCGAGACGGCGCTTGGCGCGGGCTTCCGCTTCCTGGGCCGGCAGGGGGAAGCGGGAGATGTCGATGACATTGTCCAGCATCCGCACGGCTGTGCGGGTGAGCGCCGCCAGCTCCACCTCGTCCATGGCCGCGCCGGCTTCGAACGGCGCGGAGACGAGGCGAGCGAGATTGATCGACCCTAGCAAACAGGCCCCATAGGGCGGCAGCATCTGTTCGCCGCAGGGATTGGAGGCCGAGATCACCTCGCAATGGGCCAGATTGTTGGCGGCATTGACCCGGTCGATGAAGATCACGCCCGGTTCGGCTGCGTCGTAGGTGGCCTGCATCAGGCGGTTCCACAGGTCCGCCGCCCGGACAGTGCGCCGGACCTCGCCGTTGAACGCCAAGGGCCAGTCCGCGTCGGTGTCCAGGGCGGTCATGAAGGCGTCGGTGACCAGCACCGACAGGTTGAAATTGCGGAAGCGGACCGCGTTCCGTTTGGCGTCGATGAAGTCCTCGATGTCCGGATGGTCGATCCGGAGGCAACCCATCATCGCCCCGCGTCTCTGACCCGCCGACATGATCGTGCGGCACATGGAGTCCCACACGTCCATGAAGCTGAGCGGTCCGGAGGCCTCCGCCCCGACCCCCCGGACCGGCGCCCCCGAGGGTCGGACCGTGGAGAAGTCCATGCCCACGCCGCCGCCCTGCTGCATGGTCACCGCGGCCTCCCGCAGGTGCTGGAAGATGCCGTCGAGATCGTCAGGGACGGTCCCCATGACGAAACAGTTGAACAGGGTCACGGCGCGTCCCGTGCCGGCTCCGGCGAGAATTCGCCCGGCGGGCAGGAAGCGATAGCCTTCGAGGGCTTCCCGGAACCGGGCGCGCCAGCGGCCGCGAGACTTCGCCGGTTCGGCTTCGGCGAGGGCGGCGGCGACCCGGTCCCATGTGGCCTCGACGGTCGCGTCTCCCGCCCCGTCGTGAGGCCGGAAACGATATTTGCTGCTCCAGATCTCACCGGCCAGCGGACTGTCGAACGCCATGTCTGCACTCCTCGAAAAGCGGAGGGTCAGACTCGGTGATTCCCTGCGGCGTGGGGAAGGCTTCCGGGGGTGTCGCGGACCCGGACCGCCATCAACGGGAGGCTTGATTGACGTCAAGCGAGGGCCGGCGCCGGCGGTCTAGGAAGACGCTTCGCCGCGCCCGTGAATGCGGAGCGCGAAACGGAGAGGCCACCCCCGATCATGGCGCTTGAACACCTGTCTGTCGGCGAGATCGCCGTCATCCTTCCGGGAGCCACCACGGTCTTTCGCCGCCACAAGATCGATTTCTGCTGCAAGGGCGATACCCTGCTCGCGCAAGAAGCGGAGAGCCGCGGCCTTGATCTGTCGGCCCTCGAGGCGGAGCTCCATGCCCTGGAAACTTCGGGGGTCCACGCGCCCGCCGAGACGTCGGATCTGATCGCCCATATCATTGAGCGCTATCACAAGGTGCACCGGCGCGAATTCCCCGAGGTCATCGCCCTGGCCCGCCGCGTCGAGTCGGTCCACCAGGACAGGATCGACTGTCCGCGCGGACTCGCCAACCTGCTCTCCGACATGTTCGAGGACCTCGAAGACCACCAGCACAAGGAAGAGGCGGTCCTGTTTCCGGCCATGCTCAAGGGCGTGGGGCCGGTCCTCCGGGGCCCCATCACCCGGATGATGGAAGACCACGAGGAGCTTGGGGCCTTGCTCGCCTTCATGGCGGACCTGACCGACGATTTCGTCGCGCCGGAGGGCGCCTGCGCCACCTGGCGAGCCCTCTATGCCGGATGCGGCAAGCTGGACATGGACCTGCGCGAGCACGTCCACCTGGAGAACAACATCCTGTTCCGACGCTTCCTCTGAGCCGGGTCAGAAATCCAGGACGGGGGCGCTGTCGCCTGGGCTGAGGGCGGGCGCCCCTGCGCGACGCCGGATCAGCACATCGGCTGTCGCCAGGGCCATCTGGGTCGCGGAATCCTGGACAGCCAGTCCCGCGACGCCGCCTCCGACCAGACGGCCGCGCTCGAAGGTCTCCCGATCTCCGCAGGACTTCAGCGGCGCGGCCAGGGTCATGTCCCGCCAGTTCAGCAGCGCGGCCGGATCTCTCCCCGCCAGACCCGCGATCAGCGGCGCCATGAACAGACGGGCCGTCACCAGCGCCGACGTCGGATTGCCCGGCAGACCGAGCACCAAGGCGCCGCCCGCCCGGCCGAACCAGACCGGCTTGCCGGGCTTGATGGCCACCTTGGAGAAGATCAGCTCCAACCCGAAGGGGGCGAACATCGAGCGGGCGTAGTCCTTCTCGCCGACGGACGCGCCGCCCGTGACCACCACCAGTTCGGCCTCGTCGAGCGCGCGGCGGGCGGCGGCCTCGAGCAGTTCGGGCGTATCGGTCAGGCGGCGACGATCAATCACCTCGCCGCCGGATTGCCGCGCCAGGGCGGCTACGCCGAACGAGACGCTTTCCGGAATGCTGCCGGGTGTCTCGAGCGCCTGTCCCGGCTCGGCCAGTTCATCGCCAGTACCAAGGATGATGATGCGCGGCCGGCGCACGACCGGCAGCATGGCGACGTCGGCGGCTGCGGCGGCGACCATGGCGCGGAAGCCGAGAACGGTCCCGGCCGGAAGCAGGGTGTCGCCGGACCGAAAATCGGAGCCGGCGGCGCGGATGTGGGTCGCCGATCCGGGCGGGATCTCGAACACGGCCAGATCGCCCTTGCGGCCGACAATCTCCTGGACCACGATCCTGTCGGCCTGTTGGGGCACGGGTCCGCCGGTAAAGACCCGGGCGCAGGCCCCGGCTGACAGACTTGGCACGTCGGCTCGCCCGGCGAAGGCGACGGTGGCGATGGGCAGTCGGGCCGGCAGTGTCGCAAGGTCGGCGTCTCTGACGGCGTAGCCGTCCATGGCCGATACCGCAGCGCGCGGGGCGTCACCGCGCGCCTTGAGATCGGCGGCCAACACCCGGTCGGCGGCGGCATCCAGCGCCACCATCTCACTGGGGAGTGGGCGAGCTTCGTTCAGGATCAGGGCGACGGCTGAATCGAAATCAATCACGACGCGGTCCAGTCGCCTGATCGTCCGCCCGACTTGGACAACAGCCGGACCTGGCTGATGACCATGCCGCGGTCGGCCGCCTTGAGCATGTCGTAGAGGGTGAGGCAGGCCACGGAGACGGCGGTCAGGGCTTCCATCTCTACGCCGGTGGGACCGGAGACACGCGCCTCGGCGGTAACGACGAAGCCGGGCAGCGCCTCGTCGAGGTCGATCTTCACCGAGACCTTGTCGAGGCCGAGGGGGTGACACAGCGGAATCAGGTCGGCGGTGCGTTTGGCCCCCATGATCCCGGCCAGTTCAGCGGTGGTGATCACCGCGCCCTTGGGGGCATGGTCGTCCCGGACCAGGGCGAGGGTCGCGGGCGCGCAGATGACCCGCCCTTCGGCCACAGCCCGCCGCGCCGTCGGCGCCTTGTCGCCGACGTCGACCATGTGCACGCGTCCGCCGCTGTCCAGATGGGTCAGGGCGCTCACGGGCAGATGCCCCTGAAGCGCGGGATCTGGCCGACCAGGGAACAGGGCCGGAAGCGGCTGTCCAGTTCTTCGGCCAGCACCAGATCCCAGGCGTCCCGGCACGCTCCTGTCGAACCCGGCACGCAGAAGACGAAGGTGTCGTCGGCCTGTCCGGCGAGGGCCCGCGACTGCAGGGTCGCCACGCCGACGGTGCCCAGGCTGGCCAGGTGAAAGACCACGGAAAACCCCTCCAGTTCGCGCCGGAACAGCGGCTTCACCGCTTCGGGGGTCACGTCCCGGGGCGAAAAGCCCGTGCCGCCCGTCGTCAGCACCACATCCACGTCCGGGTCCTCGATCCAGATCCTCAGCTGGCTTCGGATGGCGTCCACCTCGTCGTGGACGATCGCCTTTCCCTTCAGCACATGGCCCGCGGTGGTCAGCCGCTCGACCAGTGTTCCACCCGAGGTGTCAGTCGTTTCATCGCGGGTGTCCGAGATGGTCAGCACGGCGATGTTCAGCGGGTGAAACGGCAGCGTTTCGTCAATTCGTCCGGCCATCAGGGAGTCTCGTCCTTCCAGCGCGCCAGGGCGGCGCGGTCCTCGTCCACGGGTTCGATCCAGCGCGTGCCGGAGGGACCTGTTTCGCGTTTCCAGAATGCGGCCTCGGTCTTGAGCCTGTCCATCAGATAGTCGGCCGCCGCGAAGGCTTCGCGCCGGTGGGCCGCGGCGGCGGCGACGAAGACGATGGTCTCGCCCGGGACGATCTCGCCGCATCGATGGACCACGACCAGATCCGTGACCGGGAAGCGCGCCGCGGCGGCTTCGGCGATATCCTGCATCGAGCGTTCGGTCATGCCCGGATACCAGTCGAGGGTGAGGGTCTCGACGACCGACCCGTCCTTGCCCGCGCCTCGGGCCAGACCGGTGAAGGTCACCACGGCGCCCTCGCCCGTGCGGCCGGCCAGGAAAGCCTCAAGCTCCGCAGGGGCGGACAAGGTCGTGCTGGTGAGCCTGACGTCGAGGGCCATCTCAGCCCCCTGAAAACAGGGAAAAGAACGCGATCTCCTGACCCGGGCGGGCGAGGGCGTCCTCACCGACCACCACCAGGTCGACGGAGGCCCGGACGTCGGGCCGCAGCAGCGCGTCCGCCGCGACCTCGTCGCGCTCGGCCAGCAGTCGACGGATCTCCCGAACCGGAAGTCCCTCGGCCGGCAGGTCCAGGCGCCCCTCCGGGCCCAGACGCTCGCCGACCCGGCCGAAGAACAGGATAGGGGTCATGGTCGTCTCCATCTCAGGCCGCCCTTGCCTCGTCGGGGTCGGCCAGGGCCTGGCGCAATTCCTCGATGAAGCGCGGCAGCAGGTCGTGTCGCACCGAGGGTTCGGACCAATAGGGATTCATGAAGACGCAGCGGATGACCAGCATTTCGGCCTCACCCCGCGGTCGGTCATAAAAGCCGCCATGACCGCCGAGCAGGTCGGCGATGAGCGCGGCGTTGTCGAGGCCGAGGGTCGTCTTCGACACGGCGAAATGGGGCGATCTCTGGAAATAGTCGAAGACGGCCTGGGTCCGGGCGTTGGACCGGCTCAGCGCCTCGCCCGTCCGAGCCAGCGAGAAACAGGCGATATTGCTGTCGGCCGGCAGGAATCGCGCTTCCGGGACAGCCTCCCTTACCGCGGCTTCGAAAGCCTGGCGTGTCTCGACCGTGGCGGCCATCAGGGCCCCCAGGCCGTCGGCGCCGAAGCCGAGGGTTTCCGCCGTCAGCCAGGTCGCCGCGGCGCCCGCCGCCGACCGCGACCCTTCCAGCGTCGACGACCATTTTCCATCCCCCAGTTCCGGCCGGTCCAGATAGGGGGCGTCAAAGGCGGACACGGCGTAGCGTTCCGCGTCCGGCGTCAGGAAGGCCCCGCAGGCGTAGGGCACATAGCCCAGCTTGTGCGGGTCGATGGTGATCGAATCCGAGCGTCCCATGGCCCGCAACGCGGCGGCAGTCTCCGGGGCCAGGGCCGCTTCCGACGGGCCGTCCAGCATGGCCCGGAGGAAGCCGCCATAGGCCGCGTCGACGTGACGCCAGATCCGCCAGCCCCGCTCCGCCCACCAAAGGTCCAGCCGGTCGTACAGGCGATCGATCGGATCAACGGCCCCGGTCTCGGTGGCCCCGGCCACGGCGACGGCCATCAGGATCGGTCTTCCATCCGCCTGGGCGCGTTCCACCTGGCGTTCGAAATCGGCGAGATCCAGGTGACCGCCCTTGTCCAGGGCGACGCTCCAGATCGCCTCGCCGCCCAGACCGAAGACGTTGGCGGATTTGCTCCAGGAATAGTGCCGGTTTCCCGGAACCAGCATCACCGGCCCCCGGTAATCCCGTCCCGACGCCTGGCTGATCCGTCGCCAGACGTCGCCCGGATTGGACGCCGCCGCGCTGCAGGTCTTCAGAATATCGTCCGACAAGGCGTGCGTGGTCTGCAGGCTGCGGAACTGTTTCCAGCCCATATGGGCCGCGACGAAGGGATCCAGGGTTTCGCCGGTCGTTTCGGACACATGCAACGCGAGGGCCAGCCAATGGTCCAGTCGGTAGCGCGCGCGCCAGACCGCCTCGAAATTGGCCACCGTCCCGCCGGAGGTGAAATGACCCTGGGCCCGCGCGGGATCATAGCCCAGCATGCCGGCGAGCGCGGCGATGGCCTCGGTCTCGATCACGCTGCCGACCCGGCTGGCGTCGCGCGAACTGTTGTTGGGATTGTGCAGCATGGCCGCGAACCAGCCCAGCAGACCGGGCAGGGACAGGTCGGCCTTCATGTGGGCGATGTAGCGCGGCGAGAAGGTCGGGGTCTCCGCCGTCAGGGCGTCGCAGAGCGTCAGCAACCGGCGCCCGAGCAGATCGCCCTCGCGTGCGGGGGAACCGGCGACCGGCGGCGCGGCGTCGGAGGCGCTGTCCTCGAACCGGCCGGAGCGCCAGCGAAACCAGTGGTCGAGGGTGGCGTCGATCTCGCCGCGCAGCCGGCGTTCATTTTCGGATCGCGCGCCGGGGAAATAGGTGCGGACGAGCTCGCGCGGCGGGTCTGCGGTCATCGGAACGTCGGTTGCCTCTCTGCCCGGACCGGGCCGGTCCGCTGGACTTACAGCCTCCGTCGCTAAAACGAATTGGCATCCATCAAGCGCCCGGACGAACCCCGTCAAAGGCCGGGTCGCGACGTCGGGTCACCCGATCTCAAGGAAGTCGCCGTCAGGTCCATAGGCCGCGAAGCCGCTGATCCGACCATCCCGCACAGCCTCGACCATGGTCTCGAGAGCCAGGTCGATCCGGGCCTTGTCGGGCGGACGCCCGGCCTGTCCGGAGAGGCTCGCGGCGAACACCACGCTCCACGGCGGCCTGGCCCGTTCGGCCTCCGAGACGAGGGCCTTGAAGTCAGGGAGGTCCCGTGGGGCCTTGTCGACGCACATCAGCGGCCCGAGCGCGCCGCCTCGTCCCGCGCGGAAACGCGCCTCCTGCTCCGGCGTGGCCCTGTCGGGCAGTTCGGCGGCGGCGAAGACGAACAGCAGACGCTGCGGTTCGGGCTCGGCTGCGGCGGCGGCGAGGAGCTGCTGGAAATGCTGGTTGGGGTTCATCCGGCGCACGGTACGGCATGCGAGCCGCTCCTGTCTTGCGCCGTCGCAATTTCATGGATCGGCTCATGCCCCGGCGTTCGCTGTGAGCGCGGGCGCTGATGTCTGCTCATGGCGCGATGCGGGTGGCCCGGGAACCTGACGCACTGCCGTTCGACGCCGGGATTGTTCACCCGGCTTGGCAGGCAGTATGGCGCGCCTCGTTCCAGTGATGACCGGCCGTCGATGGCGGAGCGCCAGCCGTGCAAATCTGGGAGATTCTGCACCAGGCGGTCGTTGCCGCGGAGCGTTACCCGCGAATGGGGCAACCAATAATATCGGTCTCAGAAGAGCGACATTCTTCTGGTATTTCAAAGACGACGATGGTGGGTGATGTAGGGTTCGAACCTACGACCCGCTGATTAAGAGTCAGCTGCTCTACCAACTGAGCTAATCACCCGAACCATGCGTCTGGCCAGAGCCACGCAAGGCTCGTGCCGTTTCACCCTGTGCCAGTCCGGGACCGGCTTCGGGGAGGGGCGTACCTAATGGGAATGCCCCTCGCGTGCAAGGGGATTTGGGTCTCCGTTCCGGTTTGTCGCAGGAGACGCTACGCTCTCCCGGAATCGGCCGCGGGCGGCCTGGAGGGGACGAGGCATGGCGCTCAGGGATCTGTCCGGGGCCGTCGATTTCACCGTGCTGGAGCGGATGACCGGCGGCGACGACGCGACCACCGAGGAGGTGCTGGGCCTGTTCGCCCAGCAGGCGGCGATGTGGTCGCCGATGCTGGACGTGCGCGAAGACGGCTGGCGCGACGGCGTGCACACCATCCGGGGCGCGGCCGCGGGTATCGGCGCGGGGCCGCTGGCGGCGGCTTGCCAGACCGCCGAGGCGGCGGACAAGGCAGAGGCGCCCCCCCTGCTGGATCGGGTGCGTGACGCGCTCGAAATCGCCCTCGCCGACGTGGCGGCTTACCGGCATGAGCTGATGTTGAGATCGCTGCGGGCATGACCGCCCTCGACTATGTGGCTCTGGTGCTGGCGGAGACGCCCGGGTGGGCCTTCGCCGTATTGGGGCTGCTGGTATTTCTGGGCGTGCGGCGGCTGAAGTCCCGGGTCCGGAGCCTGGGTCTGGCTCTGGTCGCGCCGGTCGCCTTCCTGATCTGGGGCCTGTCCAATGTCGCGGCCTATGGCCAGGCTCATTCGCCGATCGTCGGCGGCGCGACGATGATCGCGCTGTTTGCCGCGGGCTGGGCGTCCGCGCGGCTGTTCTCGAGCGAGACGGCCGAGCCCACGGAAGACGGCCGGTTTCTGTTCCACGGCACGCCCGAGCCGCTGATCACCTATATGACCGTCTTCATTATCCGCTTCGGCCTGGAGGTCTGGCGGGGATTTGAGCCAGCCGCCGCGGCGCTGGCCGGCGGCTTGGCCATCGGTGTCACCGCGCTCGTCGCCGGGCGGACCGCCCAGAGGGCGATCCTGGTGTTCCTGGCGCGCCGGCGGCCGCTCGCATCGGTCTGAGGCTTCAGCCGCGGGTGCGGTCGAAGGCTTCGAACTCATGGGCGATGCAGCGGTCGATCAAGGTGCGCCAGACGGGCTCGGCTATGGCCGGCGACAGGCCGGCGGGGCCGGCGGCGGCCAGCACCTTGGCGACCACATCCTCGATACGGGCGTCGTCGTGCACCACCGAGCGGTCCGGCTTGATGCGGGCGGCGGCGTCCATGTAGCGCTGGCGTTCGGCCAGCAGCCGGACGAGGGCGCGGTCCAGCGCGTCGACGCCCTGACGGACCTCGGCCATGGAGGCGCAGGCTTCCGGCGCGGTGCGCGGATCGATGGCGATGATCTTGGGCGCGTCCAACCTAATACTCTCCGCTCATCCCGGCGAACGCCGGGATCCAGTCCTGTCCAGCGAAACGCCGGCGTTTCAGGATCTGCCTCTTCGATAGGTCAGACCCACCGTTCCTCCAAAGCACTGGGTCCCGGCGTTCGCCGGGGTGAGCGGAATAGTGGGGTTCAACCCACAAAGGCGCGCTCCAGCACATAGTCGCCCGGCTCGGCGTTGGAGCCCTCCTTCATGCCGAAGGTTTCGAGCAGTTCGCCCGTCTCCTTGATCATGGCCATGGAGCCGCACAGCATGACCCGGTCGCGCTCGGGCGAGAATCCGGCGGGCAGGCCAAGGTCGGCGAACAGGGCGCCGGACTTGATGCGATCGGTGATCCGGCCCGGCGTCTCGAAGGCCTCGCGGGTGACGGTGGGATAGTAGGTCAGCTGGGCCCTGGCCTCGCCGCCGATCAGGGGGTCGTCGTGAATGCCGGAGGTGAAGAAGTCGCGGTAGGTCAGGTCGGCGACGTTGCGCACCGTGTGGCAGACCACGACCTGTTTGAAACGGCTGTAGGTGTCGGGGTCGCGCGCGACGCTGATCCAGGGCGCAAGGCCGGTGCCGGTGCCGATCAGCCACAGCCGCTCGCCGCCGGTCAGGGCGTCCAGCACCAGGGTGCCGGTCGGCTTCCTGCCCATCAGCACCTTGTCGCCGGGCTGGATCTTCTGCAGGCGCGAAGTCAGGGGCCCGTCGGGCACCTTGATCGACAGGAACTCCAGCTGCTCGTCCCAGTGCGGGCTGGCGATGGAATAGGCGCGCAGGATCGGCTTGCCGCCGTCCTCGCCCGGAAGGCCGAGCATCACGAACTCGCCCGAGCGGAAACGGAAATCCTCTGGCCGGGCGATGGCGAAGCTGAACAGCTGGTCCGTCCAGTGGCGCACCCACAGCACTTCCAGTTCATGGAAGGCGGAGGCTTTCACGGGCGGGGAGGGGGCGGCGACGTCGGTCATTGCGAGGCTTATTAGGGGGTGACGGACAAGGGGGGAAGGGATGCGGTGTCGCGCAGGGCCTGTTGCGCGGGCTCCCTGGCCACCGTGTCTTCTCGCCCCTGATAATCGCGTCCCTTTTCGCCCCTGACAGTCCCTTCCCGCCCGTCGTTCTGATCCCGTTCGTCTCCGGTTCGCCCACCTGCGACCGAAGTTGACGTAGCCATAGGCCTCTATGTGAAACGGCCACGGGGACAGGGGATTGTGACGGTTCGAAACACAACGGGACATCGGCATCTGGCTCGACCGGCGGATCCGTCGTCGGCCAGCGGAGCGGTCGCCCGGCCGGGCGATAATTTTCCAGTTCAACAGTGTACTCTCGACCCCTCCGCCCACTGTGCGGAATCGGGGATGACGCCGGCCGAAACGACCGCTAGCGTCCGCGCCATGCGCAACAAGCTCCTCGCCTCCACCCTGTTTCTCGCGGCGCTCTCGCCGTTCACCGCCGTGATGGCGCAAACCGCGGACCCGGCGGTGCTGACGCCCGAGCGGGTGTTCGCCAATCCGTCGCTGGCCGGGCCGGTGGCGCGGGGCGTCAGCCTGTCGCCCGACGGCGAACTGGTCGCCTTTCTGCGATCGCGCGAGGATGACGTCGATGTGCTGGACCTGTGGGCCGCGCCGACGGGCGAGGGCGAGCCGTTCAAACTGATCGACGCCCGGGCGCTGGTTCCCGATGCCGGCGAACTGTCCGAGGCCGAAAAGGCGCGGCGCGAGCGGATGCGGATCAGCCAGCGCGGCGTGGTCGAATATTCCTGGGACCAGCAGGGGCGCTATATCCTCGCGCCGCTGGAAGGCGACATCTTCCTGGCCGAGCGGGCCGGGGGCGCGGTGCGCCGACTGACCGAGACCGAGGCCGACGAGATCGACGCCAAGGTCTCGCCCAGGGGCAATTTCGTCTCCTTCGTGCGCGATCAGGATCTGGTCGTTCTGGAGCTGGCCGGCGGCCGCGAGACCGAGGTCACCACCGACGGCGACGGCCTGATCACCTGGGCCACGGCCGAGTTCATCGCCCAGGAGGAGATGGACCGCGACACCGGCTACTGGTGGAGCCCGGACGAACGCTACATCGCCCTGCAGCGAACCGACGAGAGCACGGTCGACATCATCCCGCGTCTGGACATCACCGGCGGCGGGGCCAGCGTGATCGAGCAGCGCTATCCCCGCGCCGGTCGTCCCAATGCGGTGGTCGAACTGTTCGTCCACGACCGCGAGAGCGGCGAGCGGACCCAGGTCGACCTGGGCGAGAACCGCGACATCTATCTGGCCCGCGTCGACTGGTCGGTCGACGGCCGAACCCTGTATGTCCAGCGCCAGTCGCGCGATCAGAAGACGCTGGACTTGTTGAGCGTCGATCCCGCCACGGGCGCTTCGCGGGTGATCCTGACGCGGACGTCGGAGGCCTGGGTGCCGCTGAACCACGACTTCCGGGCCCTGGACGACGGGAGCTTCATCTGGTCGTCGGAGGAGACCGGCTGGAAGCATCTCTATCTGTACAGCCGCGACGGCCGCCGTATCCGCGCCATCACCCGGGGCGACTGGCCGGTGAAGGGTCTGACCGGCGTCAACCAGCGCACCGGCGAGGTGTTCTTCACGGCGTCGATGCGCGACGGGCGCGAACTGCCGATCGAACAGCAGATGTTCCGCGCCAGCCTGCGCCGGACCGTGACGCCGGTGGCGGTGACGCCGGGCGGCGGCTGGTGGTCGGCCTCGATGAACAAGACCGGCACGGCCTTCGTCGGCAACTATACCGACCTGAACACGCCGCCGCAGTCGGGCCTGTACCGCGCCGACGGGACCTTCGTGCGCTGGATCGAAGAGAACCGGCTGGACGCGAACCACCCCATCTATCCGTATGTATCGCGCCGGGGCGAGGTCACCTTCGGCACGCTCGAAAGCCATGGCGAGACCCTGGTCTGGCAGATGACCATGCCCCCCGGGTTCGACCCGTCGAGACAGTATCCCGTGGTCATGCAGGTCTATGGCGGACCCTCGGGCGGCGGGGTCAAACAGGGCTGGCAGAGCGCCACGAATCAACTGTTGACCGAGGCCGGCTACATCGTCTTCCGGCTCGACAACCGCGGCGAGGGCGACCGTTCGGCGGCCTTCAAACAGGCCCTGTATCTGAAGATGGGTCAGCCTGAGATCGAAGATCAGGTGTTGGGTGTCAACTATCTGAGATCGCTGCCCTATGTGGCGGACGATCGCATCGCCGCCATGGGCTGGAGCTACGGCGGCTTCATGACCCTGCACATGCTGACCGAGCCGGCGATGGGTCTGACCTCGGCCATATCCGGCGCCCCCGTCACCGACTGGAGCCTGTACGACACCCACTATACCGAGCGGTTCATGTCGACGCCCGAGGCCAACGCCGAAGGCTATGCGGCGTCCGACGTCCTGGATCAGCTGGACAGCCTGACGGGCCGGCTTCTGCTGCTGCACGGCATGGCCGACGACAATGTCATCTTCGAGAACGCCACCCGCGTCATCGACGGTCTGCAGAGCCGCAGCGTGCCGTTCGAGATGATGCTCTATCCCGGCCAGCGCCACGGGGTGCGTGGCAACGAAAGGCAACTGCAGCAATGGCGGACCTATCTGGACTTCCTCGACCGCACGATCGGCTCAAGGGCGCCCGCCGCGCAGGATTGATTGCGGGGGCGGTTGCTACGCTGTCGCTCGGAGCCTGTGCCACGCCTAACGGCGATGGCAGCTGGACGCTTGCAGGCGAGGACGGCGGCCGCATCTATCAGCCGCCGACCGCCGCTGCAGTGGTGGACGGGCATTTCCCCGGTCACAGGGCGATTGACGGCTCGATCGAGCTGGTGATGAGCGAGGAGAATGCGGCCTCCCCGCCGACAGCCTCTGTCATGACGCTGACGCCGGCCATTCTGGATGAGAATTTCAGCGTCCCGACCGGCCCGCTGAATGGTTTGCCAATCCTGCTGAAGGACAACATTGAGACGAGGGACATGCCCACGACGGCTGGATCGCTTGCGATGACCGCGAACGCGCCGGGCCGCGACGCGCCGCTGGTCACCCGCCTCCGCGAGGCCGGCGCCTTCATCCTCGGCAAGACCAATCTATCCGAATGGGCCAACATACGTTCGTCCAATTCCATCAGCGGCTGGAGCGCCGTCGGGGGGCAGACGCGGAACCCGTATGACCCGGCGCGCACGCCCTGCGGCTCGTCCGCGGGCAGCGCGGTGGCGGTGGCTATCGGCCTGGCCCCGGTCGCGATCGGGACGGAGACGGACGGCTCGATAACCTGCCCCGCGTCGGTCAACGGCGTGGTCGGGTTCAAGCCGACGGTGGGGCTGGTCAGCCGCACCCACATCGTACCCATCGCCCATTCGCAGGACACCGCCGGACCGATCACCACCACGGTCGAGGATGCGGCTATCGTGCTGACCGCCATCGCCGGCTCGGACCCGCTGGACCCGGCCACCGTCGAGGCCGATGTGCGCCGGGTCGACTATCGGGCGGCGCTCGATGCGAACTCGCTGCAAGGCGCCCGCCTCGGCGTGATGCGCTTCCTCATCTCCAACTATTCCGCCGAGGCCCAGGCCGAGTTCGAGCGGGCGCTGGGCAATCTGCGCGCGGCGGGGGCCGAGATCGTGGAGATCACCGAACCGCCCGCCGACTTCCGCCAGATCGGCGGCTGGGAGCTGACCGTACTGCTGACCGAGCTGAAGCACGACCTGAACCTCTATCTGGCCTCAACCGACCCGGAGCAGGTGCGGACCCGGACCCTCGCCGACGTGATCGCCTTCAACGCCGCCGAGCCGCGCGAGACGGTGCTGTTCGGCCAGGAGCTGTTCGAACGGGCCGAGGCGACCGGCGGGCTGGACGACCCGGCCTATGTCGAGGCGCGTGAGCGATCGTTCCGGGCGTCGGGACCCGAGGGCATCGACCGGATGATGGCCGACAACGGCGTCATCGCCCTGATCGCCCCGACCACCTCGCGCGCCTGGACCAATGACCCCGATGACGACGACCGGTCCCAGGGATCGGCCAGCCGGCTGGCGGCGGTTGCGGGCTATCCGCACCTGACGGTGCCTATGGGTTTCGACCGCGGCATGCCGGTGGGGATCAGTTTCATCGGCGGCAAATGGGACGACGCCCGCATCCTGTCGCTGGGCCACGCCTATGAGCAGCGTACGCGGGAGCGGCGGCCGCCGACGCTGACTGCGCTGCAACCTTCGTCGTGACGGACGGTTGAGGCGCGATGGAAAGGCAGTTCGTCAAATTCGCCACCGCGACCGCGAAACTGGCGGGCAAGCCATGGACCTTCATCGGCTGTCTGGTGATCGTGCTGGTCTGGGCCCTGTCCGGCCCGGTGTTCGGGTTCAACGAGACCTGGCAGCTGGTGATCAACACCGGCACGACCATCATCACCTTCCTGATGGTGTTCCTGATCCAGAACACCCAGAACCGCGACGGCGCGGCCATGCAGGCCAAGCTGGATGAACTTCTCCATGCCGTCACCGCCGCCGACGAGCGGTTCATCGGCATCGAACACCTGACCGAGAAGGATCTCGCCAGGATTCTTGGGGAGGTGGAGGCCCGGGCCCAGCGGCTGCATGGCGATGACCGGTTGCCGGTCGTCGCGACCCGGGCCGAGGATCTGGCGTCCGCCCCGCGGAAGCCCGCAAGGACGCCGGCCGCGAAGAAGGCGCGCGCGCCTCGCAAGGCCCGCGCGTGAGCAATCTGGCGGCCAATATCGTCGGCACGGCCGCGGCCCTGTGCTCGATCACCAGTTTCGCGCCCCAGATGATCAAGATCTGGAAGGCGCGCGACGCCTCTTCGGTATCGCTGAAGACCTATTCCCTGACGGTCACCTGTTTCGTGCTGTGGACGACCTATGGCGTGCTGACCACGGCCTGGCCCATCATCGTCGCCAACGCCTGCGCCCTCGTCATGGCGGCGGGCGTGCTGGTCATGAAATGGCGGTTTGATGGTCGCAAGTCAGGCTGACCCGAGGCCCTCAGGACGACCGGCCGGCCGCCTGGGCCGCATGGACGAGCGCCATTATCCGGTCGGCCGCCTCGTCCGGCGAGCAGCCGGCGGCGTCGATGCGCAGTTCGGGTGTTTCGGGCGCCTCATAGGGGCTGTCGATGCCGGTAAAATGGCTCAACTGGCCGGCCCTGGCCTTGGCGTAGAGACCCTTGGCGTCGCGCGCCTCCGCGACCGCCAGGGGGACGTCGACGAAGACCTCGACGAATTCACCCGGCTCCATCAGCTCGCGCGCCATGCGGCGTTCCTCGCGGAAGGGCGAGATGAAGGACACCAGCACGATCAGGCCGGCGTCCGTCATCAGCCGCGCCACCTCGGCGACCCGGCGGACGTTCTCGACCCGGTCGGCGTCCGTGAAGCCCAGATCGCGGTTCAGGCCGTGGCGGACATTGTCGCCGTCCAGCAGCACCGAATGCAGACCCTCTGCAAACAGCCGCTGTTCGACAAGGTTGGCGATGGTCGACTTGCCGGCCCCGGACAGGCCGGTGAACCACAGCACCAGCGGCGACTGGCGTTTGAGCCCGGCGCGGTCGGCGCGGCTGACCGTCAGGTCCTGAGGCTGGATGTTCGCGGCACGGCGCAGGGCGAAGCGGATCATGCCGGCGCCGGCGGTCTCATTGGTCATTCGGTCGATCAGGATGAAGCCGCCCAGGTCGCGGTTGATGGCATAGGGTTCGAAGGCGACCGGCGCGTCGAGCGCCAGGGTGCACAGGCCGATGTCGTTCAAACCCAGGGTCGTCGCGGCCAGAAGCTCTCCGGTATCGACATTGACCTTGTGGCGCAGGTCGCTGATCCGCGCCGGAACGGTGGTGGCGCCGAGCTTGAGCCAGTAGGACCGGCCGGGCAGCAGGGGGCGGTCGGACATCCAGACCAGATGGGCCTCGAACTGGTCCGCGACCTCGGGCGGCGCGGCTTCGGCGGCGATCAGGTCGCCGCGGGAGACATCGACGTCGGGGGTCAGGGTCAGGGTCACGGACTGGCCGTTTCGGGCCTCGTCGAGGTCGCCGTCCATACTGACGATGCGGTCAATCACGGCGTCCACGCCCGAAGGCAGGACGCGGACGGCGTCGCCGGGTCGGGCGACGCCCGCCACGATCCGGCCCGCGAAGCCGCGGAAATCCGCACTGGGCCGGCGGACGCCCTGCACGGTCATGCGCAGCGGCCCGGGCGCCGGCTCGTTCAGCCTGATCGTCTGAAGGTGCTGCATCAGGCCCGGACCGGCGTACCACGACGTCAGGCCGCCCGGCGCCGAGACATTCTCTCCCGTCCGGGCGCAGGTCGGGATGGCGGTGACGTCGGCCAGGCCGATCTGGCCGGCGAAGGCGCGGTAGTCGTCGACGATAGCGTCGAAACGGCTCTGCGTCCCCTCGACCAGATCCATCTTGGTGACCGCCAGCACGACGCGGCGAACCCCCAGCAGGGCCAGCAGCCGGCTGTGGCGGCGGGTCTGGGTCAGCACCCCCTTGCGGGCGTCGACCAGGACGATCGCGAGGTCGGCCGTCGAGGCGGCGGTGACCATGTTGCGGGTGTACTGCTCGTGGCCCGGCGTGTCGGCGAGGACGAAGCGGCGCTCGCCGATATCGAAGAAGCGGTAGGCCACGTCGATGGTGATGCCCTGCTCGCGCTCGGACGAGAGACCGTCGACCAGAAAGGACAGGTCCGGCGCGCCGTCGAGATCCGGCAGGGCCGCGATCTGGTCGGAGGGTATGGCGCCGGCGTCGTACAGCAGGCGGCCGATCAGGGTCGACTTGCCGTCGTCGACCGAGCCGCAAGTGATCAGGCGGACGATCTCACGGGGGCCGGTGTCCGGAGTCGCGGCCATCAGAAATAGCCCTCGCGCTTCTTCTGCTCCATCGAGGCCGACGGATCATGGTCGATGGCCCGCCCCTGACGTTCGGAAGCCGAGGCCTCCCGGACCTCGCGCACCACGGCGTCGAGGGTGTCGGCATCACTGTCGACGGCGGCGGTCAGGGGCCAGCAACCAAGGGTGCGGAAGCGGACCCGGCGCATCCGGGCGGCCTCGCCGGGCCGCAGGGGCATGCGGTCGTCGTCCAGCATCAGCAGGGCGCCGTCGCGCTCGATGATGGGCCGGTCGGCGGCGAAATAGAGCGAGGGCAGGGCGACGTTTTCGCGCTGGACATAGCGCCAGACATCCAGCTCGATCCAGTTCGACAGGGGGAAGACCCGCACGGACTCTCCGCCGCCCAGGCGGGTGTTGTAGAGGTTCCAGAGCTCGGGGCGCTGGCGTTTGGGGTCCCAGCCATGCCCCGCCGACCGGACCGAGACGATCCGCTCCTTGGCCCGGCTCTTCTCCTCGTCGCGCCGCGCGCCGCCGAAGGCCGCGTCGAACCGGTGCAGGTCCAGCGCCTGTTTGAGACCGACCGTCTTCCACAGATCGGTATGGATGCTCGCGCCATGATCGAACGGGTTGATCGCGTCGGCCTCGGCATCGGGATTGTGGTGGACCAGCAGCCGCAAGCCGGCATCCGCCGCCGCCTGATCGCGGAAGGCGTACATCTCGCGAAATTTCCACATCGTATCGACGTGAAGCAGGGGGAAGGGCGGAACGGCCGGGAAGAAGGCCTTGCGGGCGAGGTGCAGCAAAACGGCGGAGTCCTTGCCGCCCGAGAACAGCAGCACGGGCCGCTCGCATTCGGCGACGACCTCCCTGAAGATGTGAATGGCCTCGGCCTCGAGTCGGCCCAATACGTCGTCGTGCAGCCGCATTGTCCGCCCTGTCTCCGAGACCCTATCAGTGACTGCGGAATCCTCCGGCGCCAAGTCTCGCGAGCCGAACGGGGCAATCCTGACTTTGAAGCTCGTGATGTCGCGGACATGCCTTGGCGGGGCATGCCCGTGTCCCGCAGACATCCGCCTCCTCCAGCGCGGAAGGCGGGGAACCACATCGTTACCAACCGGTTGTATCGCCTGACGCCTCAAGGAGCTGACTTATGAAGAAGACGATTGCAGCCATTCTGGTCGGGGGTATGCTTGTTGCAACTCAAGCCATGGCCACTACCCAAGCCACTGCTCGCGTTGGCGATCGTGTGGGAGCCCAAGCTGGTGAATCCAGCGAATTCGGCGGTAGCTTGTCGCCTGGCCTGATCTTCCTGGCCGTTACCGTCGTGTCTTTCGCTTTGATCACGCAGGTCAACGACGACTCCGAAAGCGACTGATCTTGTCGGTCGCCACAGGCGACCGTTTCGATCACAGAATTCTTGAGCGTGCGGCCGGATGGTCGCACGCTTAAGTCATTTATGGCATTGAGCTTCGAATGGTTTGGCTTGGTGCAAGAGCGGGCTGGTCTGTTCCCGGCGGGCCAACAACCGCGGTAGTCTCGATCTCAATCCGGGCCGCGTCTTCGATCAGGCCTTTCACCACGACGACGGCCATCGCGGGATAGTGCGGGCCGATCAGGTCTCGCCAGATCGCCCCGATTTCGCGCAGAGCCGTGAGATAGTCTGCCTTTTCGACGACATACCAGGTCATGCGGACGATGTGCTCGGGCCCGGCGCCGGCTTCGGCCAGCACCGTCAGGGTGTTCTCCAGCGTCTGGCGAACCTGGGCCGCGAATCCGTCTGGAAAGCTCCCGGCCGTGTCCCACCCGATCTGGCCGGCGACAAACACCATCCGGCCCTCCGCGGCGACGCCGTTGGCGTAGCCCTTGGGGCGGGGCCAGCCTTCGGGCAGCAGAACCCGGTTCATTGCGATGTCTCCACGAAGGGGGCGATGCGGGTGCGCAAGGGTTCGGGCCAGGACTCGGGCTTCAGCGACGCGCCGACATAGACGATGGTCTGGGTCGCCTCGAAGCGCCGCTGGTCGCCCGCGCCGATGCGATGGCGCAGGCTGCACGATGCGCCGCCCAGCTTCGTCACCGACAGGGTGAAGGTCAGCTCGTCCTCCAGCCGGGAAGGGGCGATGAAACGGGCCTCGACGGCCGCGGTCGGAACGCTGACATGGCGGTTGACGTGCAGCTCGCGGAAAGAGGCCCCGAGCGGGCCGGCGAACCAGTCCTCCACCACGCCGTTCAGCATCTCGAAATAGCGCGGGAAGAAGACGATCCCGGCGGCGTCGCAGTCGGCGAAGCGGACGCGGCGTTCGACCGTGAAAACCTGGCCGGTCATGTCGGCTCCTTGAGCCGGAAGCGTTGCAGCTTGCCGGTCTGGGTCCTGGGCAGGGCGTCCACGAAGTCGAGGGCGCGGGGATATTTGTACGGGGCGATGACGCTCTTAACGTGATCCTGCAGCGCGGCTCTCAATCCGTCCGACGCCGAATGCTCCGGATTCAGGACCACGAAGGCTTTCACGATCTGGCCGCGTTCGGGATCGGGGACGCCGATGACCGCCGCTTCGGCCACGGCGGGATGATGCAGCAGGGCGTTCTCCACCTCTGGCGCGCCGATGTTGTAACCGGACGAGACGATCATGTCGTCGGAGCGTGCGACGAACCAGAAATAGCCGTCCTCATCCAGGCGGTAGACGTCGCCGGTCAGGTTCCAGCCGTCGCGGACATAGGCCGCCTGCCGCGCGTCATCGAGATAGCGGCAGCCGGTCGGGCCGCGCACCGCAAGCCGTCCGGTCTCGCCGGCCGGAAGGGCGCGGCCGTCCGCGCCGATGATCCGGGCCTCATAGCCGGGCACGGCCTTGCCTGTGGCTCCGGGGCGGATGTCGGCGCCGCGGGCGGAGATGAAGATGTGGATCATCTCGGTCGAGCCGATGCCGTCGATGATGCGGACGCCGGTCGCCTCGTGCCAGGCGTCGGAGGTGGCGGCGGGCAGGGTCTCACCGGCGGAGACGCAGGTGCGCAGGCTGGACAGGTCTTGCTGGACCGTCAGCCTCAGCAAGGCGCGGTAGCCGGTCGGGGCGGTGAACAGGGCGGTGGCGCGATGGCGGGCGATGGTCTCGGCCAGGGCGTCGAAGCCGGGGCGGGGCGCGAAGGCGGTGGCGGCGCCGGCGGCCGCCGGGAAGACGACCAGCCCGCCCAGACCGAAGGTGAAGGCGATCGGCGGCGTGCCGACGACGATGTCTTCCTTGCTCAGACCCACGATATGGCGGGCGAAGGTGTCGGCCATGGCGAGGATGTCGCGATGGAAATGGACGCAACCCTTGGGCTGGCCGGTGGTCCCCGAGGTGAAGGCGATCAGGGCGGGGTCGTCGGCGGCCGTGTCCACCGGCTCGAAGCCTGTGCCGGGGGGCAAGCCCTGGGCGGCGCGTCGCAACTCGCCCGAGGTCATCATCCGGTTCAGGTCGGGTGCCGCGGCCCTGGCCTCTGTCACCGCCTCGGTGAGCGTGTCGTAGACGAGGGCGTGGCTGATCCGGGCCTTTTCGATCACGGTCGACAGTTCGGCGGCGCGGAGCATGGGCATGGTGGCGACCACCACCCCGCCGGCCTTCAGGATCGCGAACCAGGCCAACACCGTCCAGGCCGAGTTCGGGCCGTGCAGCAGGACGCGATTGCCGGGGACCAGGCCCATGTCGTCGACCAGCACCCGCGCCATGCGGCCCGAGATGGCGTCGACCCGAGCCCAGGAGAACTCATGATCGAAGTCGATCAGGGCCCGGGCGTCCGGCCCGGCGGCGGCGATGGCCCGGCGCAGCAGTTCGGCGCCGGCGTTCAGCTGCTCGGGATAGGCCAGCTCCGGCAGCCCGAAGACCAGTTCCGGCTGCTGGTCCGTCGGCGGCAGATGATCGAGGACGAACCGGTCGATGTGCGCGCTGGTCCCCATCAGACGCCTCCCGCGAGGCCCGCCAGCACCTGACGGGCGATGACGATCTTCTGCACCTCCGACGCACCCTCATAGATGCGCAGGGCGCGGATCTCGCGATACAGCCGCTCGACGGGATTGCCCGAGACGACGCCGAGGCCGCCGAACAGCTGGACCGCCGCGTCGATGACCGCCTGGGCCTCGTCGGTGGCGTAGAGCTTGGCCATGGCGGCTTCGCGGGTTACGCGCGGCGCGCCCTGATCCTTGAGCCAGGCGGCGCGGTAGATCAGCAGGGCCGAGGCGTCGATCTTGAGCGCCATCTCGGCCAGCGAGGCCTGCACCAGTTGCAGGTCGCTCATCGGCGCGCCGAACAGGTTGCGGGACGTGGCGCGCGTGGCGGCCTCGTCGAAGGCGCGGCGCGAGAAGCCGAGGGCCGCTGCTGCGACGGTGGAGCGGAATACGTCCAGCGTGGCCATGGCGATGCGGAAGCCCTCGCCGGGCTGGCCGAGGAGGCGGTCTCCGTCGATGCGGCAGGCGTTGAAACGGATCGTGGCCAGCGGGTGCGGCGCCATCAGGGGGATGCGTTCGACGATCTCGAAACCCGGCGTATCGGCGTCGACGACGAAGGCACCGAGGCCTTTCGCCCCGCCTTCGCCGGTGCGGGCGAAGACGGTGTAGCGGTCGGCGAGGCCGCCGTTGGAGATGAAGGTCTTGGTCCCGTCCAGCAACCAGTGGTCGCCGTCGCGGCGGGCTGTGGTCGACAGGGCGGCGACGTCCGAGCCGGCGTCGGGCTCGGACAGGGCGAAGGCGGCGATGGTCTCGCCCGCGGCCACGCCCGGCAGCCAGCGGGCCTTCTGCGCATCCGTGCCGAACAGGCTGATCGGGCCGGAGCCGAGCCCCTGCATGGCGAAGACGAAATCGGCGAGGCCGGAGCGACGGGCGAGGGTCTCGCGCGTCAGGCACAGGGTGCGCACGTCGAGCCTGCCGTTGGCGTCGGGGACGGCGTTGTTGAGCCAGCCGCCGTCGGCGAGCGCCTTGAGGATGGTGCGGCAGTCGCCGTCGAGGTCGTGGTCGCCGTGCAGGCCGATCGCGGCTGTCTTGTCCGCCCAGGCGTCCAGATCGGCGGCGAAGGCGCGGTGGCGGTCGTCGAAGAAGGGCCAGTCGAGGAAGGTGCGGTCCGCCATGCTCAGTTCCCCTCGAACACCGGTTCGCGCTTGGCCGCGAAGGCCTCGTAGGCGCGGCGGAAATCCTTCGTCTGCATACAGATGGCCTGGGCCTGGGCCTCGGACTCGATGGCGGCGTCGAGGCTCATGTCCCATTCGACGTTGAGCTGGTTCTTGGTGATGCCGTGGGCGAAGGTCGGGCCGCGGGCCAGCGACAGAGCAAGTTCGCGGGCGGCGTCCAGCAGGGCGTCGGGTTCGATCAGCCTGTTGTGGAAGCCCCAGCGCTCGCCCTCGTCGGCGGTCATGACCCGGCCGCTGAACAGCAGCTCGGAGGCCCGACCCTGGCCGATCTGGCGGGGCAGGATGGCGCAGGCGCCCATGTCACAACCGGCGAGGCCGACGCGGGTGAACAGGAAGGCGGTCTTCGTCCGGGGCGTGGCGAGGCGCAGGTCGGAGGCCATCGCCATGATCGCCCCGGCTCCGACGCAGACGCCGTCGAGCGCGGCGATGATGGGTTGGGGGCAGCCGCGCATGGCCTTGACCAGATCGCCGGTCATCCGGGTGAAGGCCAGCAGGGCCGGCATCGCCATTTCGGTCAGCGGGCCGATGATCTCGTGCACGTCGCCGCCCGAGGAGAAATTGCCGCCGGCGCCGGTGACGATCACGACCTTGCAGTCGTCGGCGTGGATCAGGGCGCGGAACAGGTCGCGCATCTCGGCATAGGAGTCGAAGGTCAGCGGATTCTTCCGCTCGGGCCGGTTCAGGGTCAGGGTCGCGACGCCCTCGTCGTCGACCGACCACAGGAAATGGGCCGCCTTGTAGTCGCGCGCCTTCATGGATGGATCTCCTCGTGGGTGGCGGCCCGGAGCGACCGCTTGGTCTGCTCCAGAAGGATGGACAGGTCCTCGGCCTCGGCCTCGGTCAGGCCGGCCAGAAGGGTCTCGACCCAGTGTTCGTGAGCCCGGGCCATGGCGGCGAAGCGGAGGCGGCCGTCGCCGGTCAACCGGACGCGCTGCACCCGGCGATCCGCGCCGGGCAGGTGTTCGATCAGGCCGTCGGCCTTGAGCCGTTGGGCCAGGCCGGTGACGTTGCCGTTGGAGACCATCAGCATGCGGGAGACTTCGCCCATGGTCAGGCCGGTCTCGCCGGCCCGGTCGAGCGCGGACAGCATGTCGAAGCGGGGCAGGGTCGAGCCGAACTCGTCGCGCAGCCGCTGGGAGATGGTCTGCTCGATCGTGGTGGTGCAGGTCAGGAGCCGCAGCCACAGCCGCAGGGAGCGCTTGCCGTCCGGCGCGCCGCCGAGCCGGTCGGGCAGGGCGACGGCGGGGCTCAAAGCTCGCCCCCGGCCACCGGGACGGCGGCGCCGTTGATCCCGGAGGCGCCGTCGCCGCAAAGCCAGACGATGGTCCGGGCTACCTCGTCGGGGGTGATCAGCCGGCCCTGCGGATTGGAGGCGGCGAGGGCGGCGCGGGCCTCTTCCTCGCTACGACCTGTCTTCGCGACGATGGAGTCGATCGATCGTGCGACCAGTTCGGTCTCGGTGAACCCCGGGCAGACGGCGTTGACCGTGACGCCCTTGGCCGCGACTTCGAGCGCCAGGGCGCGGGTCAGGCCGACGAGGCCGTGCTTGGCGGCGACATAGGCCGAGACATAGGCGTAGCCCTTCAGCCCGGCCGTCGAGGCGACGTTGACGATCCGGCCCCAACGGCGGGTGACCATGCCCGGCAGGACCAGCCGCGCGGCCTCGGCGGGCGCTTCGAGGTTGAGGGCCAGCATGGCGCGCAGGGCGTCGGCGTCGGTCTTGAGGAAGGGGGCCGAGGTCGCGGCGCCGGCGTTGTTGATCAGGATGTCGATCGGCCCGAACCGGTCGCGGCCGACCTCGATGGCGGCGGCCAGCGCATCCGGATCGGTGACGTCGGCGGGGGCGGCGAAGCCGAGGTCGCCGATGCGGTCGGCGGTCTCGTTCAGGCGGGCGACATGGCGGCCGATCAGGGTGACCTGACAGCCGGCCTCGGCCAGCCGTTCGGCCGTGGCCCGGCCGATGCCGGAGCCGGCGCCGGTGACCACGGCGTGATGTCCGGTCAGGCTCATACGGGTCCCGCCTGCTGCTGCTTTTCGAGGTTGCGGGCCAGCTGGGCGAAGCCGGCGAGATACTGGACCGGCGGCTGGATTCCGCGCCAGCCCAGTTCCGCGGCGGCGCGCAGGCTCCAGTTCGGATCGGCCAGATGCGGCCGGGCGAGGGCGCACAGGTCGGCGCGCCCGGCGGCGAGGATGCTGTTCACGTGGTCGGTTTCATAGATGTTGCCGACGGCCATGGTGGCCACGCCCGCCTCGTTGCGGATGCGGTCGCTGAACGGGGTCTGGAACATGCGGCCGTAGACGGGCCGCGACTCCTCCGAGGTCTGGCCCGCCGAGACGTCGATCAGGTCGCAGCCGGCCTCGGCGAAGGCGCGGGCGATGGCGACGGAGTCCTCTGGCGACAGACCCTCCTCGACCCAGTCGGTGGCCGAGAGGCGGACGGACATCGGCTTGTCGTCGGGCCAGACGGCGCGCATGGCGGCGAAGACTTCAAGCGGGAAGCGCAGCCGATTCTCGACCGAGCCGCCATATTCGTCGGTGCGGTGGTTGGAGACCGGGGTCAGGAAGGACGACAGCAGATAGCCGTGTGCGCAGTGGAGCTCGACCATGTCGAACCCGGCCTCGTCGGCCCAGCCGACCGCGCGGACGAAGTCGTCGCGGACGCGGTCCATGTCGACGCGGGTCATTTCGCGCGGGGTCTGGTCTTCGTCCGACCACGGAATGGGGGAGGGAGCGATAAGCTCCCAGCCGTTCTCCAGCGGCTTGTCGGCCCGGGGACCCCAGGGCCGTTCGACCGAGCCCTTGCGGCCCGCGTGGGCCAGCTGAATGGCGATGCGCGAACCCTGTCCGTGGACGAAGTCCACGATCCGCTTCCAGGCGTCGCGGTGTTCGGGTCGGTACAACCCCGCGCAGCCGGGCGTGATGCGGGCGTCGGCCGAGACGTCTGTCATCTCGGTGAAGACCAGCCCGGCGCCGCCGAGCGCCCGACCGCCGAGATGGACGAGATGGAAATCCCCCACCGTCCCTTCCTCGGCCGAATACATGCACATGGGCGAGACGACGACGCGATTGGGCAGGGTCAGGCCGCGCAATTGCAGCGGCGCGAACATGGGCGGCGGGGGATTGTCCGTCGGTGGAGCACCCGCGTTGTCCGCGAACCAGCGCTCGACCCCGGTCAGGAACGGCCCGTCGCGCAGCCGCAGGTTTTCGTGGCTGACGCGCTGGCTGCGGGTCAGGAGGCTGTAGGTGAATTGCAACGGGTCGAGGCCGACGTAGCGGTCGACGGTTTCGAACCATTCGGTCGAATTGCGGGCCGCGCTCTGCAGCTTCAGAACCTCGACCCGGCGTTCCGCCTCATAGCCGACCAGACCCGCGTCCAGATCGCCGCCGTCAGTCAGGGCCTCGGCGAGACGGATGGCGTCCTCGAAGGCCAGTTTGGTGCCCGAGCCGATGGAGAAATGGGCGGTGTGGGCGGCGTCGCCCAGCAGCACCACCTTGCCGTCGCGCCAGTTGGAGCAGGCGACGCGCGGGAAGTTCAGCCAGGCCGAGCCGCGCAGATGGCGGGCGTTGCTCATCAGGGCATGGTCGCCCAGCCAGTCGGCGAACAGGCCTTCGGCCGCGCGGCAGGTCTGGTCGTGATCCATGGCGTCGAAGCCGAGACCGCGCCAGGTCGTCTCGGTGCATTCGACGATGAAGGTCGAGGCGCCCGGCTCGAACTGGTAGGCATGGGCCCAAATCCAGCCGTGCGGGGTCCCGACGAAGGCGAAGGTGAAGGCGTCGAACGACTGTTTCGTGCCCAGCCAGATGTATTTGTTGGTCCGCACGTCGGTATCGACCCCGAAGACCTCGGGACGGTCGTTGCGGATACGGCTGTTCAGGCCGTCGGCGGCGACGATGACATCGGCGGGCAGGGCGCGGACATCGGCGACCTCGTCCTGGAACCGCAGTTCGACGCCGAGCGATCGGGCGCGATCCTGCAGGATGGTCAGCAGCCGCTGCCGGCCGATCCCCGCGAAACCGTGGCCCCCCGAGCGGATGGTCTGGCCGTGAATGTGAACGTCGATGTCGTCCCAGTGGACGAAGGCGGCCTCGATGATGGCCGCGGTCTCGGGGTCGTTGGCCTTGAGGTTGGCCAGCGTCTGGTCGGAGAAGACCACGCCCCAGCCGAAGGTGTCATCCGGGCGGTTGCGCTCGTGCACCACCACATCCAGCGATGGGTCGCGCAGCTTGAGGGAAATGGCGAGGTAGAGGCCGCCCGGCCCGGCGCCCACGACGGCGATGCTTCTTACGGCCCGATCCGACGACATGTTTTAAGCTTGAAACAGTTTGGGCGAGATGTCCAGCGTCAGCCGCCGGTGAACATGGCCCGGTCGGCCTTGACCGCCTCTACGATCATCGCCGTCACCGCCCGGATGCGGGCCAGGGGCTTGAGGTCGGCATGCGTCACCAGCCAGAGGCTTCGGTCCAGATGCACGGCGTCGGGCAGGACGCGTCGCAGGCCGGCTTCCCGCGCGGCGATGAAGTCGGGCAGGACGCACAGGCCGGCTCCGGCGAGCGCGGCCTGAAGCTGGGCGATCAGGTTGGAGCTCTGCAGGGCGACATGGATGTCGACGTCGGGCGCCTGCATATAGTCGAGCTCGGGCGCATAGAGCAGATCGCCGATGTAGCCGATGAAGCGCTGGCCGGCCATGTCGGCCCGGGTCCGGATCGGCGGCCGGGCGTCGAGATAGACGGGGGCCGCGTAGAGGCTGAGGCCATAGTCGGTAAGCTTGCGAGAGATCAGCCGGCCTTCGCGCGGGGCGCTGAGAGTCACGGCGATGTCGGCCTCGCGCTTTGACAGGCTGAGCACGCCGGAGATGGCGACCAGCTGGATATCCAGCCCGGGATGCCGGTCGGCGAGCTTCGCCATCAGGGGGGCCAGGACATAGCTCCCGAACCCCTCGGGCGCCCCGATCCGCACCGTGCCGGTCAGGGCCTGGTCCGCCTCGCCCAGTTCGTTGGCGGCCAGCAGGGTCAGGCTCTCGATCTTCTCGGCCGTCGGCATCAGCCGCTCGCCGTGGGGGGTCAGGGCGTAGCCTTGAGGGCTGCGGTCGAACAGGCGGGCGCCCAGTCCGTCCTCGAGCGCGGCGATGCGCCGGGCCACGGTGGTGTGGTCCATGCCGACCCGCCCCGCCGCCGTGGTCAGCCGTCCGGTGCGGGCCACGGCGAGAAAGGCGCGCAGGTCGTTCCAGTTGAAATCCGCCACCGTCCGCTCCTGTGCAAAAATGCACAACGATTGCGCAAATCTTGGCATCGTCAGAACAGAAAAGCCATGACATACCGCCGCCATCCGAACGTCTCCGTTCCGAGGACACCGTCATGGCCTTCGACTCCGTCGCCTGTACGCCCGCCATCCAGACCGCTATTGCCACGGCGACAGCCGCGCTGATCGACGCCTTCGAGGCTCCCTGCCCGATCTGGGCGGCCGAGAACCCGGACCGCGCCCTGGCGTTGCTGTTCGTGGCCCCGCGCGACTGCGCGGCCGTGGATGTTCTCGTCTCGCTGTAAGCGGAAAGCCTGCCCCATGACCGATTCCCGGACGCCTGTTCCCCAGCTGCCCGATCCGACCGTCGTGGCCGAGACCCTGACCACCCTGATGCAGAACGCCGCCGCCGCGGTGCGCACGACCATGGTCCAGGCCGCCACGCCGCAGGCGCTGCCCTATGATCCGACGACGCTGACCCGGGCGATGATCGACTTCAACACCGCCGTGATGACGCAGCCGGCGGTCCTGTTCGAGGCCCAGGCGAAGAACTGGAACGACTGGACCGCCCTGTGGCGCACCATGGGTGAACGGGCCATGGGCCAGGAGGCCGACCCTGTCGCGGCCCCCGCCAAGGGCGACCGCCGCTTCTCGGACCCGGCCTGGAGCGACGAGCCGGTCTATGACTATCTGAAACAGGCCTATCTGCTGGCCGCGCGCCAGCTGCAGGAATTCGTCGCGGCCGCGCCGGTCGATGACGCCACGCGCGCCCAGGTCGACTTCGCCAGCCGCCAGATGATGAACGCCCTGGCGCCGACGAACTTTCCCCACACCAATCCGCAGGTCGCCCGCCGCACCATCGAGAGCGGCGGCCTGAACCTGATGACCGGACTGTCGAACCTGCTCGAGGATGTCGGCAAGGGTCAGGGTCTGGTCGGGCGACGGGCGCCCAACGATTTCGAACTCGGCGTCAATGTCGCCGCAACGCCGGGCGCGGTGGTGTTCAGGAACGACCTGATGGAGCTGATCCAGTACGCGGCGACGACGGACAAGGTCTATCGCCGCCCGCTGCTGTTCGTGCCGCCGCTGGTCAACAAATACTACCTCTTCGATCTGACGCCCAAGGCCAGCTATCTGAAATGGCTGGTGGATCAGGGTCACACCGTCTTCGTCATCTCCTGGGCCAATCCGGACGAGAGCCACGCCGACAACGGCATGGACGCCTATGTGAAGGACGGGGTCATCGCGGCGCTGGACGCGGTCGAACTGGCCACGGGCGAGGCGGACGCGGATCTGGTCTCCTACTGCCTGGGCGGCACCTTGTCGGCGATGACACTGGCGTATCTCGCGCAGACGGGCCGCGCCGACCGTATCGCTTCGGCCACCCTGATCGCGACCCTCGTCGATTTCGGCGACATGGGCGAATGGTCGGTGTTCACCAGCGAGCAGGATCTGAACGCCTTCGACCGCTATCTGGACGACAAGGGCTATGTCGAGGCGCACGACCTGACCAAGCTGTTCTCGGCGGTGCGCGCCAACGACCTGATCTGGTCGTCGGTGGTGAACCACTATCTGCTCGGCGACGAGGCGCGCGCCTCGGACCTGCTGTGGTGGTTCGACGACGGCTCGCGCATCCCGGCCCGGATGCTCAAGGAATACGGCCGCCAAATCCTGCGCGGCAACCAGCTCAAGGACGGCGGCGTCGCGATTGACGGCGTGACCCTGGACCTGAGGGCCATCGAGACGCCGGTGATGATCGTGGCGCTGAAGGACGACCATGTCTCGGCCTGGAAGAACACCTACGCCGGGCGCCAGTTCTTTGGCGGGCCGACGCGCTTCCTGCTGGGCGGCTCGGGCCACAACGCCGGGATGATCAATCCGCCCGCGGCCAACAAGCACGGCTACTGGACCAATGACGCCGCCCCCGCCGACGCCGAGGCCTGGCTGGCCGGCGCCGAGCAGAAGACCGGTTCGTGGTGGCCCGAATGGCAGGGTTGGCTCGACGCGGCCGCGGCCGACGACAAGGTCAAGGCGCGCAAGGTCGGCTCAGGCAAGCTCAAGGCCGGCGTCGCGGCGCCGGGCGACTACGTCCGCGTTCGCCACTAGGCGGGCGAAACGTCCTTCCGGGTCGCGGCCCTCAACAGCAGCGCCGCCGCATAGAGAACCACCACCACGACGGCCCAGCGCAGCGGCTCGATCGGCATTTCCTTGACCACGAAGGCCGCGAGCAGCACCGCCGGGATGCCGCCAAGGGCGATGCCGATGACGATCCGCAGGTCGATGCGCTCCGAGCGGACGTAGCGGAAGCCGGTGGTCGGCATCAGGAAGGCGCAGGCGCTGGCCATGATCGGAAAGGCGAGACGCGGGTCCAGCCCCAGCAGGCTGAGCAGGATCAGGGCCGGGGCGTAGAGGCCGATGCCGAAGGCCATCAGCACGCCCATGATGAAATGGCCGATGACGGCGATCCACAGCAGGCGGGGCTCCAGCGCCGTGGCGGTCCCGCCGATCGGCATCAGGTCGAGGTTGCTCATGGCGTAGAGCGCCGCCGCGATCAGCAGGGCGACGCCCACTATGCCCTGCACCAGCCGCACCGGCGCCCGGACCATCAGCGGCGCCCCCACCACGGCCCCGGCGACCGCGGCGACGATGCAGGACACCAGCAGCATCGGGTCGACGTGCACGCCCAGCAGCACCAGGAAAATCGCCGACTGGGCCATGGCGGGCAGGGCGTGCCCGACGTTCAGGGTCGCGGGAATGAAGCTGTCGGGAATCATCCGCCGGAATTTCAGCCAGGCTGTGGTCGGGGCGAATGAGCCGATGCCCAAGGTGTCGAAGAAATTGGTTATGGCGCCGAGGATGACCGGCTCGGGTCCAGGCGCGCCGACGCCGCGCTTCAGCGCCTCCCGCGCCAGCATCACGATGAAGGCCGTCGCCAGCAGGGCCAGCGCGGTCAGCAGAATTGGCAGGACCAAGGACTTCCCCCCTTGTCGTTCGCTCCCCACCTGAGCACGATCGTATACGATACTCAATCCAGCGACATCGGGAGCGGGCCATGGCCAGCGTTTCAACTTCGGTTCCGGCCCCCATCGGCGTCGGGGAGCGGCGGACGCGTCTGGCGGGCCTGCGTCGCGGCATGGAGGCGGCCGGGGTCGAGACCATCCTGCTCGGTTCGACCTCCAGTCTGCGCTATTTCACCGGCATCGACTGGTACGCCTCCGAGCGGCTGGTCGGCGCCCTCGTCCATGCGTCGGGCGGGCTGGACTACATCACGCCGCGGTTCGAGCTGGAGAAGGTGGAGGGGCTGATCACCCTTCCGGGCGAAGTCCTGACCTGGGAGGAGGATGACAGCCCGTGGCGGCTGGTCGCCGACCGGATCGGCGCCCGGGGCCGGATGGCGGTCGACGAGCGGATGGCCCTGGCCATGTATCGCAGCCTGCGGGCCGAGATCGACGATGCGCGCCTGACCGATGCCGCCCCGCTGATCCATCCCCTGCGCAGCCGGAAGTCGCCCGCCGAGATCGCCCTGATGCGCCACGCCAAGACGATCACGATCGAGGTCCATCGCCGCGCCCACGAGCAGATCCACGCCGGCCAGCGCGCCTCGGAGGTAGTCAGGTTCATTGACGACCAGCACCGGACGCTGGGGGGCTCGGGCAATTCCTTCTGCATCGTCTCGTTTGGCGAGGACACCTCGCTGCCGCACGGCGGGGAGGGCGACCGGGTCCTGGCGGCAGGCGATGTGGTGCTGATCGATACCGGCACACGGATCGACGGCTACAGCTCCGACATCACCCGCACCTATGTGTTCGGAGAGGCGGGCCCGGAGGTGCGGCGGGTCTGGGAGGCCGAGAAGCGGGCCCAGGCCGCGGCGTTTGAGGCAGCGCGGCCCGGCGTGCCTTGCGAGGCCGTCGACGCGGCGGCGCGGCGGTCGCTGGAGGCCGACGGCTTCGGCCCCGGCTACACCCTGCCGGGCCTGCCGCACCGCACCGGTCACGGCATCGGCCTCGACATCCACGAGGGGCCCTATCTGGTGAAGGGCGACACGACGCCGCTGGCAACCGGGATGTGTTTCTCCAACGAGCCGATGATCGTCGTGCCGGGACGGTTCGGCGTGCGGTTGGAGGATCATTTCCACATGACCGACGCCGGGCCGGAGTGGTTCACGCAGCCGCAGCACAGCCTCGATGAGCCATTCGCCGACGTGGCGGCTTGGCCCGCCGGCTAGGTGTCCGGCAACTCTGTCCGCAGATCGACCAAGGTCGCCCGGATGTGGACCCGCGCCTCCCGACGAACCGTTTCGGTCCGGCGCTCCAGCCAGGCCTGAAGAAGGGTCTCGTGCTCGTGGCTCGCGCGGTCGAGCCGTCGGTGTTCGCCGAGGTGCACGCGTACATAGCGTTCCGACAGGGCCAGCAGGCGATCAACCGTCTCGATGGTGACGCCGCGGCCCGACGGCCGGACCAGCGCCAGATGGAATTCGCGATTGCGCCGGCCGACGTCGGCGAGGCCGTTACGCAAGGCCGCGTCGAGGGCGGCGAAGGCGGCCCGGGCGGCCTCATGGGCGGCGGCGTCCGCTCCGACGGAGCCCAGCGCGCAGGCGTTCGGCTCGATGCGCAGGCGCAGGTCGAAGACGTCCTCCGCGTCGGCTCGCGACAGCGGCCGGACGATGAAGCCGCGGTTGGGGTGGGACACCACCAAGCCTTCGCTTTCCAGGCGCGCGAGCGCCTCGCGCAGAGGGATCTTGCTGACGCCCAGCTCCAGGGCCAGGGCGTCCTGACGGATCGGGGCGTCAGCGGGCAGACGGCCGGAGAGGATGCGTTCGCGCGCCTCGGTGAAGACCTGGTCCGGCAGGAGGCGCGGGGCGCGGATGGTCATGGTCAGACCACCTGGAAGCCGTGGGCGAAGACATCCTCGTCGTCGATCCAGATTTCGTTCAGGCCGGTGGCGATGGCCGACCCTTCGACGGAGGGGATGATGGCGGGGCGGCCGCCGACCTCGGTCTCGGCTTCGACACGGCCGATGAAACGGCTGCCGATATAGCTCTCGTGGACGAAGGCCTGTCCGACGGGCAGGCGACCGGTGGCGTGCAGATGGGCCAGCCGCGCCGAGGTGCCGGTGCCGCACGGGCTGCGGTCGATGGCCTTGTCGCCATAGAAGACGGCGTTGCGGCCGTCCGCGCCCTGGCCCTTCGGCTGGTCCGCCCACAGCAGGTGGGAGACGCCGCGGATGGTGGGGTCAAGCGGGTGGACCGGGGTGAAGGCCTCGCGCACCAGCGAGCGGATGACCGGCGAGAGCTGCAGGATGCGCGCGGCGCCGAGGGCGTCCAGCCCGGCGTAGGATCCCTGCGGTTCGATGATGCCGTAGAAATTGCCACCATAGGCGACATCGACCGTCAACGGGCCGCAATCCGGCACGTCGATCTCGATGCCCTGCCTGTCCAGGTAAGAAGCAACGTTGCGGATGCGGACCGACCGGACGCGCGCGCCGTCTTGCACATAGTCGAGCTCGATCACACCGGCGGGGACTTCGGCGATGACCTTGCCCGGCGTGCGCGGCTTGATCAGGCCATGCTCCAGGGCGAAGGTGACGATGCCGATGGTCCCGTGGCCGCACATCGGCAGGACGCCGCTGGTCTCGATGAACAGGATGCCGACATCGGCCTTCGGCGTGGTCGGTGGATAGAGGAAGCCGCCGCTCATCATGTCGTGGCCGCGCGGCTCGAAGCAGAGGCCGGTGCGGATCCAGTCGTAGCGGGCCATGAAGTCCTGACGCCGGGCGCTCATGCTGTCGCCGGTCAGTTCAGGCGCGCCCTCGATCACCAGCCGCACGGGATTGCCCGCGGTGTGGCCGTCGATGCAGCGGAAGACGTGCCGCGCCATGGCTACAGCGCGGGGCGGGTGGCCGCCGCCTGCTCGACCATGGCCACGACCTCGGCGCGACGGGCGCCGACCAGCGGATGGCGGGGCGGCCGGACGCGTTCGTGGCCCCGACCCATGATCTGTTCGGCCAGTTTGATCGACTGGACAAGGTCATGGTCGGCGTCGAGGTGCAGCAGGGGCATGAACCAGCGGTAGATCGCCAGGGCCGTGTCCATGTCGCCGCGCCTGAAGGCGTCCCACAGGGCCAGGGATTCCTTTGGGAAGGCGTTGGTCAGGCCGGAGACCCAACCCCGGGCGCCCAGCATCAGGCCTTCCAGCGCCACGTCGTCGAGGCCGGCGAAGAGCACGTAGCGGTCGCCGAACTCATTCAGCAGATCGGTGAAGCGGCGGGTGTCGGGCGCGCTCTCCTTGAGCGCGACGACATGGGGCAGGTCGGACAGGGCATGCAGGGCCTCGAAGCCGATGCTGACGCGATAGGCCGGTGGATTGTTGTAAAGCATGATCGGCAGGCCCGTGGCCTCGGCCACCGTGCGGAAATGGGCGGCCAGCTCGGCCTGGGTCGGCACATAGACCATGGCCGGCAGGACCATCAGGCCGTCTGCTCCGAGGGCCTCGGCGTCGCGGGCGAAAGCCGCCGCGCGACGGGTGTCCAGCTCGGCCACCCCGGCGATCACCGGCACGCGCCCGGCCACGGTCCTGACCGTCGCGGCCAGCATGGCGCGCTTCTCGTCGGCGTCGAGGGAGTTGTTCTCGCCCACCGTGCCCATGACGATCAGACCGTGCACGCCGTCGCGGATCAGCCCGTCCTGCACCGTTGCGGTCGAGTCGAAATCGATCGAGAAATCCGCCGCGAACTGCGTGGTGGCGGCGGGGATCACGCCCTCCCAGGAAATCGACATCCGGTCCTCGCTTCCGACAGTTTAAGTCATTATCGTATACGATCTTGAGGTCGAGGCAACGGGAGTCCGATGCAACCGAAGTCCTATCTCGTCATCGGCGGCGGTCTGGTCGGGGCCGCCTCGGCGCTGCGGCTGCAGGCGGCGGGCTTCGCCGTGACCCTGATCGATCCAGGCGATCCGCGCCGCGCCGCCTCGTTCGGCAACATCGGCCATATCGCCGCCGAACAGGTCTCGCCGCTGGCCTCGCGAGAGAGCCTGCGGACCTTTCCCGGGCGGCTGTTCGGTCTGGGCGGGCCGGTGGATTTCCGATGGCGGGACGCCGGCCTGTGGGGGCCCTGGGCACTGCGGTTCATCGCCGCCACGGACCCCGCCCGCCATGCGCGAGGCCAGGCGGCCCTGACCGCCATCCTCGCCCAGGCCCTGCCGGCCTGGCGGCGGCTGGCGGAGTTCTCGGGCGCGCCGGAGGTCGTCGGTTGTGACGGCCATGCCGTGGTCTGGATGTCGGAACGCGCCGCCGGGAAGGGCCTTCGCAGCTGGGAACGGTCGCCGACGGGCAGCGCCGCCTTCCGCCCAATGAGCCCGGACGATCTGGCGCCCTATGCAGCGGTGATGGCGCGCGCGCCGGTCGCAGGGATCCGCTTTTCCGGCACCGCACAGGTCAGCGAACCCCAGGCCGCCCGCGACGCCCTGATGGCTGCATTCAGGGCCCACGGGGGGGAGGTGGCGGCCGGCCGCGTCGTGCGTCTGTCCAGCGGCGACCGCGTGGTCGCCGAACTCGAAGGCGGCGGCGTGCGTGAGGCCGAGGGCGCGCTGGTCGCGGCGGGGGCCTGGGCCGGCCGTTTGATGCGCGGGCTTGGCGTCGCGGCTCCAGTGATCGCCGAGCGTGGCTATTCGGTGCAGAGCGCCGACCACGGATGGGACGGAGCCCTGCCGCCGACCGTGTTCGAGGAGCAGTCCATGGTGGTGTCGCGGTTCACCAGCGGCCTGCGCGCCTCAAGCTTCGTCGAGTTCGGATCGCCCGATGCGCCCGGCGATCCGCGCAAATGGAACATGCTCGAGCGGCGCCTGTCCGATCTCGGCATCCGCTTCTCGCGGGAGCCGGACCGCTGGGTCGGGCCGCGGCCCACCTTGCCCGACTATCTGCCCGCCATCGGTCGGCTGGAGCGCGATCCGCGCATCCTCTACGCCTTCGGTCATCAGCATCTGGGTCTGACCATGGCGGCGGTGAGCGCCGAACTGACGGCGTCGCTCGCCGGGGGGACGGAACCGGCGATCGACCTGACGCCTTTCCGCATCGAGCGGTTCGGCGCGGGCTGACGCCTTCGAAACCGGCGGCCGTTTCTGAATGCCGCATGCCGCTTCGGGCGGAGGGCTGGTAAGCGTACGGAATGATTCAGGACACCCCCGGTGAGCTTCCCGACGTCGTCGTCACCGCGGCCCGCCTGCCGCCGGCCGCCGGGGAGGCGGCCTTCTCGGTGGTCCGGCTCGACGGCCAGGTGCTCGACCGCGCGACCCGGCTGG
>CALRJO020000005.1:0-75595 GCA_943367565.1 Brevundimonas vancanneytii
TATGAGACGGCGGCCCGTCACTACGCCCACGTCGACTGCCCCGGCCACGCCGACTATGTGAAGAACATGATCACGGGCGCCGCGCAGATGGACGGCGCCATCCTGGTGGTGTCGGCCGCCGACGGCCCGATGCCGCAGACCCGCGAGCACATCCTGCTGGCCCGTCAGGTCGGCGTGCCGGCCCTGGTGGTCTATCTGAACAAGGTCGACCTGGTGGACGACGCCGAGCTGCTGGAGCTGGTCGAGATGGAGGTGCGCGAGCTCCTGTCCAGCTACCAGTTCCCGGGCGACGACATTCCGATCACCGCCGGTTCGGCCAAGGCCGCCACCGACGGCGTGAACCCGGAAATCGGCGAGCAGTCGGTTCTGAAGCTGATGCAGACGGTCGACGACTACATCCCGCAGCCGGCGCGTCCGCTGGACCTGCCGTTCCTGATGCCGGTGGAAGACGTCTTCTCGATCTCGGGCCGCGGCACCGTGGTCACGGGCCGTGTCGAAAAGGGCATCGTCAAGGTCGGCGAGGAAGTCGAGATCGTCGGCATCCGTCCCGTCCAGAAGACGACCTGCACGGGCGTGGAAATGTTCCGCAAGCTGCTGGACCAGGGCCAGGCGGGCGACAACGTCGGCGTGCTGCTGCGCGGCACCAAGCGTGAGGACGTCGAGCGCGGTCAGGTTCTGTGCAAGCCGGGTTCGATCACCCCGCACACCAAATTCCTGGCCGAGGCCTATATCCTGACCAAGGAAGAGGGCGGCCGTCACACCCCGTTCTTCACCAACTACCGCCCGCAGTTCTACTTCCGCACCACGGACGTGACCGGCATCGTGCACCTTAAAGAGGGTGTCGAGATGATCATGCCCGGCGACAACGCCGAGCTGAACGTCGAGCTGATCACCCCGATCGCCATGGACCAGGGCCTGCGCTTCGCCATCCGCGAAGGCGGCCGCACCGTCGGCGCCGGCGTGGTGTCCAAGATCACGGAATAAGAAGGGCGCTAACGCTCGCGACGCGGTCGCTCGCTACTTGAGCGCGGCCCAGAACCGAGCATAGGCCAAACGAACAGAGCGGCCCCCGGAGCAATCCGGGGGCCGTCTTGCTGTGTGCTTCCTTCCCTCGAACTGGGGGAAGGGGAAGCGGGGGGGGGGCTGATCGCCGGATGGGGGTGCAGGGCGGTTAACGCCGCGTCTGGTTGGGGCAATCGCTTGCATGCAACCCGAAACAGGTCCCTACGTTCGCATGACGGACGTTAGGGATTCAGTAACCATGCGGCGCGCGCTTCGGATCGGCCTGTTCATCGGCACCTTCATCGGCATGTCGGCCTGCGCGGCCCTGCCGCAGGATGACGGCTCACGTGGCGGTTATGGCTCGGCCGAGGTCGGGCGTACGCGCTGATCCAAGGAAACCGTGGCGGCGGGGGCGATTTCCCCCTATCATCGCCAATGCGGATGCCGACAGTTGCGCCGCGCCGGTTTCGACCCCCCTAGATGTTAGCCTTCGCCATCGTCGCCGTTCTGGCCCTCGTGGTGCTCAACGGCCTGTTCGCCATGACCGAGCTGGCGGTCGTTTCGTCCCGAAAATCCAAGCTGCAGAGCCGCGCCGAACGGGGCGACAAGGGCGCGCGCGCGGCGCTGAAGCTGGCCGAGGATCCGACGCATTTCCTGTCGTCGGTCCAGGTCGGCATCACCCTGATCGGCATCGCCGCGGGCGCCTATGGCCAGGCGTCGATCGCCGGCGAGCTGAACCTCCTCCTTGAGGCGGCCTTCCCCGCGCTGGCCGCCTATACGGAAATATTCTCGACGGTCCTGGTCATCGTCTCGATCACCTATGTCTCGGTGATCGTCGGCGAACTGGTGCCCAAGCGGCTGGCGCTGATCTTCCCCGAATCGATCGCCTCCAAGATGGCGGCCCCGATCTCGACCGTGGCCATCGTGCTCAAGCCGTTCGTCCTGGTCCTGACCGCCTCGACCTCGGCCATCCTGAAGCTGATGAACGTCAAGGACCGCGACGGCTCGGACGTGACCCAGGAGGAGGTCGAGACCATGATCGCCGAGGGCACGGCCTCGGGCCTGATCGAGCCGGAAGAGCAGGAGATGATCGAGGAGATCCTGCGTCTCGGCGACCGCCCCATCCGGGTAGCCATGACCCCGCGCCACGAGGTGTTCTGGATCGCGCTGGACGACAGCGAGGAACAGCTGCGGCAGGAGGTGCGTACCTGCCCCTATTCGCGCATCGTGGTGGCGCGCGAGAACGACGTCGATAATCCGCTGGGCGTCATCCACAAGAAGGACCTGCTGGACAGCCTGCTGGACAACGGCGAGTTCAACGTCGAGCGTCTGGTGCAGACGCCCGCCTTCATCCCGCAGTCGACCTCGGTGCTCAAGGCGCTGGGAATCATGAAGGCCTCCAAGGTCCACATGGCCTTCCTGGTCGACGAGTATGGCGCCTTCGAGGGGGTGGTGACCGCCACCGACCTGCTGGAGATGATCGCCGGCGACTTCGACGAGGGGCACGACGACGCCGAGGTCAATGTGCGCCAGCGCGAGGACGGCAGCTGGCTGGTCGACGGCCAGACCGACATCGATGAGCTGGCCGACACCCTGGGCGAGGATTTCGGCGAGGCCGACGGCTTCCACACCATCGCCGGCCTGGTGCTTCACCAGTTGTCGCGGGTGCCCCATGAAGGCGAAATCCTGCAACTGGGGCGGTTCGAGGTCGAGGTCATCGACATGGACGACCGCCGCATCGACAAACTGTTGTTCAAACAGGTGGTCAAGCCGGAAGACGAGGCCCGGGCCGTGGCCGACCAGTACGACGATTAAGGCCCAAGCCGCTTGAAAACCCCCGCGTGGTCGGGCATACGCCCCGGTCTGGCGAAGGCGAACGCGCCTGGGGGGCGACCCTCCGGCGCGTTATAGTTTTGTCCGGACGCTAGGAGTGTAGCTCAGCTGGTAGAGCATCGGTCTCCAAAACCGAGGGTCGTGGGTTCGAGTCCCTCCACTCCTGCCACTTTTCGCCGGCGGCGCGGGTACCTATCTGCACCGTCAGCCTGTTGAAACGAGACCAGAAGACCATGGCCAAGGCCAAGAGCCCCTCGGGGCGCCGCACACAGCCCGCCCAGCCGGTGATCGCCGGCGCCGCCGTGGCGGCCGATACGGGCGCGCCGAAGAAGCGCACCTCGATTCCCCAGTTCGCCAGTCAGGTGCGCGCCGAGCTGCGCAAGGTCGTATGGCCGAGCCGCAAGGAGACCTGGATCACCTCGGTGATGGTGTTGATCATGGTGGTCATCGCCGCGATCTTCTTCTTCGTGGTCGACGCCGGCCTGTCCGTCGCCTCGCGCGCCATCCTCTCGTTCGGCCAGTAGGAGAGCCTCCCCATGACCGACGCCGCTCCCGCGAAGCCCGCCGCCAATCCCCGGCACAAGTGGTACATCGTCCACGCCTATTCGAATTTCGAGAAGAAGGTCGCCCAGCACCTGACCGACCAGGCGCGCCAGCAGGGCCTCGAGGACTGTTTCTCCGAGATCCTGGTGCCGACCGAGGACGTGGTCGAGATCCGCCGCGGCCGGAAGGTGAACTCCGAGCGCAAATTCTTCCCCGGCTATGTGCTGGTGAAGATGGAGATGACCGACGACGCCTATCACCTGGTCAAGAACACGCCGAAGGTCACCGGCTTCCTCGGCGCCGCGGGCGGCACCAAGCCGCTGCCGGTGTCCGAGAAGGAAGTCCAGAACATCATCGGCCAGGTGGAGGAGGGCGTCGAGCGTCCGAAGCCCACCATCCGCTTCGACATCGGCGAGACCGTCAAGGTCATCGACGGACCCTTCGCCAGCTTCGAGGGTCAGGTCGAGAGCGTCGACGAGGACAACGCCCGCCTGCGCGTGGCCGTGTCCATCTTCGGGCGGCCGACGCCGGTCGATCTGGAATACAATCAGGTCGAGAAGAACGCTTCGTAACCCTGATCCGCTCATCCCGGCGAAGGCCGGGACCCAGTGTTTTGGGTGACCGATCCGGGCGGATGTGGCTAACACGCTTGTCCTGAAGCGCCGGCGTCAAGCTGGACAGGACTGGGTCCCGGCTTTCGCCGGGATGAGCGGATTGTATTTTGTTCGTGTTTCCGCTACACGCGCGCCTCGCTCTGAGGAGCGGTGCGGGTTCGCCCGCATAAATCCGTGGGAGGCAGCCATGCCACGACCACGGCTCACCGGTCCTGATTGAGTTCAGGGCCACAGTCAGGAGAGACCAATGGCCAAGAAGATTCTGGGCTATATCAAATTGCAGGTGCCGGCCGGCAACGCCACGCCTTCACCCCCGATCGGGCCCGCCCTCGGTCAGCGCGGCGTCAACATCATGGGCTTCGTCAAGGAGTTCAACGCCCGCACCGAGAAGGAAGTCAAAGGCACGCCCCTGCCGACCGTGATCACGGTCTACCAGGACAAGAGCTTCACCTTCGTCACCAAGACCCCGCCCGCGACCCACTTCATCAAACAGGCCGCCGGGATCACCTCGGGCTCGAAGATGACGGGCCGCGAAGTGGCCGGCAAGATCAAGCGCAGCCAGCTGCGCGAGATCGCCGAAAAGAAGATGAAGGATCTGAACGCGAACGACCTGGACGCCGCGACCAAGATCATCGAAGGCTCGGCTCGCGCCATGGGCCTCAACGTCGTGGAGGGCTAAGCACATGGCCAAGCAAACCAAGCGCACCAAGGCCCGGACCGGCGACACCGTCGTTCCGATGGACTTCGCCGAGGCCATCAAGGCCGTCAAATCCAACGCCACCGCCAAGTTCGACGAGTCCATCGAGATCGCCGTCAACCTGGGCGTCGATCCCCGTCACGCCGACCAGCAGGTCCGCGGCGTCGTGAACCTGCCGTCGGGCACGGGCCGTGACGTTCGCGTCGCCGTCTTCGCCAAGGACGCCAAGGCTGCTGAAGCCCTGGCCGCCGGCGCCGACATCGTGGGCGCCGAGGATCTGTACGAAAAGATCAACGGCGGCTTCATGGACTTCGACCGCGTCATCGCGTCCCCGGACATGATGGCCCTGGTCGGCCGTCTGGGTAAGGTGCTGGGCCCGCGCGGCCTGATGCCCAACCCCAAGGTCGGCACCGTGACTCCGAACGTCGCGCAAGCGGTCAAGGACGCCAAGGGCGGCGCGGTCGAGTTCCGCGTCGAGAAGGCCGGCATCGCCCACGGCGGCATCGGCAAGGCCTCCTTCACCCAGGAAGCCCTCGAAGCCAACGTGAAGGCCTATGTGGACGCCCTGCAAAAGGCCCGTCCGGCCGGCGCCAAGGGCACCTATGTCAAGCGCATCACCCTGTCCTCGACCATGGGACCGGGCTTCAAGATCGATCCGGCGTCGCTGAACGCCTGATCGGCCTGACAGAGTGAATGAAGAGGGCGGCGACCGCGGGGTCGCCGCCCTTTTTTCCTTGGTCGCGCGGTTTTTCAGGCCGCCTGTGTTCCCAGCACGCTTGTGTGCGGCGCGCCGGCAACCGAAGGTTCGCGGTGGTTTCTCCCCGGGGGCATGATGCGCATCTTCATTCTGATTCTCGCCGCCCTCTCGCTGGGCCTGGCCGCGCCGGCCGCGGCGCAGGACTCCGCGGGCGAGGCTCGCCGGCTGATGCTGGCGGAGCGCTATCTCGAGGTGACCCAGGGCGAGAGCCTGCGGAAGTCGATCGCCGGCTATTTCGAGGAGGCTTTCGGGAACGCCGACATGCCGGCGGACCAGCGTGCCTGGTTGACGCAGCACATGACCGCCGCGTTCGACGAAGCCATGCGGGCGACGTTCTCCGACCTGACGGATGACGTGGCCGAGTTGTACACCGAGCGGGAACTGGAGGCGCTGATCGCCTTCTTCGACACGCCCCTCGGCCGCTCGATCACCGAGAAGAGTTTCGAGTTCGGGATCAGGCTGGAGACGGCGATGACGCCGCATCTGACAACGCTCTTCACCCGGCTGGGCGAGAAATTCTGTGCGCGCTTCGAGTGCGCGGCCAATGAAGATGCGGCATCCAAACACGCCCTCTAGCCGACCCGGCGCGCAGCCTGTCCTATTGCAAGGAATCATCAGGCGACGGACGGTTTGAACAGCGCGCCGGTCGTCGGCGCGCCGTGCCCGGAGTTCCGCCTGACCGATGAGAGACCCGGCGATCCGTTCCGAACCGGCCGAGCGGCGTCAGGTCGCCGCCCTGCCGTGGCGCCGTGGCGCCGGCGGGATCGAGATCCTGCTGGTGACCTCGCGCGAGACCCGGCGCTGGGTCACCCCCAAGGGCGGCCGGATGGCCGGCAAGACGGATGCCGAATCCGCCGCCCAGGAGGCGCTGGAGGAGGCGGGGGTCGAGGGGGCGGTGACAGAGGCGCCCATCGGGACGTTCCGCTATCTGAAGGTGCTCAAGCGGCGCGCGCCTCGCTGGTGCGTGGTCGCGCTCCATGCGCTCGAGGTGCGGGCCGAACATCCCGTCTGGCAGGAACAGGCCGAGCGCGAGCGGGTCTGGGTCAGCCGCGACGAGGCCGTCCGCCGGGTCGACGAGCCCGACCTGAAGGCGCTGATCGCCGCGTTCGAGGGTTAGGTCCGCTCCGCCGCGGCCATGAAGCAGCCGCGCCGGGCCGTGTGCATATGGATGCGGGCGGCCTGTTCGTCGTCAAGCCAGCGGTCGAGTCGACCGGCCAGGTCGTGGCCCTCGACCACATCGGCGTCGATCATCATCCAGTCGGCGTCATAGACCCGCACCGAGAGCAGGCGGCGTTTCAGCATGTCCGGGACCTCGCCGGGGGCGGGTCGGGCCTGGATGGCGATCTCGCGAACGAAGATGGGCCCTTCTGCGCGGTACGGGCTGGACGGGTCATCGAGGTGGCGATGGTTGAGCAGGATCAAGGCTTCGCCCGGTTCGGCATCGGCCAGGCTGACGCGGCACGGCGCGCTGTGCGGCGCGTCGGCGACCATGCGGCGGGCGCCGAGCGCCCGAAGGGCGGCGTCGTCGAGGGTGTAAAGGGGGCGGAAGGGCGCCAGGGGCAGGGCGTGGATACGAAAGCTCATGACCGCGACATTGCGGCGCCGGCGAACAGGCGTCTCGCGGCTTCCGGACGTTGCGTCGGGCCGCCGCCATCCCCACAACGGAAGGCATGAACGCACCCTTCAAGACCCCCGCCGATCCGCTGGACGCCCCGTTGTGGGACCTGTCCGACCTGTACGCCTCGCGGGAGGACGCCCGGATCGAGGCCGACCTGTCGCGCGCGCAGGCTCTCGTCGTCGAGCTCAACGACCTGCAGGGTCAGTTGATCGCGGCGCGGACCGAGGCGCCGCTGTTGGGAGAGCGGCTGGACCGGGCGGTGACCCTGTACGAACAGGCGTCGGACATTCTCGGCGCGCTGGGGGCCTATGCCTTCCTCGCCGCCTCGACGGACCGCAATGACGCCGGGGCCCAGGGCTTCGAGGCGACCGTGCGCGAGAAGCTGACCGCCATCGCCACGCCCACGGTCTGGGTCACGCTGGAGATCAACCAGCTGGAGGAGGCCGAGATCGAGGCGGCGCTGGCCGCCTGGCCGGCGACGGCGCGCTGGCGGCCGTGGCTGCGGCGGGTGCGGGCGATGAAGCCGCACGAACTGTCCAATGAGCTGGAGACCTTCCTGGCCGAGCGCGGCCCGATCAGCGCCCAGTGGCCGCGCCTGTTCGACGAGACCCTCGCCGCGATGAAGGTCAGGGCGGGCAAGGACGAACTGACCCTGTCGGAAGCTCTGAACCGGTTGTCCGACCCCAAGGCGGCGCGGCGCAAGGCGGCGGCCGAGGGGCTGAACGAGGCGCTGGCGGCGCGGACGCAGACCATGGCGCTGGTCCTGAACACCGTCGCCGCCGACAAGGCGCTGGAGGACAAGTGGCGCGGCTTCAAACGGCCCGCCGACGCCCGCCACCTGTCGAACGAGGTCGATGGCGAGTCGGTCGATGCGATGGCGCAGGCCGTCGCCGCCGCCTATCCGAAACTGTCGCACCGCTACTACGCGCTCAAGGCCCGGGCCATGGGCAGGGCGAAGCTGGACCAGTGGGACCGCAACGCTCCGATCGAGACCACGGCCCCGCGCGGCTATGACTGGGCGGCGGGGAAACAGCTGGTGCTGGAAAGCTTCTCCGACCTCGGCCCCGAGTTCGCGGACCGCGCCGAGGGCTTTTTCGACAGGCCGTGGATCGACGGCAAGGCGCGGCCGGGGAAACAGTCGGGGGCCTATGCCCACCCGGTGACCTCGGATCGCCACCCCTATGTGTTCCTGAACTGGATGGGCGAGCGGCGCGATGTCCTGACCCTGGCGCATGAGCTGGGCCATGGGGTGCACCAGACGCTGGCGGCGGGGCAGGGGTCGCTGCTGGCCGATACGCCGCTGACCCTGGCCGAGACCGCCTCGATCTTCGCCGAGGGCCTGACCTTCGACCGGCTTCTGGCCACGGCGCCGAAGGCCGAACAGCGCGGACTGCTGGCGGGCCGGATCGAGGACGGGCTGAACACCGTGGTCCGCCAGATCGCCTTCCACCGCTTCGAGACGCGCTTCCATGACGAACGGGCGAAGGGCGAGGTCCCGGTCGAACGGATCGGCGAGCTGTTCCTCGAGGAGGTGGGCGGCTCGCTGGGTCCGGCGATCACGCTCAACCCCGGCTATGAGCACTGGTGGAGCTATGTCAGCCATTTCGTCCACTCGCCCTTCTACGTCTACGCCTATGCCTTCGGCGATCTGCTGGTGGCGGCGCTGATGGAGACGCGGGCGAAGGACCCGTCCGGGTTCACGCCGCTGTACCGGGAGCTGCTCGCGGGCGGCGGATCGCGCGGCTATGTCGAGGCCCTGGCGCCGTTCGGGCTGAACCCGCGCGACCCGGCCTTCTGGAGCATCGGCTGCCGGCGGCTGGAGCGTCTGATCGATCAGTTCGAGGCGGTGGCTTGAGCCTGCGCCAAGGCCCGCTATAAAGCGGCCACCGATTGATCTGAGTCCCGGACAACACCCATGGCCAAATCGCCCGACGCCCACGACGACTACGTCCGCGGTTCGCAGGAAATCCGCGAGCAGGAGTCGACGTTCGATGCCTTCATGGTCCTGACCAAATGGGGTTCGATGGCCATCTCGGTCCTGCTGGTGTTCCTGACCCTCTGGTTCCAGCCGGGCGGCAGCCTGATGACCGCCCTGATCGTGGCGGTGGTGCTTTCGGTCGCCGGCTTCTTCTTCCTCAAGTCGGGCAAGAAGCACTGATTTTGGGCGCTGACGCGCGCGTCCCTGCCTTCGCAGGGATGACGATCGGTCGCGCGCTGCTTGAGCGCGAAGGACCGGGCCGCGTCGGGTCGAAAAGGCGGAGCCTTTTGACCGCGGCCCGACAAGACCTGCCGCTTTGACGCGCCCTCCCGGATAAGCCTAACGTCGCTCCGTCGAGAGAAAACGGAGGGATTCGCTTGGCTGTCGCCATCGCCGTGACCCGCGAACGCCGAGACGGCGAGACGCGCTGCGCCGTCACTCCGGAAACGGTGAAGAAATTCGTCGCCATGGGCGCGACCGTGACCGTCGAGGCGGGGACCGGGGCCGGCTCGTCCATTCCCGATGACGACTACGCCGCCGCCGGGGCGACCGTGGCCAAGGACACCAAGGCGGTGCTGTCGGGCGCCGACATCGTGCTGAAGGTGCGCGGCCCGACGGCGCAGGAGACCAGCGCGCTGAAGCCCGGCGCCGTCGTCGTGGCCCTGCTGGACGCCTATCGCGAGAAGGAGACGGTGCAGGCGCTGGCCGGGGCAGGGGCCACGGCCTTCGCCATGGAGTTCGTCCCGCGCATCAGCCGGGCGCAGGTGATGGACGCCCTGTCGTCGCAGGCCAACCTCGCCGGGTACCGGGCGGTGATCGAGGCGGCCTATGCCTACGGCAAGGGCTTTCCGATGATGATGACGGCGGCGGGCACCGTCGCGCCGGCCAAGGTCTTCGTCATGGGCGTGGGCGTGGCGGGCTTGCAGGCCATCGCCACGGCGCGGCGGCTGGGGGCGGTGGTCACGGCCACCGACGTGCGGCCCGCGACCAAGGAGCAGGTGGAATCGCTGGGGGCCAAATTCCTCGCCGTCGAGGACGAGGAGTTCAAGAACGCCCAGACGGCCGGCGGCTACGCCAAGCCGATGTCGCCCGAGTATCAGGCCAAACAGGCGGCCCTGACCGGCGAGCATATCAAGAAGCAGGACATCGTCATCACGACGGCCCTGATCCCCGGCCGCGCCGCGCCGGTGCTGGTCAGCGCGGCCCAGGTGGCGACGATGAAGCCGGGCTCGGTGCTGATCGATCTGGCGGTCGAGGCGGGCGGAAACGTCGAGGGGGCCAAGGCGGGCGAGGTGGTGACCACGGCCAACGGCGTGTCGATCGTCGGCCATACCAACCTGCCGGGCCGGATCGCGGCGGACGCTTCGTCGCTCTACGCCAAGAACCTGGTCGCCTTCGTCGGGCTGATGATCACGGACGGGGCGCTGGTGCTGGATATGGAGGACGAGATCCTCAAGGCGTCGGCGGTGACGCACGGCGGGGCCGTGGTGCATGAGGGAGTACGAGGCTGATGGAACACGTCGATCCCACCATCTTCCGCCTGGCCATCTTCGTGCTGGCCATTTTCGTCGGCTACTACGTCGTCTGGTCCGTGACCCCGGCCCTGCACACGCCGCTGATGGCGGTGACCAACGCCATTTCGTCGGTGATCGTGGTCGGCGGGCTGATCGCGGCGGCGGCGTTCAGCGGCGACGCCGGGCCGAACGGCTGGATCGCCAAGGGGGCGGGCGTGGCGGCCGTGACCCTGGCCAGCGTCAACATCTTCGGCGGATTCATGGTCACCCGGCGCATGCTGGCCATGTATCGCAAGAAGGAAAAGCCCAAGACCGTCGAGGCCGCCGGGACGTGACCTTCGACCCCCTCCAGCTCGCGGTCGGCGCGTCATGGGTCGCCACGGCGATCGGGGCGGGGCTGTGGCTGTGGAGCTGGCTCCGCGAGAAGGACGCCATCCGCAAGCTGCGCTTCCTCGACTGCGGGGTGGTGCTGCTGTTCGCCTCCATCCTGCTGCGCATCGTGGCCCAGGAGAAGCCGATGAGCATGTGGGACTGGGCGATGATCTTTGTCGGACCGCTGTTCATCGCCGCCGCCCTGTGGCGGCTGGCGCGCACCGCCTGCCCCCCGCCCGGACGATGAGATTGAGGGAAGACTGACCGCATGAACGCATCCTTCGCGGCCTTGGCCTATCTGGTCTCAGGCGTCCTGTTCATCCTCAGCCTGCGCGGGCTGTCGAGCCCGGAGACGAGCCGGCGGGGCAATACCTTCGGCATGGTCGGCATGGGGCTGGCGGTCGCCGTGACCCTGCTGACGTTGTGGTCGACGGGGACGCTGGACCCGCTGACGCTGGGCCTGATCGCCGGCGGGGTGGTCGTCGGCGGCGGCGCCGGCGCGGTGATCGCGGCGCGGGTGCAGATGACCCAGATGCCGCAGCTGGTCGCGGCCTTCCACTCCCTGGTCGGCATGGCGGCCTGTCTGGTGGCCATCGGGGCGGTCTATGCGCCCGAGAGCTTCGGCATCGCCACGGCGACGGGCGGGATCAAGACGCTGTCGATCATCGAACTGGCGCTGGGCGTGGCCATCGGGGCGGTGACCTTCACCGGCTCGGTCATCGCCTTCGCCAAGCTGAACGGCAACATGAGCGGGGCGCCGATCATCCTGCCGATGCGGCACCTGATCAACATCGGCCTGGCCATGGGGCTGGTGCTGCTGATCGGGATCATGATCGGCACGGGCGGGACGGCGGTCTGGGCCTTCTGGGGCATCTTCGTGATCGCCCTGATCCTCGGCGCGACCCTGATCATCCCCATCGGCGGGGCGGACATGCCGGTGGTGGTGTCGATGCTCAACTCCTACTCCGGCTGGGCCGCGGCGGCGCTGGGCTTCACGCTGGAGAACATCGCCCTGATCATCACCGGGGCGCTGGTGGGCAGTTCGGGCGCGATCCTGAGCTACATCATGTGCAAGGGCATGAACCGGAGCTTCTTCTCGGTCATCCTGGGCGGCTTCGGCGGCGAGACGGCGGCGGCGGGCGCCGGCCATGTCGAGACCCGGCCGGTCAAACAGGGCAGCGCCGAGGACGCCGCCTTCATCATGAAGAACGCCTCCAAGGTCATCATCGTCCCGGGCTACGGCATGGCCGTGGCCCAGGCCCAGCACGCCCTGCGCGAAATGGCCGACAAGCTGAAGGAGGAGGGGGTCGAGGTGAAATACGCCATCCACCCCGTGGCCGGCCGCATGCCGGGCCACATGAACGTCCTGCTGGCCGAGGCCAATGTCCCCTATGACGAGGTGTTCGAGCTGGAGGACATCAACAGCGAGTTCTCGAGCTGCGACGTGGCCTTCGTCATCGGCGCCAACGACGTCACCAACCCGGCGGCCAAGACCGATCCGCAGAGCCCTATCTACGGCATGCCGGTGCTGGACGTGGAGAAGGCGGGGACGGTGCTGTTCATCAAGCGCGGCATGGCGGCGGGCTATGCGGGGGTCGAGAATGAACTGTTCTTCAGGGACAACACGATGATGCTGTTCGCCGACGCGAAGAAGATGGTCGAGGGGATTGTGAAGGGGCTTTGATGGGATGACGCCCCAGCTCATTCTAGCCGCGACTCTTCCGCTCGCAGGTATTCTGGTCGGCGCTGGCCATCAGTAGTTTTTTGGCCGTTCGCTAGAACTCAAGAAGCACATCCAAGCCCAGAAGGGGCAGGCATATGCGGATTATTTTCGTGTGTTTTCCCAGATAGCGGCTGTGGGTCGAACCAAGGAAGCGCTGGCGGCTCTAACGGACGCAAAGACCCGCGTCTGCATTTACGGCTCCGACTTGGTTGTGCAGCGCTTGGCCGAGTTTGAGCGGGGCGGACCGGCAACGACAACGCCCGAAAGTCACCGTCTGGTCGCGTCGCTATTGAGCGCCATGCGAAAGGACCTCGGCGCGGCGTCGGGCGCTTCAAATATCGAACACGTCGGTGTCGTCGTTTTCGGCCCGGACTGGAGAGGTTAGGCCGCCGCGCTCTCGACCTTCAGCACCCCCGCCGCCGCCATGTCGGCGTGCAGCGCCTCGGGGCTCCAGTCGAAGCCGTTGGGCCAGGTTAGGCCGCCGAATTCAACGAAGACGCGATTGAAGAAGGCGGGGTCTTTGAAGGGTTCGACCATAGGGCCGGTCTCGCGCGTCGAGAGCTCTGAAAAATCCCATTCACCGGCGGTCCCGTCGCTGAACCACAGCTTCAGCCTATAGGCCCCAAGCCGCAGCACGCGGATGACGTGGACGATGTCGGTCACCGGGGCGTATCCAAACCCGGAATCTGTTGCATCGGCTTCCGAGACCCCGAGCGACTGGTTTCCCAGTTCGCCATCAGGGTTGCCCTGTTCATCTGCGTCCATTGCTTCACCAGTCGCTGCGCCGGCCTGGATAGCCTTCCTTGAATGATCTCACCATCCGAGATGCTGATCTGCGCCTCGCTATCCTGTTCGAACGCGTGGAAGTGCGGAGGCGGGTGGTCGCCGAACCACATCCGGATCACTATACCATAGAACCGTGAGATGGTCGGCATCGGTAACGTCTAACACGGATAAGCTGTTCGAGCGAGAAACCTGAAATGGCATACGAAGCCAAGACCAAACCGACGGAGATCTCCGTCGCTGACTTCATCGCCGCCGTCGAGAACCCGGTGCGCCGGGCCGACGCGGAGACGCTGTGCGCCCTGCTGGAGGAGGTGTCGGGCGAGCCGCCGGTGATGTGGGGGCCGTCGATCATCGGCTTCGGGCGGTATCACTACCGGTATGACAGCGGGCACGAGGGCGACGCGCCCCGGCTGGGGTTCTCGCCGCGCAAGGCCCAGACGGTCCTCTACCTCATGTCGGGGTACAAGGGGCAGGAAGCCACGCTCGCGCGCCTCGGCAAGGTGAAGACCAGCGTATCGTGCATGTACATCAATCGCCTGGACCAGATCGACCTGGGCGTGCTGCGCGAAATGGCGGTCGCCTGTCTGGCGCACATGCGCGAGCTCTATCCCGAAGACTGATCAGGCCGCCATGCGGAAGTCTTCGGCCGGGTCGAAGGCCGGGCGGGCCTCGTCCCACAGGGCGTCCTCGTCGGCGTAGCGGGCCGACAGGCGGGCGTCGATGACGTCGATCACCTGTTCCTCCAGACGGTCCCAGATCACGGCCAGATCGCCGCAGCCGTCGGCCTCGCACGGCACGATCAGATAGCGGCCGGCGGCGACGGAAGCGTGGGCAGAGAACGAGCGGGCCATGGGGTGTCTCCGGTGAAGGGCGTCTGTTGAGACTCACCTTGGGACAGCGTTGCGTCAAAATCGGACGTATGCCATCGTCGCGGCATGAGACACGACAAGGCGGCCGTGGTGATCGAGCTGGCGCGGCGGATGGCCGCCAGCGCCGAGGGCCTGACGCTGGACGAGATGGCGCGCGAATGCGGCGTCGGCCGGCGCACCGCCGAACGGATCCGCGACGCGGTGCTGGCGCTCTATCCCGCCGCCGAGGAGGTGTCGGACCCGCCCTCCAAACGCTGGCGCATTCGGGGCGGTCTGTCGGCGTTTGAACAGGCGCCCACGACCGAGGAATTGGTCGAGCTCAGCAAGGCGGCGCAGGGGCTGCGGGCCACGGGCGAGCCGGGCCGGGCGGCGGCGCTGGAAGGGCTGGAGCGCAAGCTGAAGTCGGCCATGCGCTCGACGACCCTGAACCGGCTGGCTCCCGATCTGGAGGCGCTGGTGCGGGCCGAGACCATCGCGGTCCAGGCCGGACCGCGCCCGTCGGCGGACGAGGCCATGCTGGCCGAGATCCGGCAGGCGATCCTGGCGGGCCGGCCGCTGGGCTTCATCTACAGCCGGCCCGGCGTCGAGGCGCGGCGGCGCAGCGTGGCGCCATGCGGGGTGATGTTCGGCCGCGCCAACTATCTGGTCGCCGCGGATCGGGAAAGCGGGAGGATCCAGACCTTCCGCCTCGACCGGATGAGCGCCGTCCGGGCCGAGGACGGGGTCGCCGCCCCGCCCGCCGATTTCGACCTGCAGGCCTTCGCCAGCCAGTCGTTCGGCATCTATCAGGACGAGATCGAGGATGTGGTGCTGCGGGTCACGCCCGGCGGCGCGGCCGAGGCCCGGGCCTGGCGCTGGCACCCGACCCAGACGGTCGAGGATCAGCCGGACGGCGGCGTCGTGGTGCGGTTCCGGGCCAGCGGCATGCGGGAACTGGCCTGGCATCTGTTCAGCTGGGGGGATCAGGTGCAGATCGTGGCGCCGGCGCGGTTGAAGGCCGTCATGGCCGGGGAATTGGCGGCGGCCGGCAGGGCGCTCGAACGGAGCTGAGGATCAGGACAGGACCGCCCCGGCGAGGAGCCAGCCCGACAGGGCCGCGGCGGTCACCAACTCCACACAGACCAGAAGCAGAAGCCAATGCTTCCGCACAAACTCAAACAAATTCACGATGGACCCTGCTCAGACCAGCGCCGAACCCCTGAGCTCTGAAATGGTTCAGTCGCCTTTGCGCCCTCGATCGGACCCAAGCCTGACCAAAGCTTAAGCTGACGCCGCCCGCCGACCCATGGCAGTCCACGGCGCAGAAGGGGGAGCACGCATGCGCCAATTGATGATCGCGGTCATGGCCGCCCTTGCGTTGGCCACGGGCGCGCAGGCGGGCGGGTCACCGCAGGAGGGGGCCGCCGAGCCGTCCCGGCCCGCCGTAACCGTCACCCGGGGCGGCGACGCCTGGACGGCGGACTATGAGTTCGACCGTGACGCGCCGGTCTGGGCCTTCTTCCGTTCGGCGCTGATCGAGGAGACCCGACTCCCATGGCGGCCTGAGCAGTGGCGGGTCATCACGCCGGGTGTGGTGCTGGAACGCGCCGGCGCGCGCGACATCCTGCGCGCCGCCGACGGCGGGCCCGTGCCGCGCCGGGTGCAGATCGCCTTCACGCCGAGGCCGGACAATCTCGAGGCCGACTATGGGGTGCTTGTCTTCACCGACGGCTCGGTGGCCATGCCAAGCGGCCAGTTCGACGTGTTTCCGCTGGCGTCCGTGGATGAGGCGAAGGCTGTCCCGCTCGATCTGAACGGCTATCCGCTCCAGACGGGACCGGCCTCGGTGACCTGGCGCGACCGGGCCGGGCCGATCCTGTTCAAGGGCGAGCGGCTGCCGGACGCGACCGCAGTTCAGGCGGAAACCTATGTCCTGTTCGGCGAGGCCGATATGGTCGAGAGCGAGCGTCTGGTCACCGTGATCGATCCTCAACTGCCGCAATGGATCGGCGCGGCCATCGAGGATTTCGCCCCGCGCGTCGCCGACGTCTATGCGGCGAGGCTCGGTCCCGGCGAGACCGGGCACCCCACGATCATGGTCAGCTGGAACGGTCCCACCGCCGGTCGCACACCTATGGGGGGCAGTGTCCTGCCGGGCCTGATCGTCATGACTTTCGACGGCGCCGGCGTGGTTGAGCCCAGCGCGCGGATGTCGGCGACGGCCCGCTGGTTCATCGGCCATGAAAGCGCGCATTTCTGGCTGGGGCAGGTCGTGCGCTACGAGCGCGCCCGCGACGCCTGGATCACCGAGGGCGGAGCGGACCTGATGGCGATCCAGGCCCTGAAGAGCATCAATCCCGCCTATGACGCGCGCGCGGAGCTGCAGAAGGAGGTCGACGACTGCATCCGTCTGGCCGACGCGCCGGTGACTGAGGCCGCCGGACGGGGCGAGCATCGGGCCCTGTACGCCTGCGGCGCGGTGTTCGGCATCGTCGCCGAGGGCGCGCAGCGGCGGGCGACCGGCGGCGACTGGTTCGACTTCCTCCGGCCGCTGATCGACGCCAGCCGCGAGGACGGGGTGCTGACGCGGGAGGAGTGGCTGGACGCGCTGGACGCTGTGTCGGGGGATGTGACGCTGCGGCGGGATATCGAGTTGCTGCTGGACGAAGGGTCGCCGCAGGCGGGCGACATTGTTGCGGCGCTGTTCGACCGTTCAGGAGTCGCCAACAGCCGGGACGGGGACAAGGTGCGGCTGAACTGACCGGATCGCCGGCCGGACTTCGATGCCCAGCACGTTCAGCACGGCGGACCAGTCGACGAATTTCAGGGACGGCGTTCCGCGACCGACCCGGCCGTGAAGAACCATCACGCCGCCCGGGAAGCCCTCCAGCTCGCCGCCGTAGGCATCAAGGCTGCCCAGGCTGTGGACTCTGGGTCCGCCGGGTCCGTCCCGCACCTCGACACGACCCAGCCACCGCAAGTCATCCCGGTCGATGCGCCAGAGCGAGATGGCTGCATGGTCGTGGTCCAGGCTCGCCAGATAGGAATGAGGGAATGTCGAGAGGACCGAGACGCTCACGCTGCGCGGAATCACGGGTGGGGCCGATTGGCCGATGAGTCGAGGCGGGCTGGACACGTTCGGATCGAGAGAATAGCGCCAGAAACCCCGTCGCGCGTGGCTGACATACAGGTGGTTGTAGCCCGTAACGATCGCGCAGCCCGTCCCCGTCCGGCTGATGCGGAATCGGCGGGACTCGCGCGAGACAAGCCCACCGTCCGGGCCTTGGGTAATCATAAAATGCCGCGCTTCGCCTCGGCGGTCGAAAACCACGGCCTGAATGTTGGACTCGACCTGCCGCATGCAAAATCCCCGGGGATCGGCGAGGTCCGTCGCGATTTCGCCCCAGAGCCGCATTGGCCGGTCGTCGGTGCTTTCCAGCTGAAAGAGAACGATCCGTGTTCGGCCCGAAGACCGCTCAGCCCCGCCGATGACGACGGCGTAGCTGTTCTCCAGGGGCAGGGTGGCGACATCGATGTCGGTGAGACGGTTCGCGGGCAGGCGTTGCTCGGTCGTTCCCGCGAAGTCGCGGACGTCCAATCCCCCGGTAGTCGGGGCGACAGCGACAAAACCCGCGCTCACCACGGCGGTCGGCGCCCGACCATCGCCCCACCAGCTCGCGATCGGGCCCAACCGATTGTTGGAGATTGGCGGAACCGAGGCCTCATCCCTCGCGATCACCGGTGCGGGCGGCGGCAGGCTGGCGCAGGAGGCGAGGAACAGCGCCATGAGACAGGCGGCGAGACGAAATGACATTCCCGGTTCTCCTGCGAACGGGAACTCAACCCTACTTTGCACCGGGCGGCAATGCGCGGGACGGGCTATCCCCCCGCGAACGGATACGGACTCACCGACTTGGCCCAGTCATCCACCACCAGCGGGCGGTCGATGGGCGGGGCGGCGCGTTCGGCGCAGGGGTGGCGGTGGCACAGGCGGCAGGCGGGGCCGATGGGGGTGACCTCGGGGGCGGTCAGGTCGAGGCCGCGGGCGTAGGTCAGGCGGTGGGCGTGTTTCAGTTCGCAGCCGAGGCCGATGGCGAGGTCCTGGCCCTCGGTGTAGGCGTCATGCCCCTGACGGTCGACCGTGCGGGCCAGGGTGAACCAGCGGCCGCCGTCCGGAGTCTCGATGATCTGGGTGATGACGCGGCCGGGGGTGCGGAAGGCGGAATGCAGCCGCCAGCGCGGGCAGGCGCCGCCGAAGCGTGAGAAGGGGAAGGCGCCCGAGGCGAACCGCTTGGAGATGTTGCCGGCCTGGTCGACCCGCATGAGGAAGAAGGGCACGCCCCGCGCCGTGGGCCGCGACAGGGTGGTCAGGCGGTGGGCGGCCTGTTCGTAGCTGACGCCGAACCGGGCCTGCAGCCGGCCGAGGTCGTAGCCGGTCTCCTCCGCCGTGCGCTGGAAGGGGCCGTAGGGCATCAGGATGGCGGCGGCGAGGGTGTTGGTCAGGGACACCTTCAGCAGGCGGCGGGTGGGTTCGTCGGGCGCGGCGGCCGCCTCGGCCAGGGCGGTCAGTTCGGCGTCATGCGCTGACAGGGCCAGCTGGAAGGCGACGGCGAAGGCGCGGGAGGCGGGGCCGAGCGTCTCGGACAGCAGGAGGCGTTTGCGGTGCGGATCGTAGCGGCGGGTCCATTCGACCATGACCTCGGCGGGCAGGGTGCGGACGCTGAGGCCGTGATGCGACTGCATCCGGGCGCGGACGCGGGTTTCGAAGGGTTCCCCGGGCGCGTCGGCGGCGAGGGCCTCGGCGAGGGTTTCACCGAGGGCGTCGAGTTCGGGGAAGTGGTTGCGACGCGCCTGGATGTATTCGCGGACCCACTCGGCCGGGCTGTCGTCGGCGTTTCCGGTCTCCGCGCCGTCGCGGGCGCGGAGGTCGGTGAAGGCGCGGTACAGGCGCAGCAGGGCGTCGGCGGCGGCGGGCTGGTCCTCGGCCAGCTGGACGATCTCATGGCGCGGCACGGCCAGGCCCTGGAAGACCGGGTCGGCGAAGGCCTCGGCCAGCTCGGCCTCCGAGGCCGGGCCGGCGGACTGGCCGAGGGTGCGCAGGTCGACGTCATAGGTGTCGGCGAGCCGCAGCAGCAGCTGGGCCGAGACGGGGCGCTGGTTGCGCTCGATATGGTTCAGATAGGAGGGCGAGACGCCCAGATCGACCGCCATGGCCGTCTGGGTCAGGGCCAGGTCGCGGCGCAGCCGCTTGAGGCGGCCTCCAAGGAACAGCTTGCGGTCGGCGGCGGCGTCCATGGCCGTATTTAGTCATAAAATGACTTAACAGGACATGTCATATCATGACTGAATGACACGAAATGATGCCTAGTCGCTGTGTTATTCGTGACTTTGGCGTGTTCTGTTCCTCGAGACCCGCGGCGATGTCCGCCCTCCCGAGCCGAGACCGTCATGACCAGCTTCGCCCACCTCGTTCCGTCGCCCGTCGGCCGCTTCGACGGCATCGAACGTCCGTACACGCCGGAAGACGTCCTGCGCCTGCGCGGTTCGATCCCGATCACCCACACCCTGGCCGAGCGCGGCGCCAACCGGCTGTGGGAGCTGCTGCACGACGAGCCCTACATCAACGCCCTCGGCGCCGTGACCGGCAACCAGGCCATGCAGATGGTCCGCGCCGGGCTGAAGGCCATCTATCTGTCGGGTTGGCAGGTCGCCGCCGACGCCAACACCGCCGGGGCCATGTATCCCGACCAGTCGCTGTATCCGGCCAACGCCGCGCCCGAGCTGTGCCGCCGCATCAACCGCACCCTGCAACGCGCCGACCAGATCGAACACGCCGAGGGCGGGGCCAGGCGCGACTGGTTCGTGCCCATCGTCGCCGACGCCGAGGCCGGCTTCGGCGGGCCGCTGAACAGCTTCGAGATCATGAAGGCCTTCATCGAGGCCGGCGCCGCCGGCGTCCATTTCGAGGACCAGCTGGCCTCGGAGAAGAAATGCGGCCACCTCGGCGGCAAGGTGCTGATCCCGACCCAGGCGCATGAGCGCAACCTGATCGCCGCCCGTCTGGCCGCCGATGTCATGGGCGCGCCCACGCTGATCGTGGCCCGCACCGACGCCGAGAGCGCCCAGCTGATCACCTCGGACGTCGACGCGCGCGACCGGCCCTTCATCGACCGCGAAAGCCGAACTCCCGAGGGTTTCTTCCGCCTCAAGGAAGGGACCGGGCTGGATCACTGCATCGCCCGCGGCCTGTCCTACGCCAAATACGCCGACGTCCTGTGGTGGGAGACCTCGCATCCCGATCTGGACGACGCGCGCCGCTTCGCCGAGGCGGTGCACAGGGAGCATCCCGGCAAGTTGCTGGCCTACAACTGCTCGCCCTCGTTCAACTGGAAGGCCAGGCTGGATGACGCCACCATCGCCAAATTCCAGCGCGAGCTGGGGGCCATGGGCTACAAATTCCAGTTCGTGACCCTGGCCGGCTTCCACAGCCTGAACAACGCGATGTTTGAACTGGCCGACGGCTACCGCGACCGCGGGATGGCGGCCTATTCCGAACTGCAGCAGCGCGAATTCGCCAACGAAGCCGCCGGCTATACCGCCACCCGCCACCAGCGCGAGGTCGGCACCGGCTATTTCGACCAGGTCGCCACCGTCATCTCGAACGGCCAGTCATCGACCACCGCCCTCAAGGATTCCACCGAAACCGCCCAGTTCGTGGCGGCCGAATAAGGAGAAAGCCCATGCAGCCCCTGAACAATCCGACGGCCATCATCGATTTCTGCCTCGCTCCGCTGAACCTGGACACGGGAACCGAGGCCGAGCGCGAGGTGCGCCGCCGCCTCGAGCACGTCATCAAGACCTTCCGCGCCAGGGCGGCCCAGCCGGTCAGCGTCGACTTCTCGAGGATGCCCTCGCAGGTCATCAACGAGGCCGCGCACGGCTACGAATAGATCAGGCGGCCAGTGACTTGCCCTGGGCGTGGGGCAGGGTGGCGACCAGCTGCAGCAGTTCGGCGGCGTCGAACGGCTTGGCCAGGTGGCGGTCGGCGCCGGCGGCCTCGGCCGAGGCGATATGTTCGGCCAGGGCGTTGGCGGTGAGCATGACGATCGGCGTCCGCGCCAGACCCATGGCCGCCTCGTTCAGCCGGATCTCGCGGGTCGCGGTCAGGCCGTCCATGACCGGCATCTGCATATCCATCAGCACGATGTCGAAGTCGCCGTCGCGGCAGGCCTGAACCGCCTCGGCGCCGTTCTCGACCGAGGTCAGTTCGACGTTCGCATGGGCCAGGATCATCTCGACGACCTTGCGGTTCACCGGATGGTCGTCGGCCAGCAGCACGCGGGTGGCGCCGGCTTCGGCATCGGGCAGCTCGGCGACGATCTCGGGCGCGGTCGCCGGCGCTTCGGCGGCGTTGAAGGGAATGGTCAGGATGAAGGCGGATCCGCCGCCGGGTTCGCTCTCGCAGTCCAGATCGCCGCCCATCATCTCGGCCAGCTGGCGGGAGATGGCGAGGCCGAGGCCGGAGCCGCCGAACCGTCGGGTGATGGCGCCGTCGGCCTGTTCGAAACGGCTGAACAGGCGGTCGCGGGTTTCGCAGTCGAAGCCGATGCCCGTGTCCTCGATGGAAAAGCGCAGGGTCGGGACGCCGGCGCGGTCCGGACCGAGCGCGGCGGTCAGGCTGACGAAGCCCGTGCCGGTGAATTTGACCGCGTTCGACACCAGGTTGGTCAGGATCTGTTTGATGCGGACCACGTCGCCGACGATCCAGCCGTCGGCCTCGGGCGTGACCTCGACGAAGAACTGCAGCCCCTTCACCTGGGCCGAAGTCTCATAGAGTTGCGCGGCCTCCCGGACGGCGCGCCCCAGATGAAAGACGTCGCTGGCCAGCTCCAGCCGTCCCGATTCGACGCGGGCGAGGTCGAGGATGTCGCTGAGCAGCACCTGAAGCGTGTGGCCGGAGGAGTGGATCAGCTCCAGCATCTCTTCCTGCTGGGGCGACAGGGGCGTCTTGGCCAGGGCCTGGGCCACCCCGATCACCCCGTTGAGGGGCGTGCGGATTTCGTGGCTCATATTGGCGAGGAATTGGCTCTTGGCGCTGTTGGCCGACTGGGCGACGTCGCGCGCCTCGGCCAGGGCGCGGGCGTCGTTCTTGAGGTCGGTGATGTCGGTGCAGACAGTGACGATGCCGCCGGCCGCCGTGCGGCGGTCGGAAACGCGCAGCCAGCGATCGCCCGCGATCCGCTGTTCCATGGTGGTGGTCAGGGCCCGGCGGGAGTCGAGCCGTTCCTGCACCCACTCCGCCTGCCGCCCCTGCGCGTCAGCGTAAAGACCTTCCTCCAGCCCGATCTGGATGATCTCGCGAAAGCTCATGCCGGCCTTCAGCGTCGAGGACAGTTCGGGGTTCACCTCGGCATAGCGGTGGTTCCACAGCACCAGCCGATCGTCGGTGTCGTAGAAGGCGAGGCCGTCGGGCATGGCGTCGATCGCCTCGCGAATCTGGCCCAAGGCGCTGGATCGGGCGGCCCAGCCCATCCAGACGACGATGCTGGCGATGCCCAGGATTCCCGCCACCATGGCGAGGATGACGCCCGTCATGACGGTTCCCGAGACGGTCGCGCCTGTCAGAACGGCGGTTTGGGGGCTGATCGTCATGGCGCTCATGGCCGTGAAGTGCAGCACGACCACCGCGACGGCGCCCAGTATGGTGGTGGCGATCAGCCGCTTCAGTTCGGGGCCGTAGACGAAGGCCCCCGCCAGACCAGCGATGGTCGTCCCCGCGGCGATGGCGACACCGACCAGCTCCGGCCGCCAGCTGATCGCCCCGGACATCTCGATCGCCGCTATGCCCACGAAATGCATGGCGGACACGCCGGCCATGGCCACCACCCCGCCGACGGCTCGGTTCACCCGTCCCGGCAGCGTCATGCCGATGGCCGTGGCGACGGCGAAACTGACCAGAACCGTGGCGAAGGAAGCGATGGTCAACCAGACGCCGTAACGGATCTCGCCGCCCGGCTGATAGCCCTGCATGGCCAGGAAATGGGTCGAGAATATCGCCAGCCCGGCGACGAGGGCCGCCAGCAAGGAGGTGTCGCGGCGTCGACGGCCGAACATCTCCCTCGCCTGGGCCAGCAAACGCAGGGCGGTGCCGATCCCGGTCACGCAGATCAGGCCGGCGGCCAGGGTCCAGCGCCAGTCGTGCTCGAACGCGATGCAGTAGAGTATCCGGTCCAAGACGCCCCCTTTTGAGCGTCCATACTGGACCCAAGGGGTGAAGAAACCGTGGGCGCCGGCCAGGCTTGTGGTCAGGCGGTGTCCGCCACCACGACTTCAAAGGCCCGGCCCATGACCTTGGCCGGATTGACCTGGCGCTCGCCGCGACGCACCTCGAAATGCAGGTGCGGCCCCGTCGAACGGCCGGTTGAGCCGACCAGGCCGATGCGCTCGCCGGCCTCGAGGCGGTCGCCCGAGGCCACGTCCAGCCGGCTGAGGTGGCCATAGAGGGTGGTCATGCCGTTCGGGTGGCGGATCTCGACGAACCGGCCGTAACCCGCGGGCTCGTATCCCGTGCGCAGGACGGAACCCTCGGCCGAGACAAAGACGCCGGTGCCGCGCGGGGCGGCGATGTCGACGCCGGCGTGGTGGCGAGCGGCCTGTCCCGGAAGGCGGCGCAGGCCGAAGGGCGAGTTGACGGCATGGCCGCGGACCGGCGCCTCGAAGGCGATCAGGCGGGTGACCGGTCCGGCCGGCTCGGCCACGGCGGTCATCGGCGGGGCAGCGGGCACGGCCAGGGTTTCGGTCAGGGCGGGATCAGCGGGAACCGAGAGGGGCGCGGCGGCCATGGCCAGCACGGCGACGCCGGCCAGGCTGGCGGCCTGACCTGAATGGATGAGAAACGACCGGGCGGTCGGGAACAGGCGTCGCATGGCGGCGTCCTCCGTCTTCGGCTCAAGGTGAGCGAGAGGGGCGCCGGCGGCCGCAACGAGCGACACACTGCGGCCAGCGACCGGAAGCTCGCCGTTCTAAGACTCCGTGGGGCGACTTTGGGGCGGGCAGGGGCGGCAGGTCGTCGCAGGCCGGGAACGAAAAAGGCGCGCGACCCGAAGGCCGCGCGCCCTGTTCGGCGAAGGAGTCGCTGCCGCTACTGCAGCGGCAGGCTGAAGGTGATGGCCCCCACATGGCTGTTGGCGGAGTCGCCGAAGCGGCCGCGATAGCCGAGCGACATCCTGACGGGTCCAAGGTCGGCGTCGACCCCGGCCGAGGCGATGAACGAGCCGCCGAACGGGTCATCGATATCGCGCGCCAGGATCTGGGCCGGGTTGGCGGTGATGCCGGTGCGGACGGGGTCGCCGCCGTCGCCGAAGCTGTCGCGATAGCCGCCCTCGATGAAGAAGCTCATGCCGTCGCCGCCGCCCTCGGCCCGCAACGAAATCTCGCCGCTGGCGGCCTGGACCGTGCGGTCCTGGTAGCTGTACTGCGCCGCCGGGCCCTGTTCGACATAGCCGTTCACGTCGGTCGAGACGTAGTTGACCGCGACACGGGGCGACAGGCCGATGCCGCCCATGTCCATCCAGAAGCCGCCCTGGATGCGGCCGCCGATGCTGCCGCCGGTGGTCTCGCCGGTGTGGATGATCGGGGCCAGGGAGGTGACGCGGGTGATGTCATCATAGTGGTCGACCGATCCGCCCACCACGGCGTTGACGAAGTGACCGCCCGAGCGCCAGCCGCCGTAGAGGTCAAAGGCGTAGGTCTTGACGTCAAAGGCCATGCGTCCGGCCTCGACCTCGGCCGTCCGGAAGGTCCCGGCGAAGCCGAAGCGCGCATTGGGAGACATGACGTGGTCCAGCCCGACCCTGCCGCCCCAGCCGGTGGCGTCGGCGGCGGCCACGGATCCGCGGGCGTCGGTCTCGACGCTGTCGGCGATGGCCCCGAAGGTCAGACGGGTTCCGGCCTGCCAGTCTGCCCGGCCGGACAGGCCCTCGCTGGCGAGATCCAGCAGGTCCTCACGCTGGCGGAAGCCGGTCTCGGCCTGGACCGTCGACTGGGCGCCGATGTCGCCATAGTAGAGGTAGTCGTTGGCCAGGGCCGCGAGAAGCTGGTGGCCGCGGGCCGTGGGATGGACGCTGTCCCAGTACAGATAGGTCTCCGGGGTGGCGCAGACGGTGACGCCGTTGAAGCAGACATCCCTGACGTTGGTCAGGCCGAACGCGCCGGGTCTGGCGACCAGCGCGGGACCGATCTTGTACAGGTCCATCATGATGATGTTGGTGCCCGGCCGCGCGGCCGCCGTTGTCATCAGCCCGGCCAAAAGGGCGCCGTTGAACTGGCCGCCGGCGTAGTCGGCCAGCGGGGCGGCGGGCGCGCCGGCGCCCTGGTTGAACTGGGGCGTCAGGGCCAGATTGGGCAGGTTGCTGACCAGGATGGTGCCAGCGCCGGCGCCGGCGACGCTGTTGACGATGAAGTTGATGTCCGCGGCGGCGGCCAGGGCGATCGGCTGGATGAAGCCGGTGGGATTGGGGGAAACCGAGGCGGGGCCCACGGCCTGGAAGATGTTGTTGGCGCCGCCCAGGATGCTGACCAGGTCATTGGCCCCGAAGGTGCCGCCGGCGCCCGTATAGGCCAGAAGTTGGTTACGCATGCCGGGAGGGAAGGCCGAGCTGTCGGTCCGGGCGCCGCCGTAGGCGTAGTTGATGCTGCCCGATACGGACGCGCCCGCGGCCGAACGGCCGGCGTTGAAGCCCAGCAGTTCGGTGAACACCGGCCCGTTCGAGAACCGGCCCTGGAAGAAGGGCGGGGAGGTGGGCTGGGTGTTGAATGTGGCGGCGTACAGGTTGCCGTTGTCGCTGAGGCTGTCGCCGAACACGACCAGGCGGTTGTAGCTCTGGGCGCTGGCGGCGGAGGCAAACGCGCCGGCGGCGGCCACGGTCAGGGCGGCGAGCGCCGCATTGCGCAGGAAACGAGACATCGATGATCCTCCCTCGGCCGTCATCATGCGACCGTTGCGGGACACTGTGCGCCGGTTTCACGGGCGCGCAAGATGCCGCCGGGGAAGGTTTCTAGTGCAACATCCGGAACCGCAGCGTTCCGGCCACACCGCGCAGGGTCCGGAGCGCCTCCGGATCATAGTCACGATCGACGTCGGTGATGACATAGCCGGTGCGTTCGTCGGTCTTCAGATGCTGGCCGAGGATGTTCAGCCCGGCCGCCGCGAGGGCCCGGTTCAGTTCGGCCAGGACGCCCGGCTGGTTGCGGTGGATGTGCAGGATGCGGTGGGCCCCGTCGACCTCGGCCAGCTGCACATTGGGCAGGTTGACGCAGAAGGTGGTGTCGCCGCGGTTCAGATAGGCCAGCAGGCGCTCGGCGGCGAAGGCGCCGATGGCCTCCTGGGCCTCTTCGGTCGAGCCGCCGATGTGGGGCGTCAGGATCACATTGGACAGGCCGCGCAGGGGGCTGTCGAACGGATCGGCGTTGGTGGCGGGTTCGTCGGGGAAGACGTCGAGGGCGGCTCCGCCGATCCGGCCCGATCCCAGGGCCTGGGCCAGGGCGCCGACATCCACCACATGGCCGCGCGAGAGATTCAGCAGCAGGGCCCCGTCCTTCATGCGCGCCAGCTGGGCCGCGCCGATCAGGGCCGTGTTGTCGGTGCGGCCGTCGACATGCAGGCTGACCACGTCGCTCTCGGCCAGCAGGGCGTCCAGCGAGCCCATGCGGCGGGCATTGCCCAGCGCCAGCCGCTCGGTCAGGTCGTGGAAGATGACCCGCATGCCCAGTCCCTCGGCCAGCACCGACAGCTGCGAGCCGATGGCGCCGTAGCCGACGATGCCCAGGGTCTTGCCGCGCAACTCGCGCGAGCCGGTCGCGGACTTGTTCCATTCGCCGCGGTGCATGGCCGCGGACTTGTCGGCGACGTCGCGCAGCAGGGCGATGGTCAGGCCGACGGCCAGCTCGACCACGGACCGGGTGTTGGAATAGGGCGCGTTGAACACCGCCACGCCCTTTGCCGCCGCGGCGTCGAGGTCGATCTGGTTGGTCCCGATGCAGAAGGCGGCCACGGCCATCAGCTTGTCGGCGGCCTCGAGCACGCGGGCGCTGACCTGGGTCTTTGAGCGGACGCCGAGCACATGGACGCCCCGGACGGCCTCGATCAGGGCGTCTTCGTCCAGCGCGCCCTTGAGCGATTCGACCGTATAGCCGGCCTCCTCCAGCCGCTCGACGGCGGCGGGGTGGATGTTCTCCAGCAGCAGGATGCGGATGCGGGCGCGGGGATAGGACCATCGGCCGGCCAGACCCTCGGCGTGCAGGAACTCGTCCATCGAGGGCGACACGGCGTCGGCGGCGGCGACCACGCGCTCGCGGCGGACGATCTCGGTGAAGGCGTGGAAACGGTCGGCCGCGCCGGCGTGCTTGACCTCGGCGTCGGTCCAGCCGTCGCCGACCATGACCACCGGGCCGGGCAGGTTCAGCGCCCGGATGACGACGGGCTTGCCGCCCGTCCCGGACAGGGGGTTGGCCGCGTCCACGCCGGCCACCCGGCCCTCGGCGTCATACAGCAGGTCGTTGCACAGCACCCGCTCGGGTGGGACGTGCAGATGGGCGGCGAGGGGGGCGACGATCTCGCGGAAGCCGCCGGACAGGATGACGATCCGCCCGGCGTTCTCGCGGAAGAAGCGCAGGTTGCGGCGGACCGAGGGCGTGCCCTCGTCGAGGATGCGGCCGGCCAGTTCGGCGACATGGTCGCGGGTCAGGGGCAGCAGGGCGAGGCGGCGGCGCAGGGCCTCACCGAAGGGCAGGTCCCCGGCCATGGCCTGATCGGTCAGGGCGGCGACCTCGGCGCGGATGGCGGCGGCGTCGGGCGCGCCGGCCAGGGCGATGTCGGCCAGGGCCTCGAGCGTCTCGATGCGCACGAGGGTCGAGTCGAAGTCGAAGACATAGGTGGTCGGCTCAGCCATGGCCTGACCTTGGCCGACCTTCGCAGTTGCAGCAATGGGCGGGCGCGGGCGGACTGAAAAACAGGGTCCAAAGAGTCCAGTCCGTCCAAAGTCCGGGACGGAAAAAACAGGGTCCAAAGAGTCCAAAGAGTCTAACTGACCCTGGAATGATCTCGGAGGGGGCGGGCATTGCGCCCCTTGTCATCCCCGATCTTCGCTTCTCGGTCGGGGATGACAAAGGTCGGGACCATCATCGGCTGAAGACAGCCCTAGAATTTGCCGAGGCTGCGGATGCGGCTGTCGGGACGGCGGACGTCCAGGGCGGCGGCGCCGATGGCGGCGGCGATGGTGGCGAGGGCCAGCAGGGCGCCGCCTTCTTTCGCGTGGTCCCTGGCGTATTCGCCCGCGTCATGGGCGTAGCGCTTCGCCGTCTTGCCGTGCTTCTTCAAAGCCTTGCGTGAGGAATGTCGTGCGTCGTGGACGAAGCGTTCGCCGCGATGCCGGGCGTCGTCGCCCAGGTCGGAGGCGCGTTCGCCGGCTTCGGACAGGCTGTGGCCGACGGTTTCGGCCAGGCCGCCGAATCGCTCACGCAGGGCGTCCGCATCGATCCAGCCGCGCGGGTCGATCCGGCCGCGCAGCCGCTCGTACCGCGTCGGGCCGCTGCGCTGGCTCAGCAGCAGGGCGGCGATGCCGATCCCGGCGAGCACGGCGACGACGCCGCTGGTGATGCCGGGATGTTTGCGGACTTCGGCGAGGGCGGAAAACTGGCGGACCATGGGATAGTGAACCTCTTCTTCGAGGCCGTCTTCGCTCGGGTCGTACAGCCCGTCGTCGTACGGCTCATAGGCGGAACTCCTGTCCCGCATCAGGGAAGGAGCGAACCGGGCGAAGAGTGGTTCCGCCAGACCGGGCAGGACGGAATAGAAGCTGGCGATCAGCCGTCCGCCGCCGCCGACGGTGATCTCGCGGATCGGATGGCTGGCGCAATACAGGATGGTGTCGGCCACGACATGGGTCGCATAGACCGGCTGGGGGTTCTGGGTGGCGTAGCCGGTCAGGTTGCGGGCGTGCTTGCTGTAGGGGCTGTCGACCGCCGCCGGCTTGACCAGGCTGACGGTGATCGGGGCCTGTTCGCGCATCAGCTCCATGCGCAGGGCATTGGTGAAGCCTTTCACCGCGTGCTTCGAGGCCGAATAGACGCCCTGGATCGGCAGGGGGGCGTCCGACAGGATCGAGCCGACATTGACGATGGCCCCGCCGCCCTCGCGCTGGCGCAGGTGTTCCGCCGCCACCAGCGAGCCGTTGACCACGCCCCAGTAGTTGGTCTCGAACAGGCGTCGCTGGTCGTCCAGGCTGGTCACGCTGATGGCGCCGTAGATGGAGACGCCGGCGTTGTTGACCCAGGTGTCGAAGCCGCCGAACAGGCGCACGCATTTTTCCGCCGCCTCGGCCAGGGCGGCATGGTCGGCCACGTCGGCGACGGCCCAGGCCGCGCGGGCGCCGGTGGCCTGGAGTTCCTCGGTCAGGGCCTTCAGGTCGCTTTCGCCTCGCGCGATCAGGAAGACGCAGGCCCCGGCCCGCGCCGCCCGCCGCGCCGTCGCCAGGCCGATGCCGGACGTGGCGCCGGTGATGACGATGGCCTGTTCGTTCAGGGGCTTGAGTGTCGCCTTGGTCATGAAACCGCCGGGTCGGTGTGGTCGGACAGGAGTACTGGAACGGGGTCGAAACCGCGCCGGTTCCTGCTGTAGCACGCAGGCCTTACCATTCGCGATACGGGCGCCTATCTGACGACGCTTCCGAACCATCGCCGTTACTCAAGGACCGCCCGTGACCGATCACGCGCATGACCATGCCGCCGCCCCCGCCGACGATCTGGCCGCCGCCTTTCAGATCGAGGGCTGGCCCGTGCGCGGCCGCATCGTGCGGCTGGGCCAGACCATCGACGCCATCCTGTCGGCGCATGACTATCCCGAGCCGGTCGCGGCCCTGCTGGGCGAGGCCTGCGCGCTCGCGGCCCTGGTCGGCTCGAGCCTCAAGTTCGACGGCCGGCTGATCGTCCAGGCCCAGGGCGACGGGCCGGTGCGTTATGTCGTGGCCGATTACGACACCGACGGCCAGATGCGCGGCTACTGCCGGTTCGACGAGGAGGCCGTGGCGGCCGCCTCGCAGGGGTTCGCCCGTCCGGGAGCCCGCACCTTGCTGGGTCAGGGCGTCTTCGTCATGACCCTGGACCGCGGCGAGGATTTCGAACGCACCCAGGGCATCACGCCGATCGAGGGAGAGAGCCTGTCGCTGGCCGCGGAACACTATTTCCAGCAGTCCGAGCAGATCCCGACGCGGGTGCGGCTGGCCGTCGGCTCGGTGGTCACGGACGAGGGCGTCGGCTGGCGCGCCGGCGGGGCGCTGATCCAGCTGATCGCCGGCGACGCGGCGCGCGGCTCGACCGAGGAGGCCTGGGACCGGTCGCGGGCCCTGTTCCATACCCTGGCCGATGACGAGCTGCTGGACCCGACGATCACGCCCGAGACCCTGCTGTTCCGCCTGTTCCACGAGGACGGGGTGCGGCTGGAGGACGCCCGGGCGCTGGTGGCCCAGTGCCGCTGTTCGCGCGAGCGGATCGCGGGCGTGTTGACCTCTTTCGACCCGGCCGAGCGGGCGGACATGGTCGAGGCCGACGGCAAGATCCGGGTGACCTGCGAATATTGCGCGACGGTCTACGAGCTGGAGCCGGAAGAGATCGCGGCGGGCGATGCCTGATCTTCCGTCGAGGGGTTGATCGGCGGCGATGCCGTGCTGGGTCCAAGGGCGAGGACGCCATCATAGGCGCCGTCCTCGCTCGGCTGGAGGAAGACGCCCCGACGCTCCACGTCATCCACCGACCGCGACGGGTTGACGGTGCATTCCCGCTGGCAGTTCCAGGCTGTTCCACCCTGCTGCGCGATGTTCAAGGTGATCACATCGCCGGCGGGCAGGTGGCCGGCGGCGGGGACGCCGACGTCCGGAAAGCGCGCAAAGCCAGTCTTGCGGGCGTGCAGGTTGCCGACGATGGCCAGCACCTTCGACCGCGGTCGCGCGTAGATCGCCCCGGCCAGGGCATGGCCCATGTCGAGTTCGTACCACGCCTGGGTCAGGTCGCGCGGGCGGGGGCTTGACGGCTGGAAGGCGTGGAAGGCGACATCGCGCCCCTCCGCCCGAAGGTTCCGGACGGACCGCATCATTGAGAGCATGGCCTGGCTGCTGCGGCCGTCGTTCATGCGCGGGTTCATGAAGTGGCTGCCCGCCAAGGCCTCAAGGGCGGCGTCGTCGTCCGGCGCCGCGAGGAAGGCGTCCAGTTGCGGCTGCATGTCCGTCGGCAGTTCGAGGGCGACCGTGACGGGCCCCCGTGCGGCGGCGGCGCAGATCATTTCGGCGAAAGCGGCGGGGGCCTCGGCTGTCCCGTGGCTTTCGCCGACGATGATGTAGGGCTGGGGCATCGCCAGCAGGGCTTCGGTTCCGTCCGGCGGCGAACAGGCGGGCTGGGCGTCGAGCAGCGTGGCCGCAAGGGCGGCGGCGGCGAACAAGGCTAGCACTCTGGACCCCCGGTTGACTCACGCCGGTACCGGCGCGTGTGAAGGAGGCCGTCCGATTATGTCGGAGGCGTGGCGCGCCGCTCAGTACGCCAGCGCCAGCCCGTCCTTGCGCATCTCCGACGCCGCGCCATAGGTCCACGGCCCGCGCGCATTGGCCTGCCGGACCACGTTCTGATAGCCGCCGAAGCCCCCGTTGGGGCCGCCCAGCGTCCAGCCCATGGCCGCCAGCTGCGCCTTGGTCGCCGCCGGCACGCCGGTCTCCAGATGCAGCACGCCGACCCCCTCGGCCGGGTGGCCGGTGGGCTCGGACGAGCCTTCGTGCTGCCAGCGCGGGGCGTCGCCGGCCTCCTGCGGGTCGAGGCCGTAGTCGACCATGTTGATGATGATCTGGGCCTGGCCCTGGGGCTGCATGCCGCCGCCCATGACGCCCATGGCCATCCAGGGTTCGCCGTCCTTGCAGGCGAAGCCGGGGATGATGGTGTGGAACGGCCGCTTGGCCGGCGCATAGACGTTGGGGTGGCCGTCATTGAGATTGAACAGCTCGCCCCGGTCCTGGAACATGAAGCCGAGGGTGCCGCCGTCGGGGCCGTCGGGGACCAGGCCCGAGCCCATGCCGCGGTAGTTGGACTGGATCCAGCTGACCATCATGCCGTCCTTGTCGGCGACGCTGAAATAGGTGGTGTCGCCCTGGGTCGGGGCGTCGCCGGGGAAGGCGCGGTCCATGACCCGGTCCGGACGGATCAGCCGGGCGCGTTCGGCGGCGTAGGCCTTGGAGTTGAGGTGAGCGACGGGCGTGCGGCTGAAGCGCTCGTCGGCGAACCATTTCGCCCGGTCCTCGAAGGCCAGCCGCTTGGCCTCGGCCTGATGGTGGATGGAGGCGGCGGACTGGAAGCCCATGCCCTTGAGATCGAACTGTTCGCAGATGTTGAGGATCTGGTTGGTCGACAGGCCCTGGGTGTTGGGGCCGAGGCCATAGACGTCGACGCCGCGATAGTCGGTGCGGACCGGCTCGACCCATTCGGTGCGGTGCGGGGCCATGTCGGCGCGGGTCAGCCAGCCGCCGATGCGGCGGAAATAGCGCTCGATATGGTCGGCGATCGGGCCGTCATAGAAGGCGTCGCGCCCGCCCTCGGCGATCAGCCGATAGGTGCGGCCGAGGTCGGGATTGGCGAAGACCTCGCCGACCGCGGGGGTGCGGCCGTCGGGTGCATAGACCCGCTTGCGGTTCTCGTTCTCCTCGATGATCGCGGCGCGGCGGTCGAAATTGGCCATGTTGCGCTCGAGGTACCATGCGATGAGCTGGGGCATGGGCACGCCCTCCTCGCACAGCTCGGCGACCGGCAGCAGAACGTCCTTCCACGGCAGCTTGCCGTAGCGCTGGTGGGCGCTCCACCAGGCGTCGACCGTGCCGGGGACATTGACGGTGACCGCGCCATAGGGCGGCAGATAGCCGTCCCCGGCCGTCTTCGACCGGGCTGTCTCCAGCGACAGGCCGCGGGGGCTGTTCCCCGAGCCGTTGAGGCCGACCACCTTCCGCTGGGCCGGATCCCACATCAGGCAGAAGGCGTCGCCGCCGATGCCGTTGGCGGTGGGCTCGAGGAAGCCCAGGGCGGCGTTGATGGCGATGGCCGCGTCGACGGCCGAGCCGCCGCGCCGGAGGATGTCGATGCCGAGCAGGGTGGCGCGGGGATGGGCCGTGGCGGCGGCGCCGTGCGCCCCCCAGACGGTGGAGCGGCTGACGAACTGAAGGCCGCTGTTGCGGTCGCCGGGGCCGACGCCGGCGTAAGGGTCGGCGACCGGGGATTGGCGGGGGCGGGCGGCGGCGGGGGAGGTCGCGCCGGCCGCGGTGGCCGCGGTCGCTCCCGCAAGCATGGCTCCGGCGGGCAGGGTCGAGAGGAAGGTGCGACGGCGCATGGGACGGCTCCTGAACGGCTGCCCGGACCCTAACCGGTTGGCGCGCCGTGTGAAGCCGCCAAGGCGGTCAGGGGCGAATCGCCCGGCAGTAAACCCGGTGCGCCTCCAGCGCCTCCGGCTTGAACGCGCGGACCTGACGGAAGAAGGCCTCGGACTTCGCCGCATCGGCGGCCTGTTCCGCCTCGGCGGGTCGTCCGGCGGCGGGGCCGGCCGACGCCATCACCAGCCCCCAGACCAGGGCGTCGTCGTCGAGCGTATCCGGCTGCGACGCCCCCTCGGGCGGCCGGGCCGCCAGGGTCGAGCCCATGCAGGCCGTCGCCTGCTGGTACCAGACCGTCGGATCGGGCGGCGCCGTCTGGCCGAGAGCGAGGGTGAGAAGCATCGTCAACATCGTCGGACCTCCCTGGGGCGACGGTTTCCCCGCCGGTCCCGGAGGCTATGCCGATGCATGCATGACCGGGAGCCCTTGAGACGGGGAAATCATGTCCCGTCAGTCGACGTTCAGCCGCCCAGATCGAGCGAATAGCCCGCCGAGCGGACCGTGCGGATCGGATTGACCGTGCCCTCGACGTTCAACGCCTTGCGCAGGCGGCCGACGTGGACGTCGACGGTGCGGGCCTCGACATAGACGTCCGAGCCCCAGACGGCGTCGAGCAGCTGTTCGCGACTGAAGACGCGGCCGGGGTGCTGCATCAGGTGGTCGAGCAGGCGGAATTCGGTCGGGCCGAGGTGGATTTCCTGACCGGAGCGGCGGACGCGGTGGGCGACGCGGTCGATGACGATGTCGCCGTGGTTCAGCCGGTCGTCGGCCAGTCCGGGCCGGATGCGGCGCAGGACGGCGCGGATCCGGGCGATCAGTTCGCTCATCGAGAAGGGCTTGGTCAGATAGTCGTCGGCGCCGGTGTCGAGGCCGCGGATGCGGTCGCTTTCCTCGCCCCGGGCGGTCAGCATGATGATCGGCATGTTGCGGGTCTCGGGCTTGCCGCGGATGCGCCGGCAGACCTCGATCCCCGACAGCTTGGGCAGCATCCAGTCCAGCAGCACCAGATCGGGCAGCCGCTCCTCGATCTGCAGCATCCCCTCCTCGCCGTCGGAGGCCACGACGACGCGGTAGCCCTCCTTCTCGAGGTTGTACGAGAGCAAGGTCGCCAGGGCGTCCTCGTCTTCCATCACCAGAACATAAGGCTGCACGTCGGACTCTCCGGTCAGGCGGGTGTCGTCAGGTCGGGGCCGTCTTCAGCGGCGTCGGGGTTCCAGCGCGGGCGTTCGCCGCTGAATTCCTGGCCGGTGATCTCGTAGTAGATGGTTTCCGCGATATTGGTGGCGTGGTCGCCGATCCGCTCGAGGTTCTTGGCCATGAACAGCAGATGGGTGCCGGCCGTGATCGTGCGCGGGTCGCCCATCATATAGGTCAGCAGTTCGCGGAACAGGGCGTTGTAGTGTTCGTCCACCTCGTCGTCGGTGTTCCAGACGGCGATGGCCCGGTCGATCTCGGCGGCGGCATAGGCGTCCAGCACATCGCGCAGCCGCATGGAGACCAGTTTCCCCATCCGCTCGATCGAGCGGGTCAGAGGCTGCATCGGCTCGCCCTCGGCGAGGATGAGGCCGCGCTTGGCGATGTTCTTGGCCAGGTCGCCGGTGCGCTCGAGATCGACGGCCAGTTTCATCGAGGCGAGGGTGCGGCGCAGGTCGGAGGCGACCGGCTGGCGCAGGGCGATCAGGCGGATGGCCTTGCGCTCGATGTCGCGGTGCATGGCGTCCAGCCGGGCGTCGCGGTCGACCACGGCCCGGGCGAGGGCGACGTCGCGGCGGGCCACGGAATCGACGGCGTCGGCCACCTGGGCCTCGGCCAGACCGCCCATGCGGGCGACCTCGGCCGTGAGCTGGTTCAGCTCGTCTCCATAGGCTTTGACGGTATGTTCGGGCATTGGCCTGGTCCTAGCCGAAGCGGCCGGTGATGTAGTCGAGGGTGCGCCGTTCGCGCGGATTGGTGAAGATGTCCTCGGTGTCGCCGGTCTCGACCAGCCGGCCCATGTGGAAGAAGGCTGTGCGCTGGCTGACGCGCGCGGCCTGGGCCATGGAGTGGGTGACGATGACGATGCAGTAGCGCTCGCGCAGCTCGTCGATCAGTTCCTCGATCCGGGCGGTGGCGATGGGATCCAGTGCCGAGCAGGGCTCGTCCATCAGGATGACCTCGGGCTCGACGGCGATGGCCCGGGCGATGACCAGACGCTGCTGCTGGCCGCCGGACAGGCCGGTGCCGGGCGAGTGCAGCCGGTCGGCGACCTCTTCCCACAGGCCGGCGCGCTTCAGCGAGGCCTCGACCACGCCCTCGAGCTCGGACTTCGAGGCGGCCAGGCCGTGGATGCGGGGACCGTAGGCGACGTTCTCGTAGATGGTCTTGGGGAACGGGTTCGGCTTCTGGAACACCATGCCGACGCGGGCGCGCAGCAGGACGGGGTCGACCGACTTCGCATTGATGTCCTCGCCGTCCATCTCGATCCGGCCCGTGACCTTCGCCCCCGGGATGGTATCGTTCATGCGGTTCATGGTCCGCAGGAAGGTGGACTTGCCGCAGCCCGACGGGCCGATCAGGGCGGTGACCGTCTTGTCCGGAATATCCAGCGTGACGTCGTAAAGCGCCTGTTTGCCGCTGTAGGAGACCGAGACGTCGCGCGCGGCGATCTTGGTCGGTCCCAGGGGCGCGGAATTGTGCACCACGGGCGGCGCGGCCATGACCGGCGTGGCGGCCGGCGAGCCGCCGCCCTCGGTTCCGTCCGGTTCTCGAAAGAGATTGAATTTCATGCAGCTACCACCGGCGTTCAAAGCGCCGACGCAGGAAGATGGCGGCGGCGTTCATGACGATCATGAAGGCGAGAAGGACGAGGATGGCCGCGGCCGTCCGTTCGTGGAAGGCGCGCTCGGAGGCGTTTTCCCAGATGTAGATCAGCGAGGGCAGGGCGCCGGTCGGCGCGTCGAGGGCGCCCGGAATGCCGGGAATGAAGCTGACCATGCCGATCAGCAGCAGGGGCGCCGTCTCGCCGAGGGCGTGGGCCATTGAGATGATGGCGCCGGTCATCACGCCGGGCATGGCCAGCGGCAGGGTGTGGTGGAAGACCGTCTGGGTCTTGGACGCGCCCATGGCCAGGGCCGCCTCGCGGATCGAGGGCGGCACCGCCTTCAGCGAGGAGCGGGTGGCGATGATGATGGTCGGCAGGGCCATCAGGGCGAGGACGAGACCGCCCACGATCGGCGAGGCCCGCGGCAGATGCATCCAGTTGATGAACAGGGCCAGACCCAGCAGGCCGTAGATGATCGACGGCACGGCGGCGAGGTTGTTGATGTTGACCTCGATCAGGTCGGTGATCCGGCCGCGCGGTGCGAATTCCTCGAGGTAGAGGGCCGCGCCGACGCCAAGCGGAATGGCGATGAAGGCGGTGACCAGCAGCATCAGGGCCGAACCGACCACGGCGCCGAGCACGCCGGCCAGCTCCGGTTCGGTGGAATCGCCCCTGGTGAACAGGCCGCTGTTGAAATGCGCGGCCACCTGGCCCGAGGCCTTCATCCGGTCGAGCCAGTCGATCTGGGCGTTCGACAGGCGGCGCTGTTCCGGCGGCGTGTCCCGCGAAATCTCGCCCTTCAGATACAGGTCGGCGTCGTCGGAGACCGGGGCGGCGATGGGCACGGTCTGGCCGATCAGGCCCGGCTGACGGGCGATACGTTCGGCGGCGACGAATTTCAGTTCCGACGAAAACAGGCCGCGCATGGCGATCGCCTGGGTTCCCGCGGCGTCATCGGCCACGCCGAAGCGCGCCAGTTGCTGCTCGGCGACCAGCAGTTCGAAATTCGTGCCCTGCGGCCAGGCCCGGTCCACGCGCGCCGGGTCCATGTAGACGGGCACCGTCACTGTGTGGGCGTAGAAGGCGGTGTGGCCCTGTTCGATGATCCGGCCCAGCAGCAGCAGAAGGAAGCCGACGGCCACGCCGATGGCCAGCAGGCCGTACAGCTTGAACCGGCCCTCGCGGGCGTAGCGGCGCTTCAGGCCCGCGCGCAGGCGTTCGGCGCGCATATCCGGGGTGACGGGGGTCTCAATCATACTGCTGCCGGTATTTCTGGACGATGCGCTGGGCGAAGACGTTGAGCGCCAGGGTGACCAGGAACAGGGTCAGGCCGAGGCCGAACGCGGACAGGGTCTTGGTGCTGTTGAACTCCTGGTCGCCGGTCAGCAGGGTGACGATCTGGACGGTGACGGTGGTGACCGTGTCCAGCGGGTTCAGGGTCAGGCGGGCGGCGAGGCCGGCGGCCATGGTCACGATCATGGTCTCGCCGATGGCCCGCGACATGGCCAGCAGCATGGCCCCGGCGACACCGGGCAGGGCGGCGGGCAGCAGGACGCGTTTCACGGTTTCGGATTTCGTGGCGCCCATGGCGTAGGAGCCGTCGCGCAGCGACTGGGGCACGGCGTTGATGATGTCGTCGGACAGGGAGCTGACGAAGGGGATCAGCATGATGCCCATGACCGCGCCGGCGACCAGGGCCATCTGGTTCTGGACCAGCATCAGATACTGGCCGAGGCCGTCCAGCGGTCCGCCGACCAGCAGGGCGCCGATGCCGTTGAAGAACTCGCGGAAGGCCGGGCCGACGGTCAGGGCGGCGAAGAAGCCATAGACCACGGTGGGCACGCCGGCGAGAATCTCGAGCACGGGCTTGACCGTCGCGCGGAACACCGGCCCGGCGTACTCCGCCAGATAGATGGCGGCGAACAGGCCGACCGGGGCCGCGACCAGCATGGCGATGAGCATGATCAGGAAGGTGCCGGCGAACAGCGGCAGGGCGCCGAAGGCGCCGGTCGATCCGACCTGATCGGCGCGGATGGCGGTCTGCGGGCTCCACTGGGTTCCGAACAGGAATTCCGTGATCGGCACGGCGGAGAAGAAGCGGATCGAATCGTAGACCAGCGAGGCGATGATCCCGACGGTGGTCAGGATGGCGACGACGGAACAGGCGAACAGCAGGCCGACGATCCAGCCCTCGACCCGGTTGCGGGCGCGCATGCCGGGGCGAATCTGGCTGAAGACGAACAGGGCGCCGATCAGGGCGGCGAGGGCCGCGCCGACGATGCCGACGAGATCGAGCATCTGGCCGATGCGGGCGGCGCGCCGGCCCTCGGCGGGCAGGAGTTCGGCGTAGGGTGTCGGCCAGATCTGCACCGCCGGCCGGTTGGCGCCGACGGCGCGGGCGTCAGCGAAGAAGGCTTCCCGGCGGAAGGGCTCGAGCTGCTGCACCGCCTCGGGCGCGCCGGACGCGGTCAACTGGCGTTCGATGTTCGGGGCGATGAACGAGGCCGCGAGCAGCACGACCAGGGCCGGGACCACGGTCCATATCAGGGCGTAGGCGCCGTGCTGGCCGGGGCGGGAGTGGGGCCGTTCCTTGCCGGGCAGGGCCTTCCCGCGCCGACTCGCCAGCGTCCGGCCGCCGATCAGGGCGGCGACGGCGGCGGCGATCAGGATCGGCAGGAAAAGCCAGGTCATGGGCGTCCGGGAAGGCAGAATCGGGCGCCCCGGTCGCCCGGCTCGCCCCCGGCGATAACTGCCCCCGAATGGTCAGCGGATTACGACGGCGAGGTGACAGTTCTGTTACGCCGCCCCTGATTCCGGGGGGCGGGCGTCACACAGGTGTCGTACTGGCCCGTCGCGGGGCGACCGGAAAATAGGCCGTGAAGGTGGCGCCCTGTCCCGGCGCGCTCTCGACCGTCAGGCCGCCGCGGTGGCGGTTGACGATATGTTTGACGATGGCGAGACCCAGGCCGGTGCCCTGGCGCTCGCCGCTCTTCTGGCCCTCGACGCGATAGAAGCGCTCGGTGAGACGCGGCAGATGTTCGCGGGCCATGCCGGGGCCGTGGTCGCGCACGGTGACGGCGGCATAGCGTTGGCCGACCTCGCGGTCGGGGGTGACCAGCGGCAGCCGGGTGGCCCCGTCCCCGCGATTGCCGCCGGACCAGGGGGCGGCCGCCTCGTCGAGGGCGATGTCGGGGCGGATGACGATCTCGACCGCCCCGCCGGCGGGAGAATATTTGATGGCGTTGTCGACCAGGTTCTGGACCACCTGGAGGATCTCGTCGCGGTCGCCGTGAACCGGCGCGCTGATGTCGCGGCCTTCCAGACGGATGTCGACGTTCCTGTCCGCCGACAGCACGCTGACGGCGTCGACGACGTCGGCGGCCGCCCGGGCCAGATCGACGCGGCCGGCCGGCGGGATGTGTTCGTTCAGCTCGATCCGGCTGAGCGACAGCAGATCCGCGACCAGCCGGCTCATGCGTTCGGCCTGGGCGGCCATGATGTCGAGGAATTTGTCCCGCGCCTTGGGGTCGTCGCGGGCGTGGCCCTTGAGCGTCTCGATGAAGCCGGACAGCGAGGCCAGGGGCGTCTTCAGTTCATGACTGGCATTGGCCAGGAAGTCGACGCGCATCAGTTCCATGCGCCGCACGTCGGTCTCGTCGCGCAGCACGAGGAGGGCCAGCGGCTCGGCTGTCCCAACGGGCAGGGGACGGGTCACGGCGCGCCAGTGCCGGGTCTGGGCGCCGGCGCCGGCGTAGTCGGTGGTGCGGGTCAGCCCTCCGAACAGGGCTTCGTCGACCGCCTCGAGCACCGCCGGATCGCGCAGCACCGGGACCAGCAGGGCGCCCGCGCGCTGGATGCGCAACAGGTCGCGGGCGGCGGCGTTGGCCAGCACGATCCGGCGCCCGGCGATATCGTCGGGCTCGCCGCCCGACACCACCAGTATGGGCTCGGCCAGGGCCTCGAACACGCTCTCGAGAAGGCCGGCGTCCGGATCGAGCCCCGGGGTCTCGCGCGCCGGTTCCGGCCCGGCGACCGTCGGCGGATTCCGGTTCAGCGCCCAGGTCGTCAGCCCGACCAGAACCGCCGCTCCCAAGAGCCAGATGGCGTTCGCGGGCTGGAACGCGGCCGCGCCGATCAGGGCCGCGATGGCGACGCCCGTTCCCGCGCCGACGGTCCACAGGCGAGAACCGGCCCGGGGCGTCACAGGAGAGGTGGAGACTTCGTAGGGCATTCACGCTTTCATCGGACGCGCGACTCGTTTGGGCGAACATGACATGGAAATGATGACATCCGTGCGCTCCAGGGCGTCGCCGCCGCTTGTCAAACATCCTTTACACACCTAATCCTGAGCCGAACAGACACCGGGGAAGAGATCATGACGGCGGCGTTGACGCTCGAAGGGGTGAGCAAACGGTATGGCGACTTCCAGGCCGTGCGCGATCTGAGCTTCCAGGTGGAGAAGGGCTCGATCTGCGGCTTCCTGGGTCCGAACGGGGCCGGCAAGACCTCGACCATCCGCATGATCCTGGGTCTGCAGGGCGTGAGCGCGGGCCGGATCGGCATTCTGGGCGCCGACGACGGCCGCAAGGTGCGCGACCGGATCGGCTTCCTGCCGGAGGAGCGCGGCCTCTACAAGAAGATGACGCCGGTGGACGCCATCGCCTTCTTCGGCGCCCTGAAGGGGCTGCCGTCCGGCGAGGGCCGGCGGCGGGCGCGCGAAATGCTGGACGCCCAGGGGCTGGGCGCCTCGAAGCGCAAGAAGATGAAGGAGCTGTCCAAGGGGATGGCGCAGAAGGTTCAGCTGATCGCCTCGGTGGTGCACCGCCCGGAGTTCGTGATCCTGGACGAACCGTTCTCGGGCCTCGATCCCGTCAACCAGCAGGGGCTGGAGGCGATGATCCGGCAACTGGCGGCGGATGGGGCGACCGTGCTGTTCTCGACCCATGTGATGCAGCACGCCGAGCGGCTGTGCGACAAGGTTGTGCTGCTGGCGAGGGGCCGGAAGGCCTTCGAGGGCACGGTGGCCGAGGCCCAGGCCACCACGAAGCGGTTCCTTGAGCTGGAAGGCGCCATCGAGGCGTCGCAGGCCGCGGCCCTGCCGGGCGTCAGCGGCGTCGAGGTGGTGTCGGAGCGCGACGGCGTGCGGGTGCTGAAGGCCGCGTTGGGACAGGGCGGTCGGGGGCAGGATGCACTCAAGGCGGCCTTCCTCGGCGGGCTGGACGTGCGCCGGTTCGAGCTGCGCGAACCGACCCTGCACGACGCCTTCATCGGCCTGACCGGCGACAATCCCGATATCGACCAGTCGGTGAAAGCCGGCGCGGAGGCCGCCCGATGAAACGCATCCTGCTGATCGCGCGGCGCGAATACGCCGCCTACGCCAGGACCGTGGGTTTCTGGCTGTCGCTGCTGGCCTTCCCGATCTTCGGGGTGCTCGGCGGGATACTGCCGACCCTGATGATGTCCTCGGAGCCGGTGCGCGAGGCGGTGGTGCTGGAACAGGGGCCGCAAGCCGAGGGGCTGGCGGCGGCGGTCAGGGACGTCCTGCAGTCGGAACGGGATCGACGCGAGGCGCGGCGCCAGGAAGCCGTCGCCGCCGCCGGGAAACAGGGCGGCAAGGCCGGGGCCAACGCGGCCGGACAGGCGCTGAACCGCCTCGGCGGTCTGCGTGTCCGGATCGTGGATGCGCCGGCGGACCTGGGCGCTTCGACGCCGGGCGAGGCGCGCGAGAGGCTGGTGCGTCACTATCTCGGCGATGACGCGCCGGAGGCCGACCAGCTGGATTCCGTGGTGCTGCTGGACCGGGTGGACGGCAAGCCCACCGCCCAGGTGTGGACCCGTCGCGCCACCGACGACACGGTTCAGGACTTTGTCCGCGACGCCCTGAAGAACATCAACCGGCGCGAGATCTTCCTGGAGGCCGGCATCAATCCGGTGGTGGTCGGGGAAACGGAGCGGTTCAGCCCCGAGGTGACCGCCCTGTCGCCGCGATCGGTCACGGGAGGCGAGGTGTCGTTCCGCGACCGGTTGCCGGGCATCATCGGCGTGATCTCGGGATTCATTCTCTGGTCCCTGATCATCACCGGCGCCTCAATCCTGCTGAACAGCGTGATGGAGGAGAAGGCCAACAAGATCCTGGAGGTCCTACTGTCCTCCGCCTCCGCGACGGAAATCCTGACCGGCAAGGTGCTGGGGGTGGCGATGCTGACCCTGACCGTGCTGCTGGTGTGGGGCGGGATCGGGGCGTTCGGACTGATCGCCGGCATGCCGCAATACGCGGGCGATATCGCCGACGTCCTGCTGCAGGGCGGCATGATCGGCTATTTCATCGCCTACGCCGTCGGCGGCTATCTGATGTACGCCGTGCTGTTCGCGGCCATCGGGGCCTTCTGCGAGACGCCGCGCGACGCCCAGACCCTGATGGGGCCGATCATGATGATCCTGATGGTGCCGATCTTCGTGATGCTGATGGCGATACGCACGCCCGATGCGCCGCTGGTGCAGTTCCTGTCCTGGGTGCCGTTCTTCACCCCCTTCCTGATGAGCGCCCGGGCTCCGTCCGAGCCGCCGATGATCGAGGTCGTGGGCACCATGGGGGGCATGTTTGTCTTCGCCCTGTTCATGGTGTGGTTCGCCGGACGGGCCTTCCGCGCGGGGGCCCTGTCCGATGTGAAGCTGAGCTGGAAGAGCTTCGCCGGCGCGATCCGGGGCGGCGGGAAGTAGCCGCCCCGCTATCGTCATTCTGCGGCAAGCCGCGCGGAAGCGCGGCGCAGACCGGAGGACCCAGCGGCGCGCGAGAGCGCGACCCTGCCGGGAGAGCCGCTGTTCACCACAGCCTGCCTGGACAGATCGCCTTCGGCGCCGCTGGGTCCCCCGGTCTCGCTACGCTCGCCGGAGGATGACGATAGCAAGAAAAAGGGCCGCTCCGGTTTTCCGGGGCGGCCCTTGATCTGTTCGATCGGCTGTCGAGCGGGGTTTAGCCGCGGCTCGGACCGCCCACGCCCGGGACGCGGGGCTTCGGCGGCGGCAGCAGGCCTTCGCGCTGCATGCGCTTGCGGGCCAGTTTGCGGGCGCGGCGCACGGCCTCGGCCTTCTGGCGGGCGCGCTTCTCCGAGGGCTTCTCGTAGTGCACGTGGCGCTTCATCTCGCGGAAGCTGCCTTCGCGCTGCATTTTCTTCTTGAGGGCCTTGAGCGCTTGATCGACGTTATTATCGCGAACGAAAATCTGTACCAGGTTGAACTCTCCTTTGGCCGCCCGCCGCGCACCTCGAAAGGGAGACGGGCAGACAAATAAAATCTCGGTCCGGCAGACAGGGTCCGCGGATGAAGGCGGGCTGATACACGTTCGGCCCCCTCGTGTCCAGATCGTCGCGCGTCTATCTCAAGCCTCGAAACGCCCGCCGGACGGGGATATGCTGTCGCCATGACCGATGCGCCACACCTGTCGAACGACCCGCCCGGCGGCGACTGGGCCGACCGTATGGAGCAGACCGTGCTGGACGCCGCCCTGGGCTTCGCGCCCCGGCTGGGCTGGAACAGCCGGATGGTGCGGGCGGCGTGCGACGCCTGCGGCCTGTCGCGGGGCGACGAGGAGCTGCTGCTGCCCAACGGCGCGCGCGATCTGGCCGCCCTGCTGTCGCGGCGGCATGATGACCGGGCGCTGGCGGAACTGGCCGAGGTCGATGCGAAGTCGTTGAAGATGCGCGAGCGAATCGCGGCGGCCGTGTCGGCGCGGATGGAGGCGGGGGCCGCCGATCTGGAGGCGACACGCCGCTGCGCCGGCTTCCTGGCCCTGCCGCCCAACGCCGATCTGGGGCTGAAGATGGCCTGGGAGAGCGCGGACCAGCTGTGGCATTGGGCCGGGGACACGGCGACGGACTGGAACCACTATTCGAAGCGGGCGATCCTGTCGGGCATACTGATCCCGGCCCTGACGATGCGCTGGTTCGACGGGCGCGAGGCCGCCGAGGCCTTCGTCGCCGCCCGCATCGAGAACGTCATGGCCTTCGAGAAATGGAAGGCCGGCAAGGATTTCGACGCGCCGCTGAAGAAGGCTGCGGAGGTGCTGAGCCGGATGCGGTACGGGGCGAAGGCTCAATAACTTCCGCTCATCCCGGCGAAAGCCGGGACCCAGTCCTTTGGGTGGTCTGCTGCCGGGCGGTTCCGTCGACCCAAATGCCGACCCAAGTCCTGAAGCATTGGCGTCAAGCTGGACAGAACTGGGTCCCGGCTTTCGCCGGGATGAGCGGAAATCAGAGGGCCTTCACCCGGTTCACATGGCCCATCTTGCGGCCCGGGCGGGCCTCGGCCTTGCCGTAGAGGTGGAGGCGGGCGTCCGCGCGGGGCGCCAGCGTCTTCCACTGTTCGACCTCGTCGCCGAGCAGATTGGTCATCTCGACGCGGGCGTGGGCCGTGGTCGGGCCCAGAGGCCAGCCGGCGATGGCGCGGATATGCTGTTCGAACTGGTCGCAGACGCAGCCGTCCTGGGTCCAGTGGCCGGTGTTGTGGACCCGCGGCGCGATCTCGTTGACCAGCAGCTTGCCCTCGCCGAGATCGAACAGCTCGACGCCGAGCACGCCGACATAGTCGAGGCCTTCGAGGATGGCCTTCGCGACGGCCCGGGCCCGCTTCTCCGTCTTCGCGTCGACGGCGGCGGGGGCGAGGGTGGTCTTGAGGACACCGCCCTTGTGGATGTTCTCGCCCAGCGGATAGACGGCGATCCGGCCGTCGCGGCCGCGGGCGGCGATCACCGACAGCTCGCGGGTGAAGTCGGCGCGGGCCTCGAGGATGGCGGGGCGCTCGCCGATGGCGGCCCAGGCGTCGGCGGCCATCTTCGCCGAGCGGACCCAGATCTGGCCCTTGCCATCATAGCCGTCGCGGCGGGTCTTGAGCAGGGCCGGGGCGCCGAGGCGGTCGAGGGCGGCCAGCAGGTCGTCGAGGCTGTCGACGGGGGCGAAGGCGACGGTCGGGGCGCCGACGTCGTTGAGGAAGGTCTTCTCGTCGACCCGGTCCTGGGCCACGGCCAGCGCCTTCGGACCCGGCGAGACGACGGCGCCGCCCTCGACCAGTCGGGCCACGGAGGCGGCGGGCACGTTCTCGAACTCGAAGGTCACGGCCGCGCAGGTCTGGCCCAGCACGCCGAGGGCCGTGGGATTGTCATAGGCGGCGACGATCTGGCCCTGCGACACCCGGCCCGCCGGGCTGTTCTCCTCCGGGTCGAGGATGACGACGTTGAAGCCGAGGCGCGAGGCGGCCTGGCTCAGCATCCGGCCCAGCTGGCCGCCGCCGAGGATGCCGAGGGTCGATCCGGGAGGCAGGGGCGGGGCGGACACGGCGTCGGTCACTCAGTCCTCGACCGTCTCGTGCACGGCCTCGGTCTGGGCCTCGCGGAACGCGATGAGGCGGCCGGCGAGGATGGGGTCGGACAGGGCGAGGATCTGTGCGGCCAGGATGCCGGCGTTCTTCGCGCCCGGCTCGCCGATCGCCAGGGTCGCCACCGGGATGCCGCCGGGCATCTGGGCGATCGACAGCAGGCTGTCCATGCCCTTGAGGGCTTTCGATTCGACCGGCACGCCCAGCACCGGCAGTTCGGTCATCGAGGCGGTCATGCCGGGCAGGTGGGCGGCTCCGCCGGCGCCGGCGATGATGACCTTGAACCCCGCCGCGCGCGCGCCCGTCGCGAAATCGAACAGGCGTTTGGGGGTGCGGTGGGCGCTGACCACGCGAGCATCCCAGGCCACGCCGAGCCGGTCCAGGGCGTCGGCGGCGTGTTTCATCGTCGGCCAGTCCGAGCGGCTGCCCATGATGATCGCCACTGGCGGCGTCCCGGTCGTCATGAGTCGTAGCCCTTTCCCCCGGGATGCCTTCGGCATCCCAATCAAAGTGCTCGGCGCAGCTTGTCCGAAAACCGGAGGCCACTTTTCGGGCTGCGCCGAGGGAAAGCGGCGCGATACAGGACTCGCGTTGCGCCCGCAACCGACGGCGTTAGGCTCACCGGTGGCCGGACGTGTTGAGTCGCCGGCCGGGGAGCCCTCTTCGCTCGTGACCGACGCGGCCGCTATCGACCCCCAAGCCGAGATCGAGCGCCTGCGCGCCGAGGTCGAGGCCCTGCGCCTGCGCGCCGAGGCGGCTGAGGCCGCGGCCGATCACGATGTGCTGACCCCGGCCCTGAACCGGCGCGGCTTCGTGACGGCGATGCGCAGCGCCATGGCCTTCTGCCAGCGCCATGAGGTGCCGGCGGTGCTGTTGTATCTCGATCTCGACGGCTTCAAGAACGTCAACGACACCTTGGGCCATGCCGCGGGCGACGCCGCCCTGGTGCAGGTCGCCGAGCTGCTGCGGGCCAATCTGCGCGAATCGGACGCGGTCGGCCGGCTGGGCGGGGACGAGTTCGGTCTGCTGATGCTGAACGCCGGCCTCGACGAAGGCCGCGACAAGGCGCGACGCCTGGCGACGGCGCTGGAGGCTGACGGATTCGTCTGGGCCGGGGAACAGGCGCCGCTGGGCGGCTCGTTCGGCGTCCGCGCCTTCGCCGGCCACACCGATCCCGAGGTCTGGCTGGCCGAGGCCGACGCGGCCATGTGGGTGCGCAAGAAAGGGCGCTGACGCGGCCCTCAGGCGATGATGTCGGGCAGGATGCGGTCCTCGATCTTGGTGATCTCGTCGCGCAGGACCAGCTTCTTCCGCTTCAGCCGCGCGATCATCAGCTGATCCGGCACGGGCATATGGCCGAGCGCCTCGATGGAGGCGTCGAGATCCGCGTGCTCGAGCTGAAGCACCTTGAGCCGGGCGTGCAGCGCCAGCTCTTCCTCGGTCAGAAAAGGTTCGTCGTCGTTCATGTCGGGCCCTGCCGGGTGATCATACTGTGCGTCGCGTCAGGCCGGAAGGCGGTCCGCGAGCCGAACCAGTCCGGCGCGCGGGGTCATCGGCGACCAGACCCGGGCCGCGGCGACCAACATATTGATCGGCGGCTGCGGCGGTCCCGACGGCGCGGGGGCGAGGGCTTCCAGCGCGGCCAGCAGGCGGCGTTCGGCCTCCAGCTCCACCGCCTTGACCTGGGCCCGGACGGCTTCACGGTCGGCGTCGTCGAGGTCAGGCGCGCGGGCCTTCAACGCCCGGCGCACGGCGCGGAGGGGGGCTATGGCGGTCTCATGCCAGGCCCGGGCGGTGTCGCCGGCGGCTTCGAGGGCGTCCTCATCCGGCGCGCGGCCCTCGGCGGCGCACCAGGCGGCCCAGAGCAGCAGGGGCACGTTCTGGCCGGCGGCGTCCTGAAGCTCCAGACAGGCGTCGGCGACCCCGTCGGCGGCGTATGCCGTCAGCGCCCAGTCCCACAGGCTCATTCCGTCGACGGTCCCTTGAGGCCGTCCCAGCGCCGCACGGCGGACCAGTCGAGGCCGAACAGGTCCAGGGCCCGGCCGACGGACTGGTCGACCATCTCGGCGATGGAGGCGGGTTTGGCGTAGAAGGCGGGCAGGGGCGGGGCGATGATCGCCCCCATCTCGGTCAGGGCGGTCATGGTGCGCAGGTGGCCCAGGTGCAGCGGCGTCTCGCGCACCATCAGCACCAGCGGCCGGCGCTCCTTCAGCACCACATCGGCGGCGCGGGTCAGCAGGGTGGAGGTCACGCCGGTGGCGATCTCGCTCATGGTGCGGACCGAACAGGGGGCGACGATCATCCCCATGGTCCGGAACGAGCCCGAGGCGATCGAGGCGCCGACGTCGTTCAGCCGGTGCGACACGTCGGCGCGGGCCAGCAGATCGTCGGCCGAAAGGTCGGTCTCCTGCGACAGGGTCAGCAGGGCGGCGCGGGTGACGACAAGGTGGCTTTCGACGCCCAGTTCGCGCAGGGCGTCGAGCGCCCGGACGCCGTAAGTGACGCCGGACGCTCCGGAAATTCCGACGATCAATCTGGCGGGTGTTGAGCCGGAAAGGTTCCGTACGGCTCTGTTCACATCTTCGGCCAATTCGGGCTCCAGGGTGGTCCGTATCAGGACGGTCGGCAGTTCACTGGAATGTGATTCTACAGCCGGTCAGACCCGGCGCTGACTGTACTGGTCCCTTAGACATGGAGGCGCAAGCCATGACCATCGAAGCTCGTATCCGCGAACTGGGAAACCGTCACCGCAGCCTGGATGAGATCATCCGGCGGGAGACGACTCATCCGGCGGCGGACTCGCTTCGCGTGAGGGAGCTCAAGCAGCAGAAGCTCCGGCTCAAGGAACAGATCACCAGCCTGGAGGCCCGAGCGCATTAGCGACGGTCTCCCGAACGAACGACGGCCCCGGGAGCGATCCCGGGGCCGTTTTTTTATTTCCTCCCCCATGGGGGAGGTGGATCGTCGGCGGAGCCGGCGAGACGGAGAGGCCCCTCCACCGCTACGCGGTCCCCCTCCCCCATGGGGGAGGAGTGGCTCAGTCCTTGGAGCCGAACACCGAGGCGGCGGTGGGTTCGGCGCCGCGACGCTCGCGGGCTTCCGGCACGAATTCCTCTTCGGCCGGTTCGGCCGGGGCGTCGACGGGCTGCAGGGTGGCGCCGCCCTTTTTCGCATCGTCCTTCGCCTTCTTGTCGGCGGCCTTCTTGACCAGTTCGTCCAGGGCCAGCTGGCCGACGAGGCCCAGGGTCACCGGATCGACGGGCTTGATGTTGGGGCTGTTCCAGTGGGTGCGGTTGCGCACGCTCTCGATGGTCGACTTGGTGGTGCCGAGCATCTTGGCGATCTGGGCGTCGGTCACCTCGGGGTGGTTGCGCACGAACCACATGATGGCGTCCGGGCGGTCCTGACGGCGCGAGACGGGCGTGTATTTCGGCGGAGCCTTGTGCACCTTCAGCAGTTCGGCGTGGCGGCTGACCACGGCCTGCATGCGGTAGGCCTCGTCGTTCTGGGCCTTGTCGAGCTCTTCACGGGTCAGCTGGCCGTTGACCAGCGGATCGGCGCCGCGGATGTCGCGGGCCACGTCGCCGTCGGCGATGCCGCGCACTTCCAGCGGGTGCAGGCCGCAGAAGTCGGCGATCTGCTCGAACGTCAGGGAGGTGTTGTCGACCAGCCAGACCGCGGTGGCCTTGGGCATCAGGATGTCGGTCATGGCGGTATTCCGGTGCTTGTTCGAGCCCGGAAGACGGGCTCTGGATACGACGGCGCCCGGCCTTTCGACCGGGCGTTGATGATGGCGATATAGTCTCATTCGACGGAAAAGAAAACGGAACCCGACAAGACCATACAGCCAAGGTTCATCCAGGCCGGGCAACAGTGGCTTCACAGGCGCGTTGTGCGTCGAGAACGACTCTTTTGGGAGGGATTTCCATGTTGATCGAAATGCTGGCCGCCGCGGCGGTTTTCTCCGGCGCCGGGCAGGAGTTCGCTCCGCAGATTCCGGGCGGCCCGGAGCGGGTGGCCCCGCGCGGCGACTATCGGTCCAGCTGCAGCGGGGAATATGTGAACCGCGGCCGGCTCTATGCCGACTGCCGCACCAATCGCGGGCAGATCCGCGGCACCTCGATCGAGCTGAACCGCTGCTCGGATTACGAGATTCGGAACAATGACGGCCTGTTGGTCTGCGGCCCGAACCGCGGCGAATATGAAGATCGCCCGGGAGGCGGCGGGGGCTGGCCCGATCGTCCCGACCGACCGGATCGGCCGGGCGGCGGCTGGGGAGGCGGTCGCAACTCCGTCACCATCTTCCGGGACGCGAACTTCCGTGGAGCCTCGTTCCGTTTCGACAATGAGATGCCTAACCTGGCCAACACCGGCTTCAACGATGCCATTTCGTCGATGCAGTTCCGGGGCGAATGGGAGGCCTGCACCGACGCCTACTATCGCGGCCATTGCCAGGTCTTCCGGGACGACGTCCGGAACCTGCAGCGCTGGGGCATGAACGACCGCATCTCGTCCTTGCGCCCGGTACGGGGCGGCGGCCGCCGGTAGGCGTCTAGACCGTCAGCACGATCTTGCCGACATGGCCGCCCGCCTCCAGCCGGAGGTGGGCGGCCGATGCCTGTTCCAGGGGAAAGGTCGCCTCGACCGGGGGTCTGACCGCGCCCGATAAGACCCAGGGCCAGACCGTCGTCTCCACCGCCGCGATCAGCCGGGCCTTTTCATCGGCTGGCCGGGCCCGCAGGGTCGAACCGGTCAGGGTGATACGCTTCATCATCAGCCGGGCCAGATCGACCTCGGCCAGCGGGCCGGACTGGGTGGCGATCACCACCCAGCGGCCGAACGGGTTCAGCGCCGCCTGGTTGAGGGCGGCGTAGCCGGCCCCGACCATGTCCAGCACCACATCGGCGCCGCCGAACGCCCGGATCGCCGCCTCCATGTCGCCGGCGGAGGCGTCGAGGCTGAGGTCGGCGCCGAGGCGACGCGCGGCTTCGGCCTTTTCGGCGCCGCGCGAGGTGGCGATGACGCGCGCGCCGGCGGCCCTGGCCATCTGGATCGCCGTGACGCCGATGCCGCTGGTCGCGCCGTGGATCAGCAGGGTCTCGCCGGCTTTCAACGCCCCGGACTCGAAGACATTGGCGAAGACGGTGCAGACGGTCTCGGGCAGGGCGGCGGCCTGGATGAAATCCATGCCGGCGGGGACCGGCAGGGCGTGACGGGCGTCGACGACGGCAAGCTCCGCATAGCCGCCGCCGCCCAGCAGGGCGCAGACGCGGTCCCCGACCGACCAGCGCGAAACGCCGTCGCCGACCTGATCGACCTCGCCGGCGACCTCGAGGCCCAGGATGTCAGGCGCGCCGGGCGGGGCGGGATAGCGGCCCTGGCGCTGCAGGATGTCGGGCCGGTTGACCCCGGCGGCGCGGACCCGGATGCGGATTCGGCCCGGTCCGGCGTTCGGATCGGGCCGTTCGGCGAGCGCCAGGGCTTCGGCGGGACCGGAGCCGCCCGTGATCTCGACTCCGCGCATTCACCCGTCCCGTTCTTGCAATCGTCCGTATCCGGGCGTTGAAATAGGCGGTTGCGGGTCGGATGGCCACGAAGGAGGCGGTGATGTTCGAGGATCTGGAGCCCCGTCCGGCGCGCGGCGCGCCGCTGATCGCCCTGACGCGCGAGGATCTGGACGGCTATTCGGTCGAGGATCTGAAGCAGCGGATCGCCGGCCTGCAGGCCGAGATCGACCGTTCCAACGCCGCCATCGAGGGCAAGTCGTCGCAGCGCAACGCGGCCGACGCCATGTTCAATTTCCGTTCGTAACCCTGTCGCCCCCCGTCTGGCATGGCCGTTGCAGTCCGTGGAAGCGCCGCGCCACGCCGTGCCGGTCGTGATACGGATGCGCCTGTCCCATGAGTCTGGTTGAGTTCATGCCCGTCGACGCCACCATGCTTTCGCCCCAGGGCCGCAGCCGCGCCGCGGTCGTGGACGATTTCGCGCGTTCGGAGCTGTTCGACCGCACCTTCAAGGAGGGGATGGAGCTGGTCGAGGAGATCGCCGCCTATCTGGACGGCGACGGGCGTCGGGAATCCAAGCTGCTGTCGCGGTCCACGGCGCTGCTCTATGCGGGGGAAAGCATGAAGCTGACGACCCGGCTGATGCAGATCGCTTCATGGCTGCTGGTCCAGCGGGCTGTGCGCGAGGGGGACATGACCGCTGAGGCGGCCTGCGAGGCGCGCTATCGCCTCGCCGACCGGCTGGCGGCGACCGAACCCAGCCACCCGGAGCTTCCGATCGCCCTGGTTGAATATCTGGTTCGCACCGAGAAGCTGTACGACCGGGTCCTGCACCTGGATCGCCGCATGTATCTGGATGAGCCCGAAGAAGATGCGGTCAATCCGGTGCAGAGCCAGCTTGATCGACTGACGGCGGCGTTCAGGCAGTGAAGCGGCTGATGATCGCCGGCGCTGTAGCAGCGGGGATCATCTTGTTCCTGATGAGCGCATGGCTCGCATGGCAGGCCTTTGGGCCGTCCGTGGTTGTCATGCGGAATGTCGGCGACCAACCGGCGCAACTGGTGCTCACTGACGCCGACCAGACTGCGCAAGTCTGGACAGGCCAGCTGGAGCCGGGTCGCTGGAAAACGGTGATCGTCTGGTTCAAGGGCGATGGAGCCCCCGAAGTCCGGTGTCGCGATCAGACGGCAAGCAACACAGCGAACCTCGGCTACGTGACCCAACACCTGTCGATCGGCGCGCACATCAAGATCAACAGCTGCGCTAACGTCGAAAAGACGATCTACGATTGAGCGCTGACCCTACGGTCCGACGTCGGTCGCCACTCGCGCGCCGTCATCGACCGGCCGGGGCAGGCTGATGGCGATGCCGAGCGCGTCCGCCAGCCGGGCGTCGCGGCTGTAGACGTCCTCGCGGAAGGCGACGCGGCCCTGGCCGTCGACGAAGGCGGTCCAGTAGAGCAGGCGCACGCTGATTTCGCGGCCGGTGGAGATGCGTTTGGTCTCGCGCGTGTCCTGGGCGGTGTCGAACTGTTGCAGCAGGGTCGGGTCGGGCGACAGGAGCAGACGGGCGAACTCCACCGCGCCCTGCACTCGCACGCAGCCGTGGGAGCGGTGGCGGAAGGCGAGGTTGAAGGCCGCCTTGCCGGGGGTGTCGTGCAGGAAGATGGCGTAGCTGTCGCGCAGTTCGAACTTCACATAGCCGAGGGCGGCGTTCGGACCGGCGCGCTGGATGACCGTGCCGTTCGAGATGTACATGTTCTGGCTGGCGAGATAGCCGGGCCCGCGGGGCAGGATCTCGTTGCGGGCGATGCTGGCGGGCACATACCACGGCGGGTTGGCGACCACCGAGGCGAAGGGCTTCTCGAGACTGGGCGTCTGGTTGGCGGCGGTGCCGACGATGACCCGGTTGGAATGAACCGGGCGGCCATCCTTCCAGTAGACCATGATGGCCGCGGCGGTGTTGACCTCGATCCGCTCGGGCGCGACCTCACGCTTCAGCCAGCGGCGGCGTTCGAGGTTGAGCGCGATCTGTCGGGCCCGGTCCTCGGCCGAGGCCGACAGGGACCGTTGGGTTCCCGTGCCGATGCGGCCGTCCGCCGCGAGGCCGTGACGCGCCTGGAATCCGCGGACGGCGGCCTCGAGTTCGGGACCGTAGACGATGCCCATGCCGGTCAGGCGAGCGCCGTCGGCGGCCGGGAGGTCGCCCTCGGCCACGAGTCGCTGGATCAGCGCGGGAATTCGGGCGTCGCTCATCCCGGGCTCGATGGTCGGGCCCTGACGGAAGGCCGGCCAGCCGCCGTCGCGGATCAGGCGGCGATAATGGATATAGCCGGCGGACAGGTTGGAATAGCCGATGTCGGTCGGAGGCAGGCTCTCGAACCAGTCGACGAGCCGGTTCTGGGCGAGGGCGTCGTTCAGTCCGAAGGGCAGGTCGACGCGGTTCTTCTGCATCTCCCACAGGTCCTCGACGGTCTCGGGCCGGACCCGACCTTCGGCGAGCACGCGGCCATAACCCATGGCGGCCGCGGTGGTGCGCATCTCGGCGGCGTCCGATGCGGCGAGGGCGTCGAAGTCGAAATAGTCGGTCGGCGACAGGCCGTGGCGCTCGGCCCGACCGGCGGCGGTCTGGAGCGCCCGCAGACGCTCCGGCGTCCAGACGGGGCGCCAGCCGTTGAGCTCATAGAAGGCGCGGACATCGGGCTGGATCGTCGCGGGCAGCCGGGCGAGCTGGTCGTTGAAACTGTCATAGAAGGCGACAGCGCCGGGGTCGCGTGTCTGGGCCCGGGCCGTCAGGCCGATGGCCGACCCGAAGGCCGATACGGCCGCGCCAAGTCCCAGTTGCCGTCGATTCATCGTCAAGGTCTCTTCGCCCGCTTCGACACGGGACCCCACGTCCACGCCCCCGAAGCCAACGCCGGCATGTTATCGGCGTTCCGGGCAAACAGAAAGGCGCCGGTCCATGGGACCGACGCCTTTCCGTCATCTTGCCGGCGGGTGTGGCCCGAAAGCCCGGCCCGCGGGATCGGCCTACTTCTTGATGAAGCCGGCGAATTTGTTGTTGAAGCGCGAAACGCGGCCGCCGCGGTCCAGCAGGTGCTGGTTGCCGCCGGTCCAGGCCGGGTGCGTCAGCGGATCGATGTCCAGGTTCAGGACGGCGCCTTCCTTCTGGTAGGTCGAGCGCGTCTGATAGGTCGTACCATCGGTCATCGTCACGGTGATGAAGTGGTAGTCGGGATGCGTATCCGCCTTCATGGTCCTGGTCCGGTCTCTGCGCGATGACGATGCCGACCGTCGGAGCGCGAAAATGAGAAACCCGCCGAAGGACGGCGGGAATGAGCGGCGGCGTTTACACCGGGGGCCGTTCCGGGGCAAGAGGCGCGCGCCATGACCGATGCACCCGCCCATTCCGACGCCGTCGCCGCCGACCTCCGGGGGCGTCCGGGCGCCGGAGCCTTGCTGGCCGAACAGATGGGCGAGGCCGGTCAACGCCGCGAGCGCCGTCGCGATGTCCGGCCGTTGGGGCGGCTGCTGCCCTATGCGCTGCGGCACAAGGGCCATATGGCCATGGCCGGCGTCTGGCTGATCCTGTCCACGGCGGCCTCGCTGGCGCTGACGGCCGCGGCCCGGGGCGCCATCGACAACGGCTTCGAGAACGGCGGGGCGCAGCTGAACCTGTGGTTCCTGTTGCTGGGAGCCAACGCCCTGTTTCTCGGATTGGCGACGGCCGTCCGCTATTATTTCGTCACCAAGACCGGGGAACGGGTCATCGCCGACCTGCGCAAGGGGCTGTTCGGGCGCATCCTGACGCTGGACCCGGCCTTTTACGCCTCGATGCGAACCGGCGAGGTCCTGTCGCGCCTGACCACGGACATCGCCCTGGTCGAGACCCTGCTGACGACCTCGGTTTCGTTCGCCCTGCGGAATTTCCTGACCCTGATCGGCGGGACGATCCTCCTGTTCGTGGTGAGTCCGAAGCTGACGGGACTGGTGCTGCTGGTGGTGCCGCTGTTGCTGGGGCCGATCTTCCTGTTCGGCCGCACGGTGCGCAAGCTGACGGTCGCCTCCCAGGACCGGTTCGCGAACGCCGTGGGCTTCGCCGGCGAGAGCGTCGACGCCATCGAGACGGTGCAGGCGTTCGGCCGGGAGGCCAGCGCCATCGAGCGGTTCGGCGCGGCGGTCGAGGCCGCGTTCGGCGTCTCGCTGGTGCGGATGAAGGCGCGGGCCCTGATGACCGCCATGATCATCATCGTGATGTTCGGCGGGGTGACCCTGGTGCTGTGGCTGGGCGCGCAGGATGTGATCGCCGGACGGATGAGCCCGGGCGCCCTGCTTCAGTTCGTGCTGCTGGCGGTGTTCGTGGCCGGCGCGGTCGGGGCCCTCGGCGAGAGCTGGGGCGATGTGCAAAAGGCGGCCGGGGCCATGGAGCGGATCGACGAGCTGATGCGCGCCGAGGCGGCGATCCGTCCGCCGGAGACGCCCGTGGTCCTGCCCGAGCCGCCGACGGGCGAGGTGTCGATGTCGGCTGTGCGGTTCTCCTATCCGGGAAGGCCGGACCTGCCGGCGTTGAAGGGCTTTTCCCTGACCGTGCGGCCGGGCGAGACGGTGGCCCTGGTAGGACCGTCGGGCGCGGGCAAGAGCACGGTCTTCCGCCTGCTGTTGCGCTTCTACGATCCGCAGGCCGGCGTCGTCTCGGTCGATGGGGTGGATGTGCGCGCCGCCGATCCCGTGGCGGTGCGCGGCCGGTTCGCCTGGGTGTCGCAGGAGGCGCCGCTGTTCTCGGGCTCCGCCAGCGAGAACATCCGTTTCGGGCGCGACGCCGCCTCCGACGAAGAGGTGCGCGCCGCCGCCGAGGAGGCCCAGGCGCTGGGCTTTGTCGAAGCCCTGCCCGAAGGGTTCGACACGCCGCTGGGCGAGCGCGGCAAGAGTCTGTCGGGCGGCCAGCGTCAGCGGATGGCGATCGCCCGGGCCCTGGTTCGGGATGCGCCGGTCCTGCTTCTGGACGAAGCGACATCGGCGCTGGACGCCGAGAACGAGCGGCTGGTGCAGGCGGCGCTGGATCAGGCCATGCAGGGCCGGACCACCATCGTCATCGCCCACCGGTTGGCCACGGTGCTGCGGGCCGACCGGATCGTGGTGATGGAGGACGGCCGGGTGGTGCAGGAGGGCACGCACCAGTCGCTGATGGCCGAGGGCGGCCTGTACGCCCGCCTGGCGGAGCTGCAGTTCCGGGCTGATTAGGGCGTCAGGGCCGGGTCGAGGAATTTCAGATTGGCCTCGCGGATCCGCGCCGCCGCCTCGTCATAGAGGAAGGGCAGGAAGGCGAACCGCTCGCCCCGGGTGACCGCGGTGGCCTCGTGCAGGATCGAGCAGGAGAAGACCACGGCGCCGCCCGGCGGCGGGCGGTATGTGCGTGAACCGAATTCCGGGAACCGCAGGTCGCCGCCCTCATAGTCGGCGTTCAGATTGATCGAGACCGCGAACCGGCGGTGGGCCGTGCCCTTGGTGGTGTTGTCGCGGTGCGGTCTGAAAAAGCCGCCGGTTTCGGCGTCGTAGCGGGCGACCAGATAGCGTTCGATCCGCGTGGCCTTGAAGCTGAAAGCCTTCTGGATCTGCGGCAGCAGGCGGCGGCTCAACCGGGAGACGACCTGTTTCTGCAGCGTCTCGTCCTCGATGATCACGTCCGAGCGGCGCTTGTGATTGTCGTCCGTCATCAGGGTGGTGACGCCGTCCACCTCGCGCATGAAGCCGGAGGGCTGCCCCCCGATCTCGCGGTAGAGGGCGATCAGCTGTTCGCAGAAGGCCGGTTCGAAGATGCGCGGCGTGAGCAGCACCGGCGCGGAGCCTTCGGGTCCGCCGTGGCGGCCGGGCGGGGGCAGGGCGGCGACCCGGTCCACCAGCGCGGCGGCCTGGTCCGCGGCGACCATCGCCATGATGTGCAGGGCGGGGTCGATGAGACACCATCGCTCGGCCTCGGCGGCGTCGAAGAGGGCCGCGACCGCGCCGTCCTCGTCGAACAGGAAGCGCAGACCGGGGAGGCTGTCCTCGCGCTTCCTGCGGTTCCGGTCCTTGCCGACGATGAGCACAAAGGCGCTGGCGTGGGCGTCATCGAAGGCCGGGCGCCGGCGTTCGATCATGGCGACGGCCCGGGCCACGGCCGGACCGGCCGGAACGATGGCCAGCAGCAGATACCTGCCCGCCGCCGCATCGAAGACGTAACGGGGGTTTCTCGTTCCCGCGGCTGCGAAGGTGGGGGCGGGATCGCCGTACAGAAGCGCCATGACCGGCACGATGCACGGGAAACCGCCCCCGCTTCAAGGTCGTGTCAGGCTTTCGGCTTCATGCGCAGCCCGCCGATGATCGCGCCGCCGACGGCGTAGACGACCAGCAGATGGCTCCAGTCGATGGGCAGCAGGCCCATCGGCGAGGTCTGGTAGATGAAGCCATAGGCCGAGGTCATCAGGGCGAAGGCGACGCCGGCGACGAGGCCGATCTTCAGGCCCCCCATCCAGCCCGCGGCGCCGTCACGGGCGATGAACCAGCCGAGGCCGACCATGGTGACGAAGGTCTGGACCAGACCGAGCATCATCCACATCGGATCGCCGCCGCTCTCGTCAGTGACGCCGGTGAGGGCCATCCACTGTTCCGCGAAGACCAGGCCGTACCAGAGAAAGCCGATGAAGAAGGCGACCACCGTCGCCACGACAATGCCAAGCCAGTTCAATTTCGCTGTCATGTTCTGCCCCTCCCAAGGCCGGCGGAGACCCACCGTCGGGCGATGCTTACGCCTGACAGGCGAGTGGTCAATGAACGGCGATCAGTCGAGCGCGGCGGCGATCCGGTCGGCGAGGGCGCGCAGGATGGCGGCGTCGGCCATCGGGGCGTGGCCATGGCCCTTCATGGGCCGGTCGGCCCAGCGCGGGACGATATGGAAATGCAGGTGGAAGACCGTCTGTCCGCCGGCGTCGCCGTTGTACTGGAGGATCTGGAAGCCGTCGGGCGACAGGGATTTCTCCACGGCGCGGGCGGTGCGCTGGACGGCGGCGATCAGACGGGCGAGGATCTCGGGCTCGATCTCCAGCAGGGAAGTGGCGGTCGAGGTTTTCGAGATGACGAGGACGTGGCCCTCGGACTGGGGAAAGACGTCCATGAAGGCCAGGACGTGGTCGTCCTCCCAGACCTTCACCGCCGGGATTTCGCCGCGCAGGATCCTGGCGAAGATGTTGTCGGGATCGTAGACGTGGTGAAGGCTCATCGCGGGCTCCGTGGGTCGGCGGCATCCTAGCAACCGGCGGCGGAAACGGGGAGCCCGGCGCGCCGTTTCGCGTTATTGTGACGCTCGAGTCGGGAGAGAGCCATGCTTCGTTTCATTGTCCAGTTCCTGGTCACCTGCCTGGCCCTGTGGCTGGCGGCGCAGGTCGTGCCGGGAGTCGGATTCACCGATACGCCCTCGCTGCTGCTGGCGGCGGTGTTGCTGGGCGTGGCCAACGCCATCGTGCGGCCGATCCTGACGGTGCTGACGTTTCCGCTGACGGTCATCACCTTCGGCCTGTTCCTGCTGGTGGTGAACGCGGCGGTGATCGGTCTGGTGGCCATGCTGCTGGGCGGGTTCGTGGTGGACGGGCTGTGGGCCGGCATCGGCGCGGCCATCGTGACCGGCATCGTCAGCTGGATCGCCGGCTGGTTCATCGGGGACGGACCCAGGCGCGCGGACTGAGGCGTCAGCCGCCCTTCCGGAACGGCGACAGTTCGTCGGTCATGACCGCGATCTCGGCCGCGACCGCCGGGCGTTCGCCTTCGAGATAGCGGGCGACCGGCTCGCGCAGGGCCGGGTCGGCGATGAAATGGGCCGAGTAGACGGGGGAGGGCAGGTAGCCGCGGGCGATCTTGTGTTCGCCCTGCGCCCCCGCCTCGACGCGCGACAGGCCGCGCGAAATCGCGAATTCGATGGCCTGGTAGTAGCAGAGCTCGAAATGGAGGAAGGGGACGTCCTCCAGCGCGCCCCACTGGCGGCCGTACAGGGCGTCGCGGCCGATCAGGTTGAGGGCGCCGGCGATGGCGACATCGTCGCGGAAGGCCATGACCAGGGCGATGCGGTCGGCCATGGTGGCGCCGAGGCGGGTGAAGAAGTCGCGCGTCAGATAGGGCCGGCCCCATTTGCGGGCGCCCGTGTCCATGTAGAAGCCGAAGAAGGCGTCCCAGTGGGCGTTGGTGATGTCGGCGCCCGTCAGGACGCGGATGTCGAGGCCGGCCCGGGCCTCGCGGCGCTCGCGGCGGATGGTCTTGCGGCGGCTGGAGGAGAGGGCGGCGAGGAAGCCGTCGAAGGTCGCATAGCCGTCGTTGCGCCAGACGTACTGCATGTCCTGACGTTGCAGCAGGCCGGCCTCGCCCATGGCGGCCCACTCGTCTTGGGTCGGAAAGTTGATGTGCAGGGAGGAGACGCCGAGCCGTTCGGTCAGGGTGATCGCGCCCTGCAGCAGGGCCTGCCGGACCGTGGCGGCGTCGGCGTCGGGATGGGCGAGGAAGCGGGGGCCGGTGACCGGGGTGAAGGGGACGGCGGCCAGCAGTTTGGGATAGTAGCGGCCGCCGGCGCGCTCGTATGCGTCCGCCCAGCCGTGGTCGAAGACGTATTCGCCCTGGCTGTGGCCCTTGAGCCAGAGGGGCATGACGCCGAGGATTTGGCCGGTTCCGTTTCGCAGGGAGAGGTGGCGACCGGCCCAGCCCTGCTGCGGGACGGCGCTGCCGGAGGCTTCGCAGGCGTCGAGGAAGTCGAAGCTGAGGAAGGGGTCGCCGGTGGGGGCGGCGCAGGCGTCCCAGGCGGGGCGGCCTATGTCGGCGACCGTGTTGTGGACCTGGATCTGATAACTCAATTCCGCTCATCCCGGCGAAAGCCGGGACCCAGTTCTTTGGGCGGACGGCATGTCCCGTTGCGAATAGCCGCCACTCCCGAACCGCCGGCGTCAAGCTGGACAGGACTGGGGCCCGGCTTTCGCCGGGATGAGCGGATTATGTGTGTAATCGGCTGGATCAGCGAATTTCCACGATGGCGTCCACCTCGACGGCGAAGCCGAGCGGCAGTTTGTAGACGCCGACGGCCGAGCGGGCGTGGCGGCCCTTGTCGCCGAAGACCTCGACCATCAGGTCGGAACAGCCGTTGATGACGGCGGGAATGGCCTCGAAATCGCCGGCGGCCTGGACGAAGCCGCCCAGTTTGACGACGCGGACGACGCGTTCGAGGTCGCCGTCGCAGGCCGCCGAGATCTGGGCCAGCAGGTTGACGCCGCACATGCGGGCCGCGTCCTTCGCCTGTTCCGGCGTCACGTCGGCGCCGACCGTGCCCTTGATCCCGCCCGAGGCGTCGTTCGACAGCTGGCCCGAGATGTGGACCAGGTTGCCGGTCTGGACGTACGGCACATAGTTGGCGACGGCCCGGGCGGGTTCCGGCAGGGAGATGCCGAGTTCGGCGAGACGGGCGGCGACGGTCATGGGCGGGGCTCCTGTGGGGTTGGCGGCGGTTTAGCGCGAGGGAGGGGCCTCGTCATGTGTTCCTTCGATCGAAACGGACTGGCGTTGCGGGAAGTGATGCGGTATTTTAATACCGTTATAGAATAAGTGTTATATTTCCATGTGATAGGTGCAATGGCTGCATCCGCACCGCCTTGACCCCGCGCCCCCCGTCCTCTATCAGCGCGCCTTCCGCTCGTTCCCGTCATGGGGAGGGGCAATCGTTCGTCTCCCAGGACCCTTGAAATGCTGAAGAGCACCACGGCTTCGCTGAAGCCGGCCGAGGTCACGAAGAAATGGATCCATATCGACGCCGAAGGCGTCGTGGTGGGCCGTCTCGCGACCTTCATCGCCAATCGTCTGCGCGGCAAGCACCGCGGCGACTACACCCCGCACGTCGATTGCGGCGACTATGTCGTCGTCACCAACGTCGACAAGGTGGTGTTCACCGGCAAGAAGATCACCGACAAGATCTACTACCGCCACACCGGCCACCCGGGCGGCGTCAAGCAGACCACCCCCGAGAAGGTCCTGAACGGCCGCTTCCCCGAGCGCGTGCTCGAGAAGGCCGTCGAGCGCATGCTGCCCAAGGAGAGCCCTCTGGCCCGCCTGCAGATGACGCACCTGCGCCTGTTCTCCGGCCCCGCCCACACCCACGAAGCCCAACAGCCGGAAACGATCGACTTCAAGTCGGCCAACTCCAAGAACACCCGGAGCGTCTGAGCATGACCGACGTGACTGCTGAAACGCCCGTCGTCGAGAACGACGCCCCCGCCGCTCCCGCCGCCACCGGCTTCGACGCCCTGCGTGGCATGGGCACCGTAGGCGCGGGCGAAGAGCACCCCGTCTACGTCCAGAAGCTGGACGCCCAGGGCCGCGCCTATTCGACCGGCAAGCGCAAGAACGCGATCGCCCGCGTGTGGATCAAGCCCGGCTCGGGCAAGATCACCATCAACGGCAAGGATCAGATGCAGTATTTCGCCCGCGAAATCCTGCGCATGATGATCGCCCAGCCGCTGGAAGTGACCGACCGCCTGACCCAGTTCGACGTCGACTGCACCGTGCAGGGCTCGGGCCTGTCGGGCCAGGCCGGCGCCATCCGCCACGGCATCTCGCACGCCCTGACCCACTATGAGCCGGCGCTGCGCCCGGTCCTGAAGCCGCACGGCTTCCTGACCCGCGACAGCCGCGTCGTCGAGCGCAAGAAGTACGGCCGGGCCAAGGCCCGCAAGTCGTTCCAGTTCTCGAAGCGCTAGGCCGTTTCAAGACGGTTTGGAACGGGGCGCTTCGGGAAACCGGAGCGCCCTTTTTCTTTGGAGCGAACGATGACGCCATTCCCACCGAGTGATCAGATTCAGTTCCTCTTGGATGGAGAGGCTTGGATCAACCAGATCACGATCAACTGTTCGGCTGTGATTTTCGCATTCGAGAACGGATGTCGTGTCGAAGCGGGCGCGCTTGTCACCTACACCGACGAGGAGGGTCACGAGACTGTTCATGACCGGGAATGGTTTGAAGGACAGCCGATCACCTTCCATGGATTGCTGGAAAAGCCGCTCCAGCAGGTGGAGGCTGATGGCCTGCTGATGACGCTGACATTTGCTGGCGGTCAACGGCTGGTCGTTCATTCTGATTTGGCCCGGACAGAGGCCGGAGCAGTTCTTGGGCCGAAAGACTCCCGGCTCGGCTTCTATTTTTGAGTCGACATGACCCACGCCATCTTCATCGACGGCGAGGCCACAATCCTGTCCTTCTCCCGATGGGAGAAGGTGGCCCGAAGGGCCGGATGAGGGTCGGCTGCGGCAGTCGGCGTAAGCCGTGGCTCAGTCGGCGAAGCGGCTTTCGCCGACTGACACAGACGACCCACACCCTTTCGCGCAAGGGCGATCGCTTCGCTCTCGCGCGCTCAAGCCCTCTCCCAATGGGAGAGGGGACGGAGTTGGAATGATGCATACGGTTTTCATCGACGGCGAGGCGGGCACCACCGGGCTGGACGTGCTGCGGCGTCTGGAAGCGCGCTCTGACCTCGAGATCATCGCCTTGGGCGACCGCCGGCGCGACCTCGACGCCCGGCGCGAGGCGCTGAACGGGGCCGACGCGGTGATCCTGTGCCTGCCCGACGAAGCGGCGAGGGAAGCCGTGGCGATGATCGACAACCCCAAGGTGCGGGTGATCGACGCCTCGACGGCCTATCGGGTCGATCCGGCCTGGACCTATGGGTTCGCCGAGATGGCGGCGGGGCAGGCGGAGAAGATCGCGGGAGCGACGCGGGTGTCGAACCCCGGCTGCTATCCGACGGGGTTCATCGGCCTGGTGCGGCCGCTGGTGTCGGCGGGGATCATTCCGGCGGGCTGGCCGGTGACGGTCAATGCGGTGTCGGGATATTCGGGCGGCGGCAAGGCCATGATCGCCGAGTTCGAAGCGGGCGGGGCCGGGGCGTTCCGCGCCTATGGCCTGTCGCTGAAGCACAAACATGTACCGGAGATGACGCTGCACACCGGGCTGGAGCGGCCGGTGCTGTTCGCGCCGGCGGTGGGGGCGTACCGGCAGGGGATGCTGGTCGAGGTTCCGCTGCAGTTGGCGGCCCTGCCGTCGTCGCCGTCGGTGGAGGTGGTGCACGGGGCGCTGGCCGAGGCCTATGCGGGCTGCCGGTTCGTCGAGGTGGCGGAGCTGGAGGAGACCGAGGCCATGACCGGGATCGATCCGGAGGGGCTGAACGGGACCAACCGGATGCGGCTGCATGTGTTCGGCGACCGGGCGGGAGAGCAGGCGAGGCTGGTCGCCCTGCTGGACAACCTCGGCAAGGGGGCGTCGGGGGCGGCGGTGCAGAACCTGAACCTGATGCTGGGGCTGGATGAGGGTATCGGTCTTCAATAATCCGCTCATCCCGGAGAAAGCCGGGACCCAGTGCTTTGGGTGATGGGGCGCCTCCGGTGATCTCCCGGTCGCTAACCGGAAACGCCGGCGTCAAGCTGGACAGAACTGGGTCCCGGCTTTCGCCGGGATGAGCGGAATTATGTGTGTGCTCCTGCTTGAAACCTCCGCCCCGGCGCCGACGTATATCCAGCCATGACCCAGCTCTCCCGCCGCGCCCTGTTGACCACCGCCGGGGCCCTCGCCGTGTCGGCCTGCTCTTCGGAGAGCGCCGACGCCTCCGTGGCCCAGTACGCCAACTCGCCGTTCCGGCGGCTGACCGACGCCCAGTGGCGCGAGCGGCTGCCGCGGGCGGCCTATGACGTGCTGCGGCGTGAGGCGACCGAGCGGCCGGGCAGCAGTCCGCTGAATAATGAGAACCGGCGTGGGACCTTTGTCTGCCGGGGCTGCGACCTGCCGCTGTTCCGGTCGCAGTGGAAATACGACTCGGGCACGGGCTGGCCCAGCTTCTACGACGTGATCGCCGCCAATATCGGGACCAAGACCGACTTCGCCATCGGCATTCCGCGCACGGAATATCACTGCGCCCGTTGCCTGGGACATCAGGGGCATCTGTTCATGGATGGGCCGCGACCGACCGGAAAACGCTATTGCAACAACGGCGTGGCGCTGAAATTTCAGCCGGCCTGAGGGCTTCAGCGCTGCGGGGCGGCGTCGACGGCCTCGACCACCTGCCGGAAGAAGGCCTCCCGGGCGGTCCTGTGTGACCGGCCGACGGCCCGGGGCCAGGCGGACAGCAGGACGATGACCAGCCGGCGCTCCGGATCGACGCGGATGGCCTGGCCGAAGATGCCGTAGGCGGCATAGACGCCGTCGTCCTGGGTCCACCACTGGAAGCCGTAGCCCTCGCCCGGGTCTCCGGTCACGGCCTGTTTGACGACGGCCTGGGCGAACCAGTCGTCCGGCACGATGCGCTCACCGCCCAGTCGGCCATCCTCCAGCGCCATCAGGCCGATGCGGCCCCAGTCGCGCAGGGTCGCCGAGACGCAGCAGCCGCCCATCTCGCGACCGCCCTGGTCCAGCGCCCAGAAGGCGTCGGCCTCCATGCCGGCGCGCGACCAGATCCGCTCCGACAGCAGGTCGGCCAGCGGCTTGCCCTCGGCGGCGGCGATCAGCGATCCGACGAGGTTGGTCTCACCGGTCGAATAGTTCCAGCGCGTCCCGGGCTCGGCGGCGCGCGGCAGGCGGCCCATATAGGCGACCACCGCGTCCTCGCCGGGACGGGCCGGGTCCTGCAGGAAGCGAGAGACGTCGGAATTGGGGTCGAAATAGTCCTCGTTCCAGCGCACGCCGGAGGTCATCGTCAGCAGCTGGCGCACGGTGACGCCGTCGTAGCCCCCGCCCGCGAGGGCCGGCAGATAGCGGGTGACCGGATCCTCCAGCGAGCCGATGGCGCCGCTCTTCAGCGCCGTGCCGACCAAGGTCGAGGTCAGGCTCTTGGTCATGGAGAAGGAGACCCAGTGGTCGCGCTCGCCGATGCCGAGGCCGTAGCGTTCCAGCCGGATCCGTCCGTCCTGGATGACCAGCAGGCCGGCGACCCGTTGCGCCTCCATATAGGGCGAGGGATCGAACGTGATCGGGTCGCCCGGCGGCAGGGGCCGCACCGGCGTCTCGCCACGCGTGACCGGCGCGTGCGGCATGATGGTCTCCATCGTGCGGAAGGCGCGTTCGCGATCCGCGGGCGCCCAGAACAGGACGGCGGCCGGATTGTTCTCGGGCGTCGGTTGCTGGGCGACGGCCGGGGCGACGAGGGCGAGCGACAGGACGACGGCGGCGAGGAGAGTGTGCGGACGGGTCATGGACGGAAGCCTAGCAGTGGGACGCCCGCTGTCACACCCGCCGTCTAGCGACTGCCGCGCCGCGCCTTGAGGGCGGACTCGAGCGTGACGCCGAACCAGACGGCGGCGATGATGATCAGCAGGCCGTAGTCGGGGCCGGGCCGAAAGACCGGGATGGCGGCGCACAGGATCACCACCATTGGGAAGACGGCCGCCCAGGCCGCCGTGCCGGGGCTTTCGGCATGGATCATCGGCGGGCCGGGCGGCCGCTTCATCATCCGCATCAGGACCGGGTTGAGCAGGACGAAGCCGACGGAGCAGATCACCGCCAGCAGCAGGTTCCTCAGGGGCTCGCCGGCGCCATAGACGCTGGCGGTCAAGGTGACGAGAACCAGGGCGAAGCCGGTGGTGACGGCCAGCAGCAGGTTGGGTTCGAAACGCCTCAAGACTTCACTTTCACATAGGAGCCCGGAGCCGGTTCTATGGGTGAAAGTGGGCCTTTATTGGGGTCGCGGGCGGGGACCCAGTCGCCGGACTTCTCATGCAGCCAGGCGGCCCAGTGCTCCCACCAGCTGCCGGGATGCTCCTCGGCCTTCGCCTGCCATTCGCCGAGGGTGGCGGGCAGGGCGGGGTTGGTCCAGTGCTGGTATTTCTTCGCCGACGGCGGATTGACCACCCCGGCGATATGGCCCGAGCCGGCCAGGGTCAGGGTGACGTCGGCGCCCGAGAAGGCGCGGGCCGAGCGGTAGACCGAATTCATCGGCGCGATGTGATCCTCGCGGCTGGCCTGGAAATAGAGGGGGATGGTTACCTTCGACAGGTCGACCTTGACCCCGCCGATGGTGAACTCGCCCCGGGCGAGGCGGTTCTGGCCGTACATGGAGCGGAGGTAGTCCATGTGCAGCTTCTTCGGCATGCGGGTCTGGTCGGCGTTCCAGAACAGCAGGTCGAAGGCGGGCGGGGACTTGCCCATCAGATAGTTGCTGACGAAGAACGACCAGATCAGGTCGTTGGCGCGCAGGGCGTTGAAGGTCTCGGCCATGGCCGCGCCGGGCAGGACGCCCCCGGCGGCGTCCATCTGCTGCTCGACCTCATTGAGCCAGTGTTCGTCGGTGAACAGCAGCAGGTCGCCAGCCTCGGCGAAGTCGTGCTGGGCGGCGAAGAAGGTGTTGGCGGTGACGCGGTCGTCCTTCTTCGCGGCCATGTGGGCCAGGGCCGCCCCCATCAGGGTGCCGCCGATGCAGTAGCCGACGGTGTTGATGTGGTCGGATTTCGACTGCTCCAGCGCTTTTTCAACGGCGCGGTAGATGCCCTTTTCCAGATAGTCGTCGAAGCCGAAGCCGGCCTTGTCGACGTCGGGATTGACCCAGGAACAGACGAAGACGGTGAAGCCCTGGCTGGACAGCCAGCGGATCATCGAATTCTCGGGCTGCAGGTCCAGGATATAGAATTTGTTGATCCACGGCGGGAAGATCAGCAGGGGGATGGCGCGCTGCTTGTCGGTGGCGGGATCGAACTGGATCAGTTCGAACAGTTCGTCGCGCCAGACCACCTGCCCCGGAGCCGTGGCGACGTTCTCGCCGACGACGAATTTGCCGTAGTCGGCCTGGCTGATCTTCAGCTTGCCGGCGCCGCGCTCCATGTCGGCGGCGAAATTCTGCATCCCCTTGACCAGCGATTCGCCATTCGACTCGGCGAGCGCCTTGAGGGCGACCGGGTTGGAGGCGAGGAAGTTGGAGGGGGAGAAGGCGTCGGTCAGGAGCTTGGTGAAGAATTCCGCCCGGCGCTTGGTCAGGGGATCGACGTCCTCGACGCTGGACACCAGGCCGTTCATCCAGTCCGAGGTGACCAGATAGGACTGGCGCATGACGTCGAAGGCCGGGTTTTCTGACCAGGCCGGATCCTTGAAGCGCTTGTCCTTCGACGGCGTGGTCGGGGTCTCGTCGCCGGCGGCGCGGCGGGTCGTGGAGGCCCACAGGTCCATGTAGCGGTTGAACAGATCGGCCTGGGCGGCGAACAGTTTGTCGGGGCGCGAGGCGAGGCTGGTCATGACCGAGTTCATGGCCGGACCGACGTTGAACGGATCGGGCGACAGGGCGGCGGGGCGGTCAGCCTGCGACAGGGCCGCCTCGGCGATGGCCGACTGGGCCGTCATGGCCGCCTTGGCCAGGTTCATCGACAGGGCTTCCAGCATCTGCCGCTGGTCCGCGCCGGGGAAGGCGAAGGCGTCGGCGGCGGGGGCCTCAGCTTCGGGGGGCGGCGGAGGCGGTGGCGCGGGCGTCGGTTCCGGGGCGACATCGACCTTGACGGCGCGAGGGCGGGGCGGCTTGGCCGACGTGGGTCTGCCGGATTTGCGCGGCGCGCGGGGCGGCGCGTCGGCGGTCGGCGGGCTGGGGCGCTTGGCCATGGAGAGCTCCGGATGTCGTCAGGAACGGTCGCAGGCGCCGCGCGCGCCCTTCCGCCTGTCGCGATCATGGCATATGACCGCCCCTGAAATGAACGCGTCGATCCGGAAAATTGCATCGGCCCTGACCGTGATCGTCGCGGGGGGAGGTCTGGCGGCCTGCGTGGGATCGTTCGATCCGGTCACCGACGCCCGTTCGCCGGTCGCGCCGCGCGTTCAGGCCCTGGTCGACGCGAACCGCGAATACCCGGGCTGGACCGACTTCCCGAGATCGACCGAGCCGCTGCCCGTGCCTGTCGCGATCGCCGCCCAGGTCAATACGCTGCGGGTCACCGGCGGGGCGCTGGCCGGGGAGGTTTCGCGGATCGACTGGCAGATCACCGACGATCCCGAGGTGTTCGCGGCCGGGGTGCAGGCCCGGATCGACTCCGTCCCGGTGGCGCCGGTGACGGCGGAAACCCTGGCCGAAATCGAAGACTTCGTGCGGCGCACGCGCGAGCGGGGCCGCGCGCCGCCGCCCGTCGATCGCCGCTGACCCCAATCCAATCCTCGCCCGGACGCCAGAATCCGGGGATCATCGTCTCAGGAGACACCTCATGGCCAAACCGGCCCCCTATGCCTCGACCCTGGCGGCGGACGCAGCCCATGTGACCGAGATGGCCGCCATCGCCGCCCACACCCTGATCGGGCGGGGCAATGAGAAGGCCGCCGACCAGGTGGCCGTCGACGCCATGCGCACGGCCCTCAACGCGCTCGACATCGACGGCAAGATCGTCATCGGCGAGGGCGAGCGCGACGAGGCGCCGATGCTGTACATCGGCGAGAAGGTCGGGACCGGCAAAGGCCCGGCCATCGACATCGCCCTGGACCCGCTGGAAGGCACCACCCTGACGGCCAAGGCCATGGCCAACGCCCTGGCCGTGCTGGCCATGTCGCCCGGCGGCGGCATGCTGCACGCGCCCGACACCTATATGGACAAGATCGCCATCGGGCCGGGCTTCGCGCCGGGCACGGTCGATCTGGACATGAAGCCCCAGGACAACGTCCGCTCGCTGGCCTCGGCCAAGGGGGTGCGGCCGGACGAGATCACCGTCTGCGTCATGGACCGGCCGCGCCACGCCGAGCTGATCGCCGCCCTGCGCGAGGTCGGCGCCCGGGTGCTGCTGATCACCGACGGCGATGTGGCCGGGGTGATCCATACCGCCGAGCCGGAGACGGGCATCGACCTGTATCTGGGCTCGGGCGGGGCGCCGGAAGGCGTGCTGGCGGCGGCGGCGCTGAAATGCGTCGGCGGCCATTTCCAGGGCCGGCTGATCTTCCGCAATGACGACGAGCGGGCGCGGGCGGCCAAGACCGGCGTGACCGATCTGGACCGCAAATACGACCTGCACGAACTGGTGTCGAAGGACGCCATCTTCGCCGCCACGGGCGTGACCAAGGGGGCCATGCTGGACGGGGTCAAGGTCGCCGACGGCTTCGTCTCGACCCATACGCTGGTGATGGATTCCTCGACCCGGACGGTGCAGCGCATCCGCACGATCCGGCCGCTCTGATGGCGGACGGGGGGACCGTTCCCGCGTTTCTGGGCGTGTCCCGCTCCCTGTCCGGGCGCGAATGGCGGCAGAGGCCCGCCGAGGCGGGGCTGATCCGCGCCCATATGCAGGCGCTCAATCTGGAAGAGCCGCTGGCGCGGGCTCTGGCGGCGCGTGGGGTGCGGGCCGATCAGGGCGCCGACTTCCTGACGCCGACGCTGAAGGCCCTGTTCCCCGACCCGTCCAGTTTCATGGACATGGATGCGGCGGCCGAGGCGATCCTTGATGCGCTTCAGGCGAAGGCGTCGATCCATGTCTTCGCCGACTATGACGTGGACGGCGCCTCGAGCGCGGCCCTGCTGGTGCGCTGGTTCCGGGCGATAGGCGCCGAGTTGCCGATCTATGTCCCCGACCGGGTCACCGAAGGCTATGGCCCCAGCGCGCGGGCCTTCGACACGCTGAAGGCCTCGGGCGCCGAGCTTGTCATCACCGTGGACTGCGGCGCCGCAGCCAATGAGGCGGTGGCGCATGCGGCGGCGATCGGTCTGAAGGTCGTGGTCATCGACCACCATATGATGCGCGAGCATCCGCCGGTCTGCGCCGCCGTGGTCAATCCGAACCGGCCCGGCTGCAACTCGGGGCAGGGCAATCTGGCGGCCGCGGGGGTGGTGTTCGTGCTGCTGGCGGCGCTGAACCGCGAGGCGCGACGGCGGGGGATGTTCGGGGATGTGAAGGAGCCGGACATCCGCCAGTGGCTGGATCTGGCGGCCATGGGGGCGATCTGCGACGTCACCGGCCTGACGGGCTTCAACCGGGCCCTGACCAGTCTCGGCCTGCGGGTCATGTCGGACTGGGGCAATCCGGGGCTGCGGGCGCTGCTGGCGGCGGCGGGGGCCGAGCCGGGGCCGGCCAAGTCGAACCATGCCGGCTTCATCCTCGGGCCGCGCATCAACGCCGGCGGGCGGATCGGCAAGTCGGACCTCGGGGCCCGGTTGCTGTCGACCGACGATCCGGAGGAGGCGCGCCAACTGGCGCAGGAGCTGGACGCCCTCAACATCGCCCGGCGGGAGGTTGAAAAGCAGGTCACGGATCAGGCCACCCGCATGGTCGAGGCGACCGGCGCCCATGCCGACGGCTCGGCGGTGGTGGTGATCGAGGGCGCCGAATGGCATCCGGGCGTGGTCGGCATCGTCGCCGGGCGGTTGCGCGAACGCTGGCGCAAGCCGGTGGTGGTGATCGGCGTCGATGCGGTGAACGGGGTGGGCAAGGGCTCGGGCCGGTCGCAGCCGGGCATGAACCTGGGCCGGGCCGTGCAGGCCGCCTGGGAGAGCGGCGTGCTGATGGCCGGGGGCGGCCACGCCATGGCGGCGGGGCTGACGGTCAAGGCCGATGACATCGGCCGCCTGCGTGACTTCCTCAATGAGCGAATGGCCGGCGAACAGGCGGCCGCCGACGCGCTGGATCATGTCGAGATCGACGCCCTGATCGACGCGGGCGCGGCGACGCGGGCCCTTTTCGAACAGTTCGAGCAACTGGCCCCCTTCGGCCCGGCCAACCCCGAGCCGCTGTTCGCCCTGGAGCATGTCCAGGCGCGTGACGCCGCAGCCATGAACGGCGGCCATGTGCGCTGCCGGCTGGTCGGGGCCGATGGAGCGTCGGTCAAGGCCATCGCCTGGCGCTGCGCCGACCTGCCCGGCGGTCAGTCTCTGTTGTCCGGACAGGGCGGGCTGAGCGTGGTCGGGCGGCTCAAGGCCGATGACTGGAACGGCCGCAAGGGCGTGCAATTCGAGATCGAGGACGTCGCCGATCCGCGGATGGCGTAACCTCCCGGCCACAACGGGAAAATGGGGCGGAGAAGGGTTGCACCGTCCGGAATCGACGGCTATATCGCCCGCTCTTCGCGCAGCGGTCCCTTCGTCTATCGGTTAGGACGTCAGGTTTTCAACCTGAAAAGAGGGGTTCGATTCCCCTAGGGACTGCCACGCGGACGAGCGGCCTGTTTCGGGCCGAGGCCCTCACGGGCCCGTGCACCGTCCCCCTTCTATTGACGTCTCAGGGCATCGCAATCGCGATGTCGATATTCGCGATGCCCGTTCAGCTGGGCCGCGTGACGCGCCCGCATGTTCTGCTCCTGACAGGCCGAGACCTGGGCTTCTATCCGGCGTTCGCGCTCCAGCCGTGGGCCGTCCCGCTCGGCGGCGGCGCGCCGCTGGGCCGCGTATCGCGCTTCAAGGGCGCGGTGCTCGGGCGATCCATGATAGCTCTCTCCGTACCAGGGACGCCCGTCCGGCGAGGCGGGGAAGCAACCGCAAAGCGCCACGGCGCTCAAGGAAATGATCAGAACGGCTCTCATGTCTTGGCCTCCGGTTTTGACTCGCAGTCTGAACTCGCCATGGCCCCCGCGGGCCCCACGGATGCGAAGTACCCCTATCCGGCGCCCCCAGATACCTACGTTTCCTGACGTCGAAGCCGCCCGACGAGCGACAATCAGGCGGTCCGGGTGAAGGCGGCTGAACCCCCTGTTCGTCCGCCCTCGGGACGGCCGCGCAAGAAATCTGCCGCCCGGACAGCGAAACCAGTGTTTTTCGCTTTTCCGGGGTTCACAGAACCGTGTTAAACAAGCTTGTCCGCACCGGTTGCGGGCTGGGGGAAGGCTGTGTCGGACTACGAGGGCGTTGAGACAGTCGCGACCGTGCGGATCGCCGGCCGGGTGAAATGGTTCGATCCCGGCAAGGGGTACGGTTTCATCGTGCCGGATGACCCGAGTCTGACCGACATGAAGGATGTGCTGCTGCACGTCTCGAGCCTGCGCGACGCGGGCCGGGACGCGGCGGCAGAAGGCGCGCCCATAAGTTGTGAATGCGCCCGTCGGCCCAAGGGCTGGCAGGTCACCGAGGTCCATGATCTCGGCGAGGGCGATCCCGAACTGGCCGCCGCGCCGCGCCGCACCGGCTATGAAGGCCTCAAACAGACGGCCCGGGACGCCGAGGGCGCCGCCCCGATGTCCGGCGAGCCGCTGGAGCCCGCGGTCGTCAAATGGTTCAATCGCACCAAGGGGTACGGTTTCGTGGTGCGCGAAGGCGAACCGGGGGATATCTTCGTCCATGTCGAGACGTTGCGCCGGTGCGGGCTGGATGACCTGCTGCCGGGTGAAACGGTCGCGGTGCGATTCGCGGAGGGCCCCAAGGGGCTGGTGGTCGCGGAAATCAGACCGGGCGGATGAACCATCCGCCCCAGTGAGGGTGGATTGGCGATGTTGAAGCGTCCTGGACTTTCGGGCCTCCTGTTCGGCCTTTTGTTGCTGGGGGCCTGCGCCGCCGGAACGCCGCGCGACGCCAAGGGCGATCCGCTGGAGCCGCTGACCGTCACCACCTCGACCGGCGAACACCGCTTCATGGTCGAGATCGCCGACGACGAGGCCGAACGTCAGCGCGGCCTGATGGAGCGCGAGCCCCTGGCCGACGACCGGGGCATGCTGTTCCAGTTCCCCGACGTGGCCGAGCGCGGCTTCTGGATGCGCAACACGCCCAGCCCGCTGGACATCATCTATATCGACCCGCGCGGCCGGATTGTCTCGATCGCGAAGAACGCCACGCCCTATTCCGAGGACATCATTCCCTCGAACGGTCCCGCCAGCGGCGTGCTTGAGCTGCGCGCCGGCCGCGCCGACGAGATCGGGGCCCGGCCCGGCGACAGGGTCAGCCACCCCTTCTTCGCCGAATAGCCCATCCGCGCGTTGCGGCGCGGCGTCGAGTGTGTCAAATCCCGCCGCCGGAGTGTAGCGCAGCCTGGTAGCGCATCTGGTTTGGGACCAGAGGGTCGGAGGTTCGAATCCTCTCACTCCGACCATTTGCCTGGTGTGGCTATCGCTACGCGCGCGGCGCTTCGCTGCTTGAGCCACGTCGTTTGTGAGAGAAGAAATGCTCGCTCGCATCTACCGCCCCGCCAAGACCGCGATGCAGTCCGGCAAGGCCTCGTCGAGAGGCTGGCGGCTGGAGTTCGAGCCGGCTTCGGCGCGGACCATCGACCCGCTGATGGGCTGGACCAGTTCCAGCGACATGAACGGTCAGGTGCGGCTGAGCTTCGATTCGGCTGAGGAGGCGGTGGCCTATGCCGAGCGGCACGGCATTCCGTTCCGTCTGCATGAGCCGCAGGAGACGCCGGTCATCCTCAAGGCCTATGCCGACAATTTCGCCACCGGCCGCAGGGTGCCCTGGACGCATTAGGCGAGAAGGCGGCTATCGCTCGCCGCGCGGCGGCTCGCTGCTTGAGCCGCAAGGTTGGGGCGCTCGCTGCTTGAGCCGCGGGGTCAGGGCGGCTAACGCTCGCCACAGCCATCGGGCGCCCATAGCTCAACCGGATAGAGCACCCGCCTTCTAAGCGGACGGTTGCAGGTTCGAGTCCTGCTGGGCGCGCCACGGCTTCACGCAGGTTCCGCTATCGGCGGTCAGCGGCTAAGGTTCCTCGACATGTTCTGGAGGGGACGTCCAATGCTGAGAACGATTCTGGGAATCATCGCCGGCGCGGTGGCGGCGGTCGTGTTGTTGATGGTGCTGGAGATGGCCGGCCATGCGGCGATGCCGCCGCCCGCCGGGCTCGATCCGTCCGATCCCGAAGACCTGAAACAGATGGCGGCGTCCGCGTCGCTGGCGGCCAAGGCCTGGGTGGTGTTCGGCTGGTTCGCGGCTGTCGTGGCCGGCGGCTGGGTGGCCCGGCGCCTGTCGCGCAAGAACTGGGCCGGGTGGGTCATCGCGGGGCTGATCGTGCTCGGCGGCATCGCCAACATCATGATGATCCCGCATCCGCTGTGGATGCAGATCGCCGCCGTCGCCGCGCCGCTGCTGGGCGGATGGGTGGTCACGCGGTTGCCGGTCGGCGGGGCCTCCGCGGTCAGCTGATCGCGGCGCGCCAGGCGGCCAGTCCGCTCTCGAGGTCGGCGATCAGGTCGGTCGGGTCCTCGAGCCCGACGTGGAGGCGGAGCAACTGGCCCGGCAGGGCCGGCGGTGCCTTGCGGCCGGCCAGCTGGCCCGTCTCGTGGGTGATCAGGCTCTCGAACCCGCCCCAGGAATAGCCGAGGCCGAACAGTTCGAGCGCCGACATCAGGGCGTGGGCGGCGGCCTCGTCGCCGCCCCGCATGACGACGCCGAAGATGGAGGCGGCGCCGGCGTAGTCGCGCTTCCACAGGTCATGGCCGACCGAGCCGGGCAGGGCGGGATAGAGGACATCGGCGACCTCGGGCCGGGCGCCCAGCCAGTCGGCGACGATCAGGGCCGACCGGGCCTGTTCCTGGTAGCGGAGGGGCATGGTCCGGATGCCGCGCAGGGCCAGCCAGGCGTCGTCGGGCGAGACCCGCCAGCCCAGATCCTCGAGCGTCTCGGCGATGGGGCGGCCGACGGCACGGTCGGCGACGGCGATGGAGCCCATCAGCAGATCGGAATGGCCGGCGACGTATTTCGTGACGGCCTGGACGCTGACGTCGACGCCATGAGCCAGCGGCCGGAAGGAGAGGCCAGCGGCCCAGGTGTTGTCCATCACCGTCAGCACGCCCCGCGCGCGACAGGCGGCGGCGAGGGCGGGGACGTCCAGCGTTTCGAAGGTCAGGGAGGCGGGGGATTCGATCAGCAGCACGCGGGTGCGGGCGGTCAGGGCGGCGAGGATGTCGTCCGTGGCGGCGCCCGGGTCGTGGAAGGTCGTGGTGATCCCGCGCGCGCCCAGATGCCGTCTGAGGAAGCGGCGGCTGGGGCCGTAGAGGGCGTCGGTGGTCAGGACCTCGTCGCCGTGACGCGCCAACGCGGTCAGGGGGACGGTGACGGCGGCGAGGCCGGATGGGACCAGCCAGGCGTCGGCCGCGCCTTCGAGCTCGCACAGCAACTCGCGCAGCTCGCGGGCCGCCGACAGGTCCTCGATGCCATAGACCGGACCCTGACTCTCGTCGCGCATGGCGGCGGGCGTATCGTTGAGCAGGGTCGAGGCGCGTTCGACCGGCGGGGCGACCGGGCGGCGGCCGCGGCCGCGGCGGGTGGCGGAGGCGATCA
>CALRJO020000006.1:0-75054 GCA_943367565.1 Brevundimonas vancanneytii
CGTCGAGCTGATCACCCCGATCGCCATGGACCAGGGCCTGCGCTTCGCCATCCGCGAAGGCGGCCGCACCGTCGGCGCCGGCGTGGTGTCCAAGATCACCGAGTAAACTCGGTCATCTGACGATCTGAATGCAGACGGCCCCGGAGGAAACTCCGGGGCCGTTTTTGCTGTGCGCGGTGCGTCCCAGCGCCGATCAGATGAACTGCACCACCACCCCCGGCTTGACCCCGGCCGCAAGCTGTTCGGCGTCCCAGTTGGTCAGGCGGACGCAGCCGTTGGAGGCCGTCTTGCCGATCTTCGACGGGTCGGGCGTGCCGTGGATGCCGTAGGTGTCGCGCGACAGGTCGATCCAGACCGTGCCGACCGGGTTGTTGGGCCCTGCCGGGACCACGATCCGTTCGTCGCCCCGGTCGTAGCTGACCCGGGCGGGGTCATAGGTGTAGTCCGGCTCATTGGCGACGCCGGTCACCGTCACCGTGCCTGACGGCGCGGGGCGTTCGCTGGAGCCGATAGTGGCCGGATAGAAGGCCAGCAGCGACCCCGCCTCGTCAAAGGCGCGGGCCGAGCGTTCGGTCTTGTCGATGACGATACGGGCCACGCCGACGAGGGGCGTGTCGTTGACGGCGGGCACGACGAGGGTCTGGCCCGCGCGGCGGAAGTCGACGCCCGGGTTCAGGCCCTGCAACAGGGCTTCGGTGACGTGGAAGCGTTCGGCGAGGCGTTCGAGGGCGCTGGAATAATGCGTGCCGGCCCAGGCGGTCGCGGCGAGGTCGTCGCCGGGCACGGGGCTGAACGGACCGGCGAGGTCGGCGGCGGTCAAGGTGTATCGGGTCATGACCGGCCCCGTATCGGCGGCGGCGAGGCCCTGCAGCAGGGCGGCGTCGGCGGTCCCGTCCCCGGCGAGGTCATTGGCCTTGCGCCAGGCGGCGATGGCCTGACGGGTGTTCTCGCCGCCGAGGCCGTCGATGACGCCGGGCGAGAAGCGCGACCGGTCCAGCAGGATCTGCAGCCGCACCATGCCGGCGTCGGGGGCGTAGGCGGCGGGGGGCTGGCCTTCGGCCGGGGCCTCCAGCGGGGGCGGCGCGACCGTGGGCACGCCGGCCTCGATCTGTTCGGCGGTCAGCAGCGGCTGAAGAACGACCGCGGGCGGCGCGTCGGGCCGGTCATCCGGGGACGGCGCCCCGCAGGCGGTGAGGACGAGCGAAATGGCGACTGGGAGGACAAGGCGAAAGGACATGGGATTCCGGACGGTTGAGGTCCGATCCCAATCCCTCACCCGCGCGCCTGTTCCAGCACAACTCCGAGAAGGGACGGTGGTCAGGGATTGGGCTTGCCCGTCGCCGGGTCGGTGGCGGTGTCGCCGGAGTTGGACGAACCCTCCGACCCTTTCGGCTCGGTCGCAGGGCGGGGCGACTCGCCATCGTGGGCGGGCGTACGCTGGTTCTCGGTCTCGGTTTCGCGATTGTCAGGTCGGCCGGGTGTGGACATGAGGGCTCCGTTGACTGGTTCCCAATGGCAACGCCCGCCGGGCCCCGAGGCTCCGCACAGACTTCGTTCACCATGAACGCACACCGGCCCGAAACGGGCGCGGGGTTAGACGATGGCGGGAAGGGCGGTCCACGGCGGATCGCCGAAGGACGGCTGCATGGCTCCGCTGAAGGTGGAAATCGTCGCGATCGACGCGCTCGGCGAGGCGGAGTGGGCGGAGTGGCGCGCCATGCTGGCCGCCAATCCCGCGCTGGCCAGCCCCTATTTCCGGCCGGAGTTCGCCCGGATCGCCGGGCGCGTCAGTCCCCGGGCGGCGGTGGCGGTGTTCTCTCGCGGCGGCCGGACCGTCGGCTTCTTTCCGCATCAGCGGCGCGGCGGGGCGGTGCAGCCGTTGGCGGCGCCGATGAACGACTATCACGGCGTCATCGCCCGTCCGGGCATGGCCCCGTCGCTGGAGGAGGCCGCGGAGGCGCTGGGCGCGGCCCGGCTGAACCTGACCGCCTGGGTCGGGCCGACCGCCCTGGGCGAGGATCGGCGCACGGTCCAGGTCGAACTGGGCGACGACGGCTATGACGGCTGGTACGCCGAGCGGCGGGCCACCCACGGCAAATTCTTCAAGGACAAGGAGCGGGCCCGCCGCAGCATGGAGGCCGAGCTGGGGCCGTTGCGGGTCGAGCGCGACCTGCGCGATCCGACGCTGCTGGACTGGCTGATCGATCTGAAGCGGGACCAGTACCGGCGGACGGGTCGTCACGACATCTTCGCCTGCGGCTGGACCGCCGACCTGCTGCATGCCCTGCTCAAGGAAGACGGCGAAGGCTTCGGCGCCTCCATGGCCGGGCTGTGGGCCGGGGACCGGCTGACGGCCGTGGAATATTCGCTGCACGCCGGCGACCAGTATCATTTCTGGTTCCCGGGCTATGAGCCCAGCCTGTCGCGCTGCTCGCCAGGCATCCTGCTGAGCATGGACACGATGCGGCTGGCGGCCGGGCACGGCTACCGCACCTTCGACTTCGGGTTCGAGGGCGAGCACTACAAGAAATATTTCTGCAACGGATTCAAGGTTGTGCGCGAGGCGGTGGTGCTGAAGCCCGGCCTCGGCGCGGCGATGAGCCAGGCGGCGGTCGGGGCGCTGAACCTGGCGGGCCGGGGACGCGGCGAGCAGCTGCGCAACAGCGTGCGCCGCCGCTGGGCCGCCATCGAGGCCTGCGAGACCACGCCGGGGGCGCGGATGAAGGGCGCCATGCAGGCGGCGGGCGCCGCCCTTGCAAAGGTGCGCGCGACCGCCAACCGCGTGCCGGCCTGAGACATATGAAGAGCAACATCCAGACCCGCACCCGCTACGCCGGCCCGATCGCCGAGGCGGCGGTGCATCCGCACGGCCTGGTCGAACAGGGCTTCGCCTCCGATGAGGCGCTGGCGGAAATGCTCGACCGCTATCCGGCGGAACTGTTCGACATCAACCTGTACGACTACGACGACGAGGGTCAGGTCTCCTTGCGCACCGGCGCGCGGGGGCGGCTCAATGGCGAGGAACTGCTGGCCGCGATCCAGCAGGGACGGCTGTGGTGCAACCTGCGCTCGGTCGAGACCGGCTGGCCCGAACTGTGGGCCGCCGCCATGGGCGAGTTCGGCAAGGTGCAGGGCGCCTATGCCGGCCTGCGCGCGGTGAACAGTTCCGGCCAGCTGATCCTGTCCTCGCCCCGGGCGCGGGTGCCCTATCATTTCGACGCCGCGGGGGTGGTGCTGTTCCATATGCGCGGCCGCAAGCGGATCTTCGTCTATCCGGGCGACGAGGCCCATCTGGCCGAGGTCGACATGGAACAGGTGGTGTCGCGCCAGACCACCGAGGAGCTTCCCTATGTCCGCGCCTTCGAGGCCGACGCCCAGGTCATGGACCTGGAGCCCGGCCAGGCCCTGACCTGGCCCTTCTATGCGCCGCACCGGGTCGAGAACCTCGACCGCTTCTGCGTGTCCCTGTCGATCGAGTTCCAGACCTGGCCGACGCGTTTCCGCAACGGAGCGCTGTTCACCAATGCGGTGCTGCGCAGCCGGGGCGCCCGGCCACGCATGACCGACCGGATGGCCACGCCGGAACTGGCCGCGCGCTGGGCCGCTTCGCTGGCGCTGAAGCGGGCCGGGATGCTGAAAAGCCGGCTCGCGACGTTCGAGCGCGATTTCGAACCCGAGGTCGGGGCCGAGGACGGGGCGGGCGCGCTGCGAGGCTGACCGCAGGACGGCTTCCTTACAACGAGGTCATGACCTCGATTTAAAGTGACTCGGCGACGGGCCGGTCGCACCTTTCCGCCACATTCCGGGAGGGAACGCCGTCATGAAGCTCGCCATCGTCTCCGCCGCCGCCACGCTCGCCGCCGTCGCCGCCGGTCCCGCCGCGGCCAGGGAGGGACCGTCCGCGAAGATCGAGCATGCGGTCGCCCGCGTCGTGGTCATCGTGGAGGACCGCGCCGAAATCGGAGTCGAAATCGAGCAGGGCGCTTCGGATCTTCCAACGGTCCGGGTTCGCCGCCATGGCGACGACGTCATCATCGACGGCGGTCTGCGGGGCGGTCTGTTCGGCAACAACGCCATCCGGAACTGCCGGTCCGGTCCGGAAGGCGGGCGCCAACCCGGCGAGGGCGCCTCGGTCGAGGTCCGTAGAGTCGGAACCGTGAACATGGCCGACGCGCCGTTGATCGTCATCCGCACGCCCCGCGCTGTCGAAATCGACGTGAGCAGCGGAGCCGTGTTCGGCGCCATCGGCCGCGAGGCCTCGTCGATCGAATTGAACAACGGCGGCTGCGGCGACTGGACCGTCGCCAAGACGGAAGGGGCGATGTCTCTCTCGATCATGGGATCGGGCGACATGCGAGCCGGAACCTCCGGCCGCCTGGAAGCCAGCATCATGGGATCGGGAAACATCGCGGCCGGCGCGACCGGGGCGCTCGCAGCCAATGTGATGGGGTCGGGCGACATCAATGTCGCCCGCGTCGACGGTCCGGTCGAGGCCAACATCATGGGCTCCGGCGACATCAACATTCCCGGCAGGGTCACGAACATCGAAGCCAACATCATGGGATCCGGAGACATCAACGTCGGCGGCGTCGGCGCTGTCTCCCAGAGCATCATGGGCTCGGGGCGGATCGTGATCGCCGGTCAGCCGATGCGGCCGAACCGCGGGCGTCGTTGACGCCCGGTCGGCACCTTACAACGGCGTCATGACCTCGATTTAAGCTGACTCGGGGGATAGGCGACCGCATTGAACGCCATCTTCCGGAGGGAACATTGTTATGAAACCCGTCATCGCTTCCGTCATCGCCATCGCCGCCGTCGCCCTGTCGGCGCCGGCCTCCGCCAAGCCGGATCACGGCCCCGAGGTCGAGATCGACAACGCCGTCGCGCGCGTGGCCGTCATCGTCGAGGACCGCGCCGACATCGCCGTCGAGATCGAGCCGGGGACGTCGGGCCTGCCCGCCCTTCGCGTCACCCGCGACGGAGCGAATGTCCGCATCGACGGCGGCCTGCGCCGTCGGGGCTTCCTCAGCGGAGGCAGTTCCATCCGCAACTGTCGCTCCGGCCCCGAAGGCGGCCAGCCGGGCGCCGGCGCCTCGGTCCAGGTCCGCAATGTCGGTCGGGTCAATCTGTCGGACGCGCCGCTGATCGTCGTCCGCACGCCCCGAACCGTGAACGTCGACGCCTCGGGCGCGGTCTTCGGCTCGGTGGGCCGCGGCGCGGCCTCGGTTGAACTCGGCAACAGCGGGTGCGGAACCTGGAACGTCGCCAACACAGAGGGACCGGTATCGCTCAGCATCTCGGGCACGGGCGACATCCGCGCGGGAACCTCCAACGCCCTCGATATCGGCCTCTCCGGCGCGGGCTCGGTGACCGCCGGGGCCACGCGGGAGCTGGACATCTCGGTGTCAGGGGTGGGTGATATCGTCGTCGCCCGTGTTGACGGTCCCGCGGACATCAGCGTCTCCGGGGCTGGCGACGTGACGATCCGGGCCGGAACGATCCCCAACCTGAGCGTCGGCGTTTCGGGCGTCGGCGGTGTCGAATTCAACGGTGTGGCGGGAGACGTGGACGCCTCCGTCTCCGGAGCCGGCAATATCAGCATCGCCCGCGCCACGGGGTCGGTCGACCGTTCCGTGTCCGGCGTGGGCAATATTCGCATCGGCAGCTGATCCCCCTCAGCCGTCGCATGTGAGAAGGCCCGGGAGCGTGGAACCCTCCGGGCCTTTTTCACGTCTGGCCTCGACCGTCAGATACGGGAGGGTCGGCGCGGTCGCCGCCGCGGCGCAGGATGGCCCCGAAGGGAGCCGTCTCATGAGAACGATCGCCGCGATCCTGGCCGCGCTGGCCGCCACCGCCGCCGCTTCCGGGGCCTCGGCCCAGACCCCGCCGGAGGGGCTGGTCTGGATGGCGCTGAACGAGATCAACGCCGGATATTTCGACCGGGACGACCCGACCAACCGGCCGCCGCTGGCGACACGGGTTCCGGACGGGATGTTGCGGCCCGTTGATGTTTCGCCCGACGGACTGACCGACTGGATCGTCGATTTCAGCGCGGCGGGGATGGCCGCCTTCTGCGGCACCGGCGGCTGCGCGCGCATTCTCTATGTCAGCGGCGGCGACACCGGTTTCGTGCGGGCCTTCGACGCCCCGGCCCTGGCGTTCGAGGTCGTCGTCCGGGGAGGCGAAACGCGGGTGGAGGCCATGGTCCATCATCTGAACTGCCGCCCCGGGCAGGCGGAGTGCTGGTACGCGTGGGCCTGGGACCCGGCATTGGCCCGGCTGGTCGAGCGGCCCGCGCCGGACGGGACGACGCGGCTGGAGGGCGGAGGCTTCGACCCCATCGACCCGGCCCACGCCGACCTTCCCGACAGCCTGCCATCCGAGCTGTCGCAGGCCTGGTTCGGCGGTCGCCGGACCTGCCGCGTACATACCGACGACGGAATCGAGGTCCTGAGGCCCACATTCCAGAGCATCCCCGACATCAATGGCGACGGCCGGCGCGACTGGATCGAAATTCCCGCCGGCTGTCTGGAGGAGGACGCGGCGGGGTTCAAACTGTGGTCGACCACCCCCGGCGGCGGCCTTGCGGTGGTCCATGAGTCCGACGCGGACCGCTATCCCTCGGTGGACATGGCGACGACTCCGGCGACGGTGCTGGTCAACCCGCCCTGCGGCCAAGGCGAGGCCTGCCCGGACACGCCCCTGCGTCCGGACCGGCGTACGGGCCGCTTCGCCCTGTCGCGTTGAGCGCCTCCGGCAGGCCCGGACCGGACCATCGCCCAAGGAAAAGCCCCGGCGGATCGCTCCGCCGGGGCCTTGTCGGTCAGAGATGCGGGACGATTACAGCGCGCCCAGCAAACCCATCACGCCCGAGCCCGGCAGGGCCGCGCCGGCGCGGTCGCGCGCCTGCAGGCCGCCGCCGAAGCTGTAGCGCAGACCGATGGTCCAGGTGTCGATGGTCACATCCTCGACGTCGCCGCGGGTGTAGCCGCCGACCACCGAGAACGGGGTGTCGGAGATCTGGTACTCGGCGCCCACGCCATAGGTCCACAGGTCGGCGTTGAAGCCGCCGGCGTCCAGGTCGGAGTAGCTGAGGCCGGCGTTCAGGCGCAGGTTGGCCATCGGGTAGAAGGCCGCGTCGGCGCCCAGGGTCCAGGCGTCCACGTCGATGTCGTCGGCGGTGGTGTAGGCGACGAAACCGGTCAGGGTCGAGCCGGCGAGGTATTTCTGGGCTTCGGCGCCGACGGTCCAGGCCGTCTCGTCGCCGATGTCAGCGGCGCCGACGAAGCCGCCGACGCGCAGGTCCGAACCCATCATCCGGGTCAGATGGGCCGTGCCGGCGACGCCGGTCTCGTCGAGGTCGTCATTGTGACTGATCGAACCGGCGAAGGTGGCCGTCCAGCCGCCGAAGGCGTCCACGGCGACGACACCGTCGAAGGCGAAGTCGTCGGTGTCGGCGTCGAGGCCGCCGATTTCGATCTCGCTGTTCGAATAGGTCAGGCCGACCGAACCGGCGGGACCATCCTGGGCGAGAGCCGGGGCGGCGGCGAAGGCGGCGACGGCGGAGGTGACGAGGAGGAGAGATTTCATTGTTGTTTCCTTGCTTGCCGCGGCCGGGGTCGCCGCGGCGTTCCGTCCGGCTATCAGCGGCCCGGCAAGCGTTGCCATTACAAGCTCGTCACAAACCGACGACCTGAGCTGCCTGTGGCGATCCGAACACGCATTGTGGCTGTCGGGTGACAAGGTTGTGGAGGCATAACGGCGCTTCCTCAACGCCCGGTCATCCTGGGCTGCGAAGGCGCCGCCGGGGCGACAGTGTTATAAGGACGGACAGGGCGCCCGAACGCCTCCGCCACGCTTTCGCCGCTTGACGGGCCGGGACTCAATAGGCATAAGCCCCCACTCTTGTTGGACCGGCTGTGCATCCCGCGTGTTTTTGGGATGCAGACGCGGTTCGCGGGAACGACCTGAGACCCTGTTCTTTGCAGTGACCCAGGACTTCAACGGCCTTCGCGGTTCGCTGCGTGGGCCGATCGTTTTTGCGGACGTGCGTACTCTGAAGACCCTCGCGGTCTGAAGGCTCCGGTCTTTGAAATGGTTCACAGGGACGCAGGTTCGCCTGCTTGGGAATAGCTACCGATATGGATCAAAGCATCCGCATCAGGCTCAAGGCCTTCGATCACCGCGTCCTCGACTTTTCGACGCGCGAAATCGTCAACACGGCCAAGCGCACCGGCGCGACCGTTCGCGGTCCGATCCCGCTGCCGACCCTGATCGAAAAGTTCACCGTGAACCGCTCGCCGCACGTCGACAAGAAGTCGCGCGAGCAGTTTGAAATCCGCACGCACAAGCGTGTCCTCGATATCGTCGACCCCACCCCGCAGACTGTGGACGCGCTCATGAAGCTCGACCTGTCCGCCGGCGTGGATGTCGAGATCAAGATTTAATAAGAAAGAGGCGGGATCCGATGCGCACGGGCGTGATCGCCAAGAAACTGGGTATGACGCGTGTCTTCGCTGAAGACGGCGCGCATGTTCCAGTCACGATCTTGCAGCTGGATGGCTGTCAGGTCGTGGGTCAGCGGACTCAGGAGCGGGACGGCTACGTCGCCCTGCAGCTGGGTGCTGGCTCCAAAAAGGCCAAGAACACCAACAAGGCTCAGCGCGAATCTTTCGCCAAGCTTGAAGTTGAACCCAAGGCCTATGTCACCGAGTTCCGCATCGACGCGGACGCCATGATGGATGTGGGCTCCGAGTTCTCGGCTGACCATTTCGTCGCCGGCCAGAAGGTCGACGTCCAGGCCGAGACCATCGGCAAGGGCTTCGCCGGCGCCATGAAGCGCTGGAACTTCGGCGGCCTGCGGGCGACCCACGGCGTCTCGGTCTCGCACCGTTCGCACGGTTCGACCGGTCAGCGTCAGGATCCGGGCAAGACGTTCAAGGGCAAGAAGATGGCCGGCCACTATGGCTGTGAAGTCGTCACCACCCAGAACCTCACCGTGTTCCGCGTCGACGTCGAGCGTGGCCTGCTGCTGATCAAGGGCGCCGTGCCCGGTCACGAAGGCACCTGGGTCAAGGTTCGCGACGCCATCAAGAAGGCCCGTCCGGCCGACGCCCCGTTCCCCGGCGGCGTGAAGTCCAAGGGCGGCTCTGCTGCCGCGGCTCAACCGGCTGAAACGCCGGCTGAAGAAGCCCCGGCCGTCGAGACCACCGAAGGCGGTGAAGCGTAATGAAACTCTCGGTCATCAAACTCGACGGCAAGGCCGCCGGTGACGTCGAACTGTCGGACGCCGTTTTCGGCATCACCGACATCCGCGGCGACATCCTGGCCCGCTACGTCAACTGGCAACTGGCCAAGCGCCGCGCCGGCACCCACAAGGTCCAGACCCGGAACGAGAACTCTCGCACCGGCAAGAAGATGTACAAGCAGAAGGGAACCGGCGGCGCCCGTCACGGTTCGCGTCGCGCCCCGCAGTTCGTCGGTGGTTCGCGCGCCTTCGGCCCGGTCGTCCGCGACCACGGCTTCTCCCTGCCCAAGAAGGTTCGCGCCCTGGCCCTGCGTCACGCGCTGTCGGCCAAGGTCGTCGCCGGTGATCTGGTCGTCGTCGACAACATCTCGCTGAAGGACGCCAAGACCGCCGGTCTGCGCGAAACCCTCGGCAAGCTGGGCTGGACCCGCACGCTGATCATCGCCGGTCCGGAAGTCGATACGAACTTCGGTCTGGCCGCCCGCAACATCCCGATGGTGAATGTTCTGCCGAACGCCGGCCTGAACGTTTACGACATCCTGCGCGCGGACAAGCTGGTGCTGACCAGGGCGGCTGTTGAAGCCATCGAGGCCACCTACGCCGACTACACCCCGTCGCGTCGCGAAGCCGAGGCCGCCAAGGCCGCCAAACCGGCTGCCAAGACGAAGAAGGAGGCCGCGTAATGGCTGGCGCCAACCCCACCGTGAAACACTACGACACCATCCTGGCTCCGATCATCACGGAAAAGGCCACGATCCTGTCGGAGCAGAACAAGGTCGTGTTCCGCGTCTCGGGCGCCTCGACCAAGGATGAGATCGCAGCCGCGGTCGAAAGCCTGTTCAAGGTCAACGTCCTGAAGGTCAACACCCTGGTTCAAAAGGGCAAGACCAAGCGCTTCCGCGGCATCATGGGCCGTCGGGTCGACATCAAAAAAGCGATCGTGACGCTGGCTGAAGGCCAGTCGATCGACGTCACCACGGGGCTCTGATCAGATGGCCTTGAAAACCTACAATCCGACATCGCCGGGCCGTCGCGCCCTGGTGCTGATCGACCGTTCGGAGCTGCATAAAGGCCGCCCCGAGAAGTCGCTGACCGAAGGCCTGACCAAGTCGGGCGGCCGGGGCGCCGGCGGTCGTATCGCCGTCCGCTTCCGCGGCGGCGGCGCCAAGACGCTGTACCGCAAGATCGACTTCAAGCGCCGGAAGTTCGCCACGGCGACCGTCGAGCGGCTGGAATACGATCCGAACCGGACCGCCTTCATCGCCCTCATCGTCTATGAGGACGGCGAAAAGGCCTACATCATCGCGCCGCAACGCCTGAAGGCGGGCGACTCGGTGGTTGCCGGTGAAAAGGTCGACGTGAAGCCGGGCAATGCGATGCCGCTGCGCTCGGTGCCGGTCGGCACGATCATCCACAACGTCGAAATGAAGCCGGGCAAGGGCGCCCAGCTGGCCCGTTCGGCCGGCGCCTACGCCCAGCTGGTCGGCCGCGACGCCGGCTACGCCCAGATCCGTCTGGGCTCGGGCGAGCTTCGCATGGTCCTGGACGGCTGCATGGCCACGGTGGGCGCGGTTTCGAACCCCGACCACATGAACCAGAACCTCGGCAAGGCCGGCCGCGTCCGTCACATGGGCTGGCGTCCGCACGTTCGCGGCGTCGCCATGAACCCGATCGACCACCCGCACGGTGGTGGTGAAGGCCGGACCTCTGGTGGTCGCACCCCGGTTACGCCGTGGGGCAAGGACACCAAGGGCACCCGCACCCGCAAGAACAAGGCGACGGACAAGTTCATCATCCGTACCCGCCACGTTAAGAAGGCTCGCTAAGAATGGCTCGCTCCTCCTGGAAAGGCCCGTTTGTCGACGGGTATCTGCTCAAGAAGGCCGACGCCGTCTCGACGTCGGGCCGCAAGGACGTGATCAAGACGTGGTCGCGCCGCTCCACCATCCTGCCGCAGTTCGTCGGCCTGACCTTCGGCGTCCACAACGGCCTCAAGCATGTGCCGGTGTCGGTCTCCGAGGAGATGGTCGGCATGAAGCTCGGCGAGTTCGCCCCGACCCGGTCGTTCCCCGGGCACGCGGCGGACAAGAAGGCCAAAAGGAAATAACTGATGGCCCAGACCAAAAACCCCCGTCGGGTCGCCCCGACCGAAGCGCGCGCCAAGCTGGTGAACGTCCGGATCAGCCCTCAGAAGCTGAACCTGGTCGCCCAGTCGATCCGCGGCCTGCCGGTGCAGAAGGCGCTGAACGAGCTGGAATTCAGCCGCAAGCGCATCGCCACCGACGTCCGCAAGGTGCTGTATTCGGCCGTGTCGAACGCCGAGAACAACCACAACCTCGACATCGACAACCTGGTCGTCGCCGAGGCCTATGTGGGCAAGAACCTGGTGATGAAGCGTTTCGCGAGCCGTGCTCGTGGCCGCTCGTCGCGCATCCTGAAACCTTTCGCGGAAATCACCATCGTGGTTCGCGAAGCCGGTGAGGCCGCCTGATGGGTCAGAAAGTCAATCCGATCGGTCTGCGCCTCGGCGTCAACCGTACGTGGGACAGCCGCTGGTTCGCCCGCGGCGCCGAATACGCCAAGCTCCTGCATCAGGACCTCAAGCTGCGCACGTGGCTGAAGGAACGCCTGAACGCCGCCGGCGTGTCGCGCATCATCATCGAGCGTCCGCACAAGAAGTGCCGCGTGACGATCTACGCCGCCCGTCCGGGTGTCGTGATCGGCAAGAAGGGCGCTGACATCGAGAAGCTCCGCAAGGACATCTCGGCGCGCACCGAGGGTGAAGTTCACCTGAACATCGTCGAAGTGCGCAAGCCCGAGACCGACGCCCAGCTGATCGCCGAGAACATCGCGCAGCAGCTGGAACGCCGGATCGCCTTCCGCCGCGCCATGAAGCGTTCGATGCAGTCGGCCATGCGTCTCGGCGCCAAGGGCGTCCGCATCAACGTGTCGGGCCGCCTCGGCGGCGCGGAAATCGCGCGGATGGAATGGTATCGCGAAGGCCGTGTGCCGCTGCACACCCTGCGCGCCGACATCGACTACGGCTTCATCCAGGCCAAGACGACCTACGGCATCATCGGTGTGAAGGTCTGGGTCTTCAAGGGTGAGGTGCTCGAGCACGATCCGATGGCCCAGGACAAGCGCTGGGCCGCCGAGGCTGCTGGTCCGTCGTCCAACGAAGGCCGTGAACGCGGCGGTCCCCGCGGTGATCGCGGTCCGCGCCGCGACCGGGCACGTGAGAGCTAAGTCATGCTGCAACCGAAGAAAACCAAGTACCGCAAGGCCTTCAAGGGCCGCATCCACGGCGCCGCCAAGGGCGGCTTCTCGCTGAACTTCGGGTCCTATGGCCTGAAGACGGTGGAGCCGGAACGCATCACCGCGCGTCAGATCGAGGCGGCCCGCCGCGCGATCACCCGCCAGATGAAGCGTCAGGGCCGCGTCTGGATCCGCGTGTTCCCCGACCTGCCCGTCACGGGCAAGCCGGCCGAAGTCCGCATGGGCAAGGGCAAGGGCGCGGTCGATCACTGGGCGGCGCGCTGCCACCCGGGCCGGATCCTGTTTGAAATCGACGGCGTGCCGGACGACATCGCCCGCGAGGCTCTGCGTCTCGGCGCCGCCAAGCTGCCGGTTCGCACGAAGGTGGTCACCCGCCTCGACGCCGGCGTCTCGCATGTGGAGCACGTTGGCGCATGACCAAGATCGCCGATCTCCGGGCCAAGACGCCCGACCAGCTGTCCGACGAGCTTCTTTCGCTCAAAAAGGAACAGTTCAACCTGCGCTTCCAGGCCGCCACCGGCCAGATGGAAAAGACCCATCGGGTCTCGGAAGTGCGCAAGGACATCGCCCGTATTTCCACGCTTCTGCGTGCGAACCGCGCGGCGGGTTAAGGAAACGAAGATGCCCAAACGAGTTCTCGAAGGCGTGGTCGTCTCCGACAAGGGCGACAAGACTGTCGTCGTCGTCGTCCAACGCACGCTGCTGCACCCGGTCCTGAAAAAGATCGTGCGCCTGTCCAAGAAGTATCACGCTCACGACGAAGCCAACGCCCTCAAGGTGGGCGATCAGGCCCGCATCATCGAGTGCGCCCCCAAGTCCAAGCTGAAGCGCTGGGAAGTCCTGTCGGACTCCTCGGCCTCGGCCTCGTAATCAGAAAGATCTGATCAAATGATCCAGATGCAAACTAACCTGGAGGTAGCCGACAATTCGGGTGCTCGCCGGGTCATGTGCATCAAGGTGTTGGGCGGCTCCAAGCGCCGCTACGCCTCGGTGGGCGACACGATTGTCGCTTCGGTGAAGGAAGCCATTCCTCGCGGCCGCGTGAAGAAGGGCGACGTCGTGCGCGCCATCGTCGTGCGCACCGCCAAGGACATCATGCGCAAGGACGGCTCTGTCATTCGCTTCGACAAGTCGGCCGCCGTCATCGTCAACAAGCAGAACGAGCCTGTCGGCACGCGGATCTTCGGCCCGGTTCCCCGCGAACTGCGCGCCAAGAACCACATGAAGATCATCTCTCTGGCTCCGGAGGTCCTGTAGTCATGGCCGCCAAGATCAAGACCGGCGACAACGTCGTGGTGCTCACGGGCAAGGACAAGGGCCGCACCGGCAAGGTGACCAAGGTCCTGCCGACCACGAACCGCGTCATGGTGCAGGGGATCAACATGGTCCAGCGCCACACCCGCCCGACCCAGGCCGACCCCCAGGGCGGCATCAAGAACAAGGAAGCGTCGCTTCACCTGTCGAACGTCGCGATCGCCGACGCCAACGGCAAGGCGGCCCGCGTCGGCTTCCGCATGGAAGGCGACAAGAAGGTCCGCTTCGCCAAGACGACGGGAGACGTCATCTGATGGCCGACACCAAATACACACCGCGTCTCAAGGACGAGTACAACAGCCGCATCAAGGGCGTGCTGACCGAGAAATTCGGCTACACCAACCCGATGCAGATGCCCAGGCTGGACAAGATCGTCCTGAACATGGGCATCGGTGAAGCCGTGGCCGACTCCAAGAAGGCCACCGCGGCCCTCAAGGACCTGGCCGCCATCGCCGGTCAGAAGCCCGTCGCCACCAAGGCCCGCAACTCCATCGCCGGCTTCAAGCTGCGCGAAGGCATGGTCATCGGCGGCAAGGTCACGCTGCGCGGCGACCAGATGTACGAGTTCCTCGACCGCCTGATCACGATCGCGCTGCCGCGCGTGAAGGATTTCCGCGGCCTGAAGCCGACCTCGTTCGACGGTCGCGGCAACTACGCCATGGGCCTCAAGGAACACATCGTGTTCCCCGAGATCAACTACGACCAGATCGACCAGATGTGGGGCATGGACATCATCGTCTGCACCACGGCCAAGACCGATGACGAGGCGCGCGCGCTTCTCACCGAGTTCAAGTTCCCGTTCGTGACGAACTGAGCGGGAAGGGAAAAGCACAATGGCTAAGAAAAGCGCCGTAAACCGCAACGAGATGGTCAAGGCCCTCGTCGCGAAATACGCCGACAAGCGGGCCGCCCTGAAGGCGACCGCCAACGATGAATCCCTGCCGCTTGAGGAGCGCTTCGAAGCGCGCCTGAAGCTGGCCAAGCTGCCGCGCAACTCGGCCGCCAACCGGATTCGTAACCGCTGCGAAGTGACGGGCCGTCCGCGGGCCTTCTATCGCAAGCTCAAGATGAGCCGTATCGCGCTTCGTGAACTCGGCAACCTGGGTCAGATCCCGGGTCTGACCAAGTCCAGCTGGTAAGGGGAGCGACAGACATGATGATCAACGATCCCCTGAGCGACATGATCGCTCGCATCCGGAACGCGCACATGCGCAAACGTTCCAAGGTGCTCACCCCGGCTTCCCGCCTGCGCCAGCGCGTCCTCGACGTGCTGCAGGACGAGGGCTACATCCGCGGCTATGCGCTGGTTCAGAACCCCGGCGAATTCCCGCAGTTCGAGATCGAGCTGAAATACTTCGACGGCCAGCCGGTCATCGCCGAGATCGCCCGCGTGTCCAAGCCGGGCCGCCGCGTCTACTCCGCGATCTCCGACCTGAAGCCGATCAAGAACGGCCTCGGCATCTCGATCCTCTCCACGTCCAAGGGCGTCATGTCGGACACCGCGGCTCGCGAAGCCAAGGTGGGCGGCGAAGTCCTCTGCAGGGTCTACTAAGATGTCCCGTATCGGAAAACGCACCATTGAAGTGCCGAAGGGCGTGACCGTCACGCTCGACGGCCAGACGGTCTCGGTGAAGGGTCCCAAGGGCGAACGCTCCTGGACCGTCGCCGACGAGATCGAGATCAGCCAGGGCGACGACGGCCTGAACCTGACCATGCGCGAAGACAACCAGCGTTCGCGGGCCATGTGGGGCCTGTCGCGCACCCTGGTCGACAACATGGTCGTCGGCGTCACCACCGGCTTTGAAAAGAGCCTGGACCTGGTCGGCGTCGGCTATCGCGCCGCGATGAAGGGCAATGCCCTGTCGCTGCAACTCGGCTTCTCGCACGATGTCGACATCCAGCCGCCTGCCGGCGTCACCTTCGCGGTGCCCAAGCAGACGGAAATCAAGATCACCGGGGCTGACAAGCAGGCCGTCGGTCAGATCGCCGCCGTCATCCGCAAGCTGCGTCCGCCGGAGCCCTACAAGGGCAAGGGCGTCCGCTACACGGGCGAAAAGGTCCGGCGCAAGGAAGGCAAGAAGAAGTAGGTCATGGCTCTCTCTCTTCGACAACAAGCCCAGCGCCGTACGGAGCGCACCCGCCGCCGCCTGAAGGCTGTCGCCAACGGACGCCTGCGTCTGTCGGTGCACCGTTCGGACAAGAACATCTCGGCCCAGATCATCGACGACCTGAACGGCGTCACGATCGCCTCGGCCTCCTCGCTGGAAGGCGAGAAGGGCAAGAAGGTCAAGGGTTCGAACGTCGAGGCCGCTGCCCTGATCGGCAAGCTGGTCGCCGAACGCGCCATCGAGAAGGGCGTCAAGGACGTGGTCTTCGATCGCGGCGGCTATATCTATCACGGACGGGTGAAGGCGCTGGCAGATGCCGCGCGTGAAGCCGGCCTGAATTTCTAAGGGACGCGACAGATGGCGCAAACACCCCAACGTGGCGGCGGCGGCAACGATCGCAACCGTCGTGACAACCGCAACGCTCCCGTCGACGGTCCGGATTCGGACATCGTCGAGAAGCTGGTGCACATCAACCGCGTCGCGGCCACGGTCAAAGGCGGCCGCCGGTTCTCGTTCGCGGCCCTGATGGTCGTCGGCGACGGCAAGGGCCGCGTCGGCTTCGGTCACGGCAAGGCGCGCGAAGTGCCGGAAGCCATCCGCAAGGCGACCGAGGAAGCCAAGAAGACGATGATCCGCGTGCCGCTGCGCGAGAACCGCACCCTGCACCACGACGGCTCGGGCCGTTGGGGCGCCGGCAAGATCATGATGCGCGCCGCTCCTCCCGGAACCGGCGTCATCGCGGGCGGTCCGATGCGCGCCGTGCTCGAAACCCTCGGCGTCCAGGACGTCGTCGGCAAGTCGACCGGTTCGTCGAACCCCTACAACATGATCCGCGCCACGTTCGAGGCCCTCAAGGTCCAGTCGTCGCCCCGTCAGGTCGCGTCCAAGCGCGGCAAGAAGGTCGCCGATCTGATGGGCCGCCGCAACGACGGCGCCTCGGCTCCGGAAGCGGCGCCTGAAGCCCAGGAAGCCTGACCATGGCCAAGACCGAATCCAAGACCACCGTCACGGTCCGCCAGACCGGCAGCCCGATCCGTCGCAAGTCGGACCAGCGCGCCACCCTGATGGGCCTGGGTCTCAACCGCATGGGCCGCGAGTCCACGCTGGAAGACACCCCCTCCGTCCGCGGGATGATCGCCAAGGTCGCCCACCTGACCGAGATCGTCGAGAAGTAAGGTCGTGATTGGCGGTTGGTGATTGGTGGCTCGACCGGGTCCCCTCAATCACCAACCACCAACCACCAGCCACCTCTGAACACAGCCGAGTCCGGTCCCAGACCGGGCGCTAGCACCCGAAAGGATCAGGCACATGAAACTGAACGAAATTCGCGACAACGAAGGCGCCCACAAGAAGCGCATGCGCGTCGGCCGCGGCCCGGGTTCGGGCAAGGGCAAGACCGCCGGTCGCGGCGTCAAGGGTCAGAAGTCGCGTTCGGGCGTCGCCATCGGCGGCTTCGAAGGCGGCCAGATGCCGCTGTACATGCGGATGCCCAAGCGCGGCTTCAACAACGCCAACGCCCTGAAGCTGGCCGAAGTGAACCTGTGGCGCCTGCAAGACGCCATCGACGCCAAGAAGCTGGACATCAAGGGCGAGATCAAGGGCGACGCCCTGGTCGCCGCCGGCGTGATCCGTCGCGTCAAGGACGGCGTCCGCATCCTGGGCACCGGCGAGATCAAGTCCAAGCTGAACCTGGTCGTCTGGTCGGCCTCGGCCGGCGCCGTGAAGGCGATCGAGGCCGCTGGCGGCACCGTCGTGCAGGAGCGCATCGCCGCCGAGGCCAAGGCCGCCGCGCGCATCGAGAAGCGCAACGCCGCCAAGGGCAAGGCTCCCCCGGCCAAGGCGCCGCGCGGCGACGCCAACAAGATCTCGGCGCGCACCACGCGGACCGCCGCGAAGAAATAAGCTTGAAGGGCGCCCTCGCTAAGCGGGCGCCCTTCGCCTATCTGGACGCTGGCGCCGGATTCAGGTCCGATGCGCCGCGTTCTGACAAGTCGGGGTGACGACACATGGCTTCGGCCGCCGAACAACTCGCAGCAAACATGAACATGGGCTCGTTCGCCAAGGCGACCGAGCTGCACAAGCGTCTGCTGTTCACGCTCATGGCGCTGTTCATCTATCGCGTCGGCACCTACGTGCCGGTGCCCGGGATCAATTCGGAGGCCTTCCTGGCCTTCTTCCAGAATCCGGACAGCCAGCGCGGCGTGCTGGACATGGTCAACATGTTCTCCGGCGGCGCCGTCGAGCGGTTCGCCGTCTTCGCCCTGAACGTGATGCCCTACATCTCGGCGTCGATCATCGTCCAGCTGATGGGCGCGGTCTATCCGCCGTGGGAGAAGCTGAAGAAGGAAGGCGGCGAGAGCGGCCGCAAGCAGCTGAACCAGTACACCCGCTATCTGACCGTGGTCCTGGCCCTGTTCCAGTCGACCGGGATCGCCTTCGGCCTGAACGCCCAGCCCAATCTGATCGACACCCCGGGCGTGTTCTTCATCGTCTCGACGGTCACGGTTCTGACCGGCGGCACCATGTTCCTGATGTGGCTTGGCGAGCAGGTGACGGCGCGCGGCGTCGGCAACGGCATTTCGCTGATCATCTTCGCCGGCATCGTCGCCGTCCTGCCGGGCACCGTCGCCCGCATGTTCGGCCTGGCCCAGCAGGGCCAGATGTCGGTCTTCACCCTGCTGTTCTTCACCGTCATGGCCATCGGCCTGGTCTGTTTCATCGTCTTCATGGAGCGGGCGCAGCGTCGCCTTCTGATCCAGTATCCGAAGCGTCAGGAAGGCAACCGGATGGCCGGGGGCGAGCGTTCGTTCCTGCCGCTGAAGCTCAACACCGCGGGCGTCATTCCCGCGATCTTCGCCTCGTCGCTGCTGATGCTGCCGACGACGGTGGCCCAGTTCGTGGCCACGGCGGACCTGCCGCCGTGGATGGAATGGCTGCCCGCCGTCACCGCCATGCTCCAGCACGGCCAGCCGCTGTTCATGCTGCTTTACGGCTCGCTGATCGTCTTCTTCTGCTTCTTCTACACCTCGATCACCTTCAATCCGGAGGACACGGCCGAGAACCTGCGGAAATACGGCGGCTTCCTGCCGGGCATCCGTCCGGGCAAGCGCACCGCGGAATATCTCGACTATGTGCTGACCCGACTGACCACCATCGGCGCGGCCTATATCGCCGCGGTCTGCCTGCTGCCCGAGCTCCTGATCGCCAATATGGGGACCGGCGGGCTGATCCTGGGCGGCACCTCGATCCTGATCGTCGTTTCGGTGACCATGGACACCGTGGCGCAGATCCAGTCCCATCTGCTGTCCCATCAGTACGAAGGCCTGATCAAGAAGGCCAAGCTGCGCGGTCGCGGCAAGACTCCGGGCAAGGGCGTCACCGCGCCCGTCCGGCGCTAGACCGGACCGGAGAGGGGCGGCCGATGAATCTGATTCTGTTCGGACCGCCGGCGGCGGGCAAGGGCACGCAGGCCAAGCGGCTGGTCGAGACCCGCGGCATGGTCCAGCTGTCTACCGGCGACATGCTGCGCGAAGCCATCGCCTCGGGCTCGGACCTGGGCCGTGAATGCCAGGCCATCATGTCGCGCGGGGGGCTGGTGTCCGACGCCATCGTCATCGCCCTGATCGAGGCGCGGCTGAAAGAGGCCGGGGAGGCGGGCGGCGCCATCTTCGACGGCTTCCCCCGCACCGTGGCCCAGGCCGTGGCCCTGGACGCCATGCTGGCCAAACTGGGCAAGCGGATCGATCGCGTGGTCCGGCTCAAGGTCGATGACGCCGCCCTGCTGGACCGGGTCGCCGTCCGTTTCGCCGATCAGGGCCGTCCGGACGACAATCCGGACAGCTTCAAGGTCCGACTGGACGCCTACAACCGCAACACCGCGCCCCTGCTGCCCTACTACGCCGACAAGGGCTTGCTGAGCGAGATCGACGGCATGGGCCCCATCGCGGCCGTCGCCGCCGCCATCGACGCGGTGCTGGACGGCCCCGCCGCCTGAACCTGACCTGACCGATCAGGCGTCCCGCGCGTTCAGTCGGGCGTGATAGGATCGGCGCGTGAAACCTGAACCCCCGCTGTTGAACAAGGACCGGCTGCGCAAGCTGGGCGTCGTCGTGGGCGTCACCCTGGCGCATCTGGGTGTGTTCAGCATCATGGCCCGGGTGGAGGCGCCGGCTCCGCTGCCGAACCCGCCGCCGCCGATCAACGTCTTCCTGTATCGCCCGGCCCCGATCCCGCCGCCTCCGCCGCCGGCCCCACCCGCGATCACGCAGGGGGGAGGCGCGCTCGCCGCGCCGTCGCGCATCCATCTGCCGCTCAAGCCGCCAGAGCGTCCGCCCGAACTGATCGCGCCGCCGGTTCCGGCGCCCGTGCAGCCGCTGGTCATCGGCGTGGCCGCGGTCGCGGGCCCGACACCGGGCATGGGGCAGGGAGGGACGGGCGCCGGGACCGGGACGGGCGACGGCGACGGGGACGGTCCCGGTTCAGGCGGGGTCGGCCCGATGATCATCCGCCCGGCCACCTCGGCCGAGATCCAGTCGGTCGCCCCGCCGCCGGTCCGGGGCGTGCGCCGCATGGCGGGACGGGCGGTCGTCAATTGCGTCATCCGCGTCGATCAGCGGCTTGACGACTGCCGGATCGTCTCGGAGGACCCCCGCGGACACGGTCTGGGCGACCAGGCCTTGAGGGCCATGGTGTTCTTTCGCTACCGTCCGCCGATGACCACCACAGGCCGGCCGGTCGAGGGCCAGCGGGTCACCACCTTCGTCAATATCGGCCGTTAGGGGCGCTGAGAGCAGGCAGGGAACACCCCCAAACCCGTTGACGAGCGGTGAATCCCCTGTATAAGGCGCGCTTCCGCGAAGGACGTCGGCGCTCCTGGTCTGTTGACCGGAGCGTTTGTTGCGTCCGTCAACGCGTATCTGGAGAGCTTCGTGGCCCGTATCGCTGGTGTCAATATTCCGACCAACAAGCGCGTAGAGATCGCGCTGCAGTACATCCATGGCATCGGCGCCCACGCCGCCAGGGAAATCACGTCCAAGGTCGGCATCGAGCCCGCCCGTCGCGTGAACCAGCTGACCGACGCTGAAGTGCTGCAGATCCGCGAGACCATCGACCGCGATCACACCGTCGAGGGCGACCTGCGCCGCGAGACGTCGATGAACATCAAGCGTCTGATGGACCTGGCCTGCTACCGCGGCCTGCGTCACCGCAAGGGCCTGCCGGTCCGCGGCCAGCGCACCCACACCAACGCCCGCACCCGCAAGGGTCCCGCCAAGCCGATCGCCGGCAAGAAGAAGTAAGACAGACACATGGCCAAGGAACCGGGTCGCGTAAAGAAGCGCGAGCGCAAGAACATCACCTCGGGCGTCGCCCACGTGAACGCGTCCTTCAACAACACCATGATCACGATCACCGATGCCCAGGGCAACGCGATCTCGTGGTCGTCGGCCGGACACATGGGCTTCAAGGGTTCGCGCAAATCGACCCCCTACGCCGCCCAGATGGCCGCCGAGGACGCGGGCAAGAAGGCCCAGGAACACGGCGTCAAGACGCTGGAAGTCAACGTTTCGGGTCCCGGTTCCGGCCGTGAGTCGGCCCTGCGCGCCCTGCAGTCGGTCGGCCTGACCATCACCACCATCCGCGACGTCACGCCGATGCCGCACAACGGTTGCCGTCCGCCCAAGCGCCGCCGCGTCTAGGCGACTGCTTCCGACTATCTATCTCCGCCGGTCCTGCCGCGCCTGACGAGGGGCGAGGGACCGGCGAACTCCGTTTTCGAGGGACACCCATGATCGAACGTAACTGGCAAGAGCTGATCCGTCCCGAGAAGCCGCAGATCGAGGCGAGCTCCGACCCGCAGCGCAAGTCGCGCCTGGTCGCCGAGCCCCTGGAACGCGGCTTCGGCGTGACGCTCGGCAACGCCCTGCGCCGCGTTCTCCTGTCGTCGCTGCAAGGCGCCGCCGTGACCGCGATCCAGATCGACGGCGTGGTCCACGAATTCTCGTCGCTGGAAGGCGTGCGGGAAGACGTCGTCGACATCGTGCTCAACATCAAGCAACTGGCGCTGCGCATGCACGCCGAGGGCCCCAAGCGCATGACCCTGCGCGCCACCGGCCCCGGCCAGGTGACCGCCGGCCAGATCGACGTCCCCTCGGACATCGAGGTGCTGAACCCCGACCACGTGATCTGCACGCTGGACGACGGCGCGTCGGTGCGCATGGAACTGACCGTCCAGAACGGCAAGGGCTATGTCGCCTCCGAGCTGAACCGTCCGGAAGACGCCCCGATCGGCCTGATCGCCGTCGACGCCCTGTATTCGCCGGTCAAGCGCGTCGCCTATCGCGTCGAGCCGACCCGTCAGGGCCAGTCGCTGGACTATGACAAGCTGATCCTCGAGGTCGAGACGAACGGCGCGGTTTCGCCGGTGGACGCCGTGGCCTACGCCTCGCGCATCCTCCAGGACCAGCTGCAGATCTTCATCACCTTCGACGAGCCGAAGAAGGCCGTGGAAGCCGCGGACGGCAAGCCCGACCTGCCCTTCAATCCGGCCCTGCTGAAGAAGGTGGACGAGCTGGAACTGTCGGTGCGTTCGGCCAACTGCCTGAAGAACGACAACATCGTCTACATCGGCGACCTGATCCAGAAGACCGAGGGCGAAATGCTTCGTACCCCGAACTTCGGACGCAAGTCGCTGAACGAGATCAAGGAAGTTCTCGCGACGATGGGCCTCTCACTCGGCATGGATGTGCCGAACTGGCCGCCCGAAAATATCGAAGACCTGGCCAAGAAGTTCGACGACCAGATCTAGTTTCAACCCTCCGCCCTTGGTTTGGTCAGGTTCTCTGGCCGGATCGCGGAGCGGTTAGAATGAGAGAACCCCAGGTCCGCGTCAGTGGAAACCAGGGTGAGTAGGAGAGACCCCGATGCGCCACGGCGCCGCCTATCGCAAGCTCGGTCGTACGAGCGCACACCGGACCGCCATGTTCGCCAACATGGCTGCGTCGCTGATCAAGCACGAGCAGATCACGACCACGCTTCCCAAGGCGAAGGAACTGCGTCCCTTCGTCGAGAAGCTGGTCACGCTCGCCAAGAAGGGCGACCTGCACGCGCGCCGTCAGGCCATCAGCCAGGTCCGTGACGTGCCGCAGGTCGGCAAGCTGTTCGAGACGATCGGCCCGCGCTACGCCGACCGCAACGGCGGCTACATCCGCATCATGAAGGCCGGCTATCGCCACGGCGACAACGCCGCCATGGCCGTGATCGAGTTCGTCGATCGCGACACGGACGCCAAGGGCCTGGACTCGGGTCCGGTCTATGTCATCGAGGGCGACGACGAAGCGTAAGCTTCGGCCGTTGGGGCCACGACAAAAGGGCGGCCGGTGCGAACCGGCCGCCCTTTTTCTTTGTCGCGGCGTCCCCAGATAGGGCGGAAGGGGAGGGCTCCATGCCGAACGCAGACACCGTCGTTTCCATCGAGACCTACCGCCGCGACCACGCCGCCGCCTGGCGGTCGCTCAACGAGGACTGGCTGACCGCCGGCGGCTATGCGCTCGAGGCCAAGGACCGGTTGGTCCTGACGGACCCCGAGGGCGTCATTCTCGACAAGGGCGGCTGCATCTTCATAGCGGAGCGGGACGGGCAGCCCGTGGGCTGCTGCTCGCTGATGACCATGGCCGACGGCGGCTATGAGGTCGGCAAGATGGCCGTGGTCGAGGGAGCACGCGGTCTCAACCTCGGCTGGCGGCTGCTGGAGGCCTGCGAGGCCGCGGCGCGCGTGGCGGGCGCGCCGCGCCTGTATCTGGAGACCAATGCGGCCCAGACCCATGCCATCGCCCTGTACCGGCGTTTCGGCTTCGTCGATCTGCCTGCCCAGCCGACGCCCTATGCGCGCTGCAATGTCTGGATGGAAAAGCCGCTCTGAGGGCTATTCCTTCGACAGGTCCTGCCGGCGGAACCAGGCCAAGGCGCCCGCCAGCGGGAGAAGGGTCCAGAGGCCGACGCTCAGCCAGGCCTTCACCAGAACACCGTCTGGCAGACTCGCCGCCCGCTCGCCGCCGGCGATCGCCGCCTGGATGGCGTCGGTGGCGGCGCCCGGGTTGACCAGCACCGACAGCCAGGCGTCGGGCATGACGCCCATCGGCAACAACATCTGCGGCGTGAAAAACTGGGCGATGCCGACCACCAACGGCACGAACAGCACCGCCAGCAGCGAGCGGGTCACGACCGCCGCCAGCATTCCCATCATGGCGAACTGCAGGATGCGCAGCCACGACAGGCCCATGAAGCCCAGGAACTGGCCGGCCATGTCTCCGGTCAGGGAGAAGGTCAGGGTCCGCTCGAACACTGTCGCCTTGATCAGGTTCTCGATCACGCTGGCCACCAGCATGAAGCCCATCGCCGCCAGCGCCATCACGGCCACCACGGCCAGCTTGGCCAGCAACAGGTTGACCCGGCTGTTGCGCGCGCTGATCAGCCGCTAGGTCTCCCAGCGATAGTCGCCGGCGTAGATCGTCGCCGCCCCGATCAGGACGAACAGCAGGACCAGCGGATTGGCCAGGTTGCCGGCCGCCGTGACCAGGGCGTCGCCCATGTCCAGCGTCCCGCGCCCCAGCGCCGCCTTGAGCTCCGCCGGCATCTTCTCGTCGCCCAGGATTTTGGTCTCGGCGCCCTTGAGCACGAAATTGGTCACCGTCCCGATCACCAGGGCGACGATCGGCACGAAGGCGAGGCTCCAGAACAGCGCGGTCTTGTTCTTCGACAGGCGGAAGCCTTCGGCGCGGATGGCGTCAACCAGCATGGATCGTCTCCGGCGCCTGAACGGCGCCCGTCTCGGTGAAGAAGATGGCCTCCAGGTCCGTCCCGACCCAGCGCGCTTCGTGGATGTCGACGCCCGCGGCGGCCAGGGCGCGGATCAGGGCGGGGCCCTCGTCCCGCTTGATGTCGGCGAGGACCGCGTCGCCCTCGGCGGTTCCCTTGGCGCCGAGCACCTCGAGGACCTGGGACTGCTGGGTCACGGACAGGCGCAGGCGCTCGCCCACGGCGGTCAGTTCGCTGACCGCGCCTTCGCGCACCAGCCTGCCCTTGTTCAGGATGGCGACGCGGTCGCAGACGCGCTGGACCTCCAGCAACTGGTGGCTGGCCAGGACCACGGTCAGGCCGTCGTCATTGGCGAGGCTGCGGATCAGGGCCCGCATCTCCTGGATGCCGGGGGGATCCATGCCGCTGGTCGGCTCATCCAGAATGATCAGCTCGGGCTTGCTGATCAGGGCGGCGGCGACGCCGAGACGCTGCATCATGCCCACCGAGAAGCCACGTACCCTGCGGTCCGCCGCCTCGGACAATCCGACCCGCTCCAGCCAGTACGGAATGTCCGCCGTACCGGTGATGCCGTGCTCCAGCGCCAGCCAGCGCAGCACCTGCCGCGCGGTCAGATAGGGGGGATAGCGCGGGGTCTCGATCATCGAGCCCGTCAGGCGCATGTGGGCGATGTCGCCGACCGGCCCGTTCATGATGGTCGCCGTGCCGTCCGTCGGTCGGATCAGGCCCAGCAGGATGCGGAACAGGGTCGACTTGCCGGCCCCGTTGGGCCCCAGCACGCCATAGACCCCCCCTTTGGGAATGGAGAGGTCCAGCCCGTCGAGGGCGCGGACGGTTCCGTAGGTCTTGGTAAGCCCACGCGTTTCAATAACAGCGGTCATGCCGTCAGCTTGGCCTTGCGCCGGGGCATCGCGCAAGGCGGCATGGCATTAAGCTTTCGCAACCTCGGCTTGCGGAATGGCCATGCCGAATGCGATCAGCTCCCCATCGGGCGCCAGCACCAGCAGTTCACGCTGGCCGTAGGGTTTGTCCGCCGGGCCGAGCACTTTCTCAGGCGGCAGGGCATCCAGCCGGGGCTTCAGCTCGGCGTACAGGGCGTCCACGTCGCGCACGTCGATATAGTAGGCGAACCGCCGACGGCCGGGCCCGGCTTCGCCGTCCTCGACCTGGAGCAGCCTGAACCCGACCGTCTCGCGATGGACGTAGGCATAGCCGTCCATCCGGAACGGCACGCTGAAGCCGAGAGTGTCGGTGAAGAATTCCAGCGCCTTCCGCAGGTCCGGAACGTGCAGGAAGGGCGTCACCTGAATGAAATTGGTCATGGAGGCCTCCGCCCCGACGATATCACGCAGGCTGACAGGCGGAACGTCAGGAATCGAGGGCCGTTCACCAGCTCCCGGCGCCTTGATCCTGTCCCAAATGCGGGGCGGAATGGCCGCGGTTGAGCCTGACTGAACGACCGACTGGATGATGATGAAGACCCGAACCCTCGCGATCGCCCTGGCCTTGACGCTCACCGCCTGCGGCCAACCGAACGACAGCAAGGCCCAGGACGGCGTCTTCGCCGAGAACCGCGTGGCGCCCGGCGACGCCCTGGCGATGAAGTCCAGCTTCGCCCCCGTGGTCCGCATGGCGGCGCCGGCCGTGGTCAATATCTCGGCGCGCGGGGTGCAGCAGGTGCGCGACCCGTTCTGGGGCATTCCGGGGCAGCGACAGACCGGCTCGGTCGGGTCGGGCGTCATCGTTCGGCCGGACGGGGTGGTGGTGACCAACAACCACGTCATCGCCGGCATGCAGCAGATCCGCGTCACCCTGAACGACCGGCGCGAGTTCAACGCCCGGGTGGTGCTGGCCGACGAGAGGTCCGACATCGCGGTGCTGCAGCTGGAGGGCGTCAACGAGCGCCTGCCCACCCTGAACATCGACGACCGCGAGGAGCAGCAGATCGGCGATCTGGTGCTGGCCATCGGCAATCCGTTCGGCGTCGGCCAGACGGTGACCAACGGCATCATCTCGGCCCTGAACCGGACCGAGACGGGCATTTCCGACAGCGGTTCCTTCATCCAGACCGACGCGGCGATCAATCCGGGCAACTCCGGCGGGGCGCTGGTCGACATGGACGGCGACCTGATCGGCATCAACACCGCCATCTTCTCGCGCTCGGGCTCGTCCTCGGGCGTCGGCTTCGCCGTGCCGGCCTCGATGGTGAAGCGGGTGGTCGACTCCGCCGTGGGGGGCGCAACCGCCGTCGTCCGACCATGGCTGGGCGTCAAGGGCGACGGCGTCAGCGCCGAGATCGCCCGCAGCCTCGACATGGACCGGCCGCAGGGGCTGGTGATCACCGAGGTCTGGCCCAACGGCCCCGGCGCCCGCGCCGGCCTGCGCGAAGGCGACATCATAACCGCTGTCGACGGGGCCGAAATCAACGATCAGGGCGGATTGAATTTCCGCGTCGGCACACGCGCGCCCAACGAGACGGTCGCGGTCACGGTGCTGCGCGACGGCCGAAGCCAGACGCTGAACGCTCGGGTGCAGCCGCTGCCGGGCGACCCCGATGTGGATCGCGCCACGCTCATCCAGCAGGGCGGCCTGTCGGGGGCGCAGGTGCTGGGGTTGAACCCGGCCCTTGCCGACAGCCTGGGCGGTGACCCGTTCGCCAGCGGGGTCATTGTCGGCCGGGTCGCCGGCAACAGCTATGCGAGCCGGGGCGTGGGCGTCCGGGCGGGGGACGTCATCATCGCCGTCAACGACCGTCCGGTGACCTCGCCACAGCAGCTGGCCAATCTGCCGAGGGGATCGCAGCTGCTGGTCGAGCGCCGCGGGCAGCGGGGGGTGTTGGTCGTGCGCTAGGAGCGGCGGGCGGCAGTCATTTCCGGATCGGCGATCCGATCGACCAGGTGTGGCCGAACGGGTCTCGCAACTGGCCGTAGCGGTCGCCCCAAAACTGGTCGGCCAACGGGAAGACCGGAATCCCGCCGGCCAGAAGGGCGCGGTTCCACCATTCGTCGGCGTCATCGACCTGCAGATGGATGGTCACGCCCTTGGGGACGATGTCCTGCTCCTGGCCATATTCGGGAAACTCGTCGTGCAGCAGGACGTCGCCGCCGTTGATCCGCAGCGCCGCGTGCATCAGCCGCTCGCCGTCCTCGGCCAGCATGCGCCGCACTTCCTCCGCCCCGAAGGCGCGGGTGTAGAATTCGATCGCCGCCTGACCGCCCCGCGATGGAATGGTCAGATGGGGGGCGATGCCCATCATCGGGCCCTGTGCGGTGTGGTCGTCAGCCATGTCGCTCTCCTCGCTTCGACCCCACACTAACGCGTGAAATACGCGCCGGTAACGCCTATCTCTGGCCCTGCATGACCGACCTGTTCGAAGCCTCCGGCATCCATCCCCCCGACGCCCCGCTTGCCGACCGGCTGCGGCCGCGCGCGCTCGAGGAGGTGGTGGGCCAGGACCATCTGCTGGGCGAGGGCGGGCCGATCCGGCGGATGGTCGAGGCCGGTCGGCTGGGCTCGATGATCCTGTGGGGGCCGCCGGGCACCGGCAAGACCACCATCGCCCGCCTGCTGGCCCAGGCCGCCGGCTACCAGTTCCAGCAGATATCGGCCGTCTTCTCCGGCGTCGCCGACCTCAAGAAGGCGTTCGAGGCCGCCCGCATGCGCCGCGCCGCCGGCCAGTCGACCCTGCTGTTCGTCGACGAGATCCACCGCTTCAACCGCGCCCAGCAGGACGGCTTCCTGCCGTTCGTGGAGGAGGGGATCGTCACCCTCGTCGGGGCCACGACCGAGAACCCCTCGTTCGAGCTGAACGGGGCGTTGCTGTCGCGGTCGCAGGTCTACGTCCTGAAAAGGCTCGATGACGCGGCCCTCGATCAACTGTTGATTCGGGCCGAGGCGCAGGAGGGGAAGACCCTGCCGCTGACGCCGGAATCGCGCCACGCCCTGCTGGCGCTGGCCGACGGGGACGGCCGCTATCTGCTGACCATGTCCGAGGTGCTGTTCGACCTGACCGCAACCGAACCGCTGGATGTCCAGGCCCTCGCCGGCATCCTGCAGAAGCGCGCGCCGGCCTACGACAAGAGCAGAGAAGAACACTATAACCTTATATCCGCACTGCATAAATCGGTTCGTGGCTCAGACCCGGACGCCGCCCTCTACTGGCTGGCGCGGATGCTGAACGGCGGCGAGGATCCGCTGTATCTGGCCCGCCGCATCGTGCGGATGGCGGTCGAGGACATCGGCGAGGCCGACCCCCTGTCCCTGCTGGTCGCCAATGCGGCCAAGGATGCGTACGACTTCCTCGGCTCCCCCGAGGGCGAACTGGCGCTGGCCCAAGCCGTCGTCCACCTCGCCACCGCGCCCAAATCGGTCGGGGTGTACGAAGCCTTCAAGGCGGCGGAGCGGGCGGCGGCCGAGACCGGCTCGCTCATGCCCCCGGCCCACATCCGCAACGCCCCCACGAAGCTGATGAAGTCGCTCGGCTACGGTAAGGGCTACCAGTACGATCCCGACACGCCCGAGGGCTTCTCCGGCGCGAACTTCTTCCCCGACGGGATGGAGCGCCGCGTCTTCTACGCCCCGAAGGGCGAGGGGCATGAGGCCAAGGTGAAGGAGCGCCTCGACCGCTGGGCGGCGATGCGGGCGGCGCGGCAGGACGACGAATGAACCTCAACCAGATCACCGTCGAGGTCGCCGACATCCCCCGCGCCCGCGCCTTCTACCAGCGACTCGGACTGGAGCTGATCGTCTCCAGCGACCACTACGCCCGCTTCCTCTGCCCGGGCGGCGCGACCTTTTCGATCCACCGAGCCGAGGCCCCCGCGCCCGTTGGGACGATGATCTATTTCGAATGCGACGATCTCGACGCCCGGGTCGCCGCCCTGAAGGCGGCGGGCGTCGTCTTCGACAGCGATCCCGAGGATCAGCGCTGGCTCTGGCGCGAGGCGCGTCTGCGCGACCCCGACGGCAACCGCCTGTGCCTGTATTTCGCCGGCGAGAACCGCATAAACCCGCCGTGGCGGGTCCGGGAGGCCTAGCGTTGCCGTAACGGCGGTTTTGGGTCTAGCTTCCGCCCATCGGTCAACCTTGGGAGGGGAAGATGAACGATACAACGAGAATGACGACCGCGACTCCGTGGCACCTGTGGGCGGTGGGCATCGTCGGCCTGCTGTGGAACGGCTACGGATGCGTCGACTACACCATGACCCAGCTCCAGGGCGACGCCTGGCTGCAAAGCATGAAGATGACCGAGGCGCAGATCGCCTATTTCAACGCCATGCCGGCCTGGACTCACGGCGCTTGGGCCATCGGCGTCTGGGGCGGTCTGCTGGGGTCGCTGTTGCTTCTGCTGCGGATGAAATGGGCCTTCCATCTCTTTGTGGCGTCGCTGCTCGGCCTGGTGGCCAGCCTGATCTATCAGTACGGCATGTCGAACGGCATGGAGGTTGGAGGGACCTCCAGCGTGGTCATGTACGGCGTCATTCTCGCGGCCTGCCTGTTCTTCATCTGGTACAGCCGGATGATGACCGGGCGCGGCGTCCTGCGCTGAGGGGCTGACGGACGGTCGGTCTTTCGCCTATGCAGGCGCGGTGACCGACCGTTCCCCCGTCTCCCTGTCCGAAGCCGAGATCGCCGCCGTCCGATCGTGGATCATCCACGAGGACGAGGCCGTGATCGCTTTCAACAAGCCCGCCGGCCTGTCCAGCCAGGGCGGCCGCATCCAGGCGCATACGCTGGACGACCTGCTGTGGGCCTTCGCCCGCTCGAACGGGAAACGGCCCGATCTGGTGCACCGGCTGGACCGCGACACCTCGGGCGTCATCCTCGCGGCGAAGACCAGGCCGGCGGCGGGCTTCCTCGGCAAGGCGATGCAGGCGCGGCGATTCAGGAAGACCTATCTGGCCCTGCTGTCGGCCGCCCCGGACCCGAAAGCCGGGACCATCGAGACGCCGCTGCTGCGGCAGGAGATCGGCCGCGAGAGCTATATGCGGGCGGTCACGCCCGACACGCCCGGCGCTCAGGCCGCGCTGAGCCGCTACCGCACGCTGTCGGCCACGGATGACGGCGCCCTGGTCGAGCTCGACCCCGCGACCGGGCGGATGCACCAGCTGCGCGTCCACATGGCCTCGATCGGTCGTCCGCTGGCCGGGGACGCTCGCTACGGCGGCGCCCTGACCTTCGCCGGACGTGGCGCGCCGCGGCTGATGCTGCATGCCGCGAAACTGACCTTCCCCCACCCCGAGGGCGGCTACCGCTCCGTCGAGGCGCCGCCGCCGGAGGATTTCGAGGCGTTGAAGGCGGCGGCGGGGCTCTAGGCGGTCCTCGTCATGGGACGTCGCGGCGGGGTATGATCAGGAACCACCGCCGCGCCGCCGCGCTAATTCCCAAACGCCCGGAGCTCCGCCATGAACCGCCTGACCCTGCCCCTGATCGCCGCCGCCGGCCTGACCCTGTCGGCCTGCGCCAGCCTCGCCCCCTATGGCGCCCAGATGGGCCCGGGCGGGCAGGGCTATGCGGAACAGCGCATTGAATCCAACCGCTTCCGGGTCACCTACAATGGCGTTGGCGCCCCCGGTCCCGTGGCGGACATGGCGCTGCTGCGGGCCGCGGAACTGACGACCGCGCAAGGCTACGACTGGTTCGAGGTGACCCAGAGCTGGACCGACGGCCGGCTGGACAGCGCCGGCGGCATGCGCCCAAGCGTCGGCATCGGCTATGGTTCGGGCCGATCCTCGGGCCGGTACGGCAGCTATTCCACCTCCGGCGTCGGCGTCGGGGTGGGCCTGAATTTCAGCGGCCCTTCGCCGACCTCGACCACGCTGGAGGTGGTGATGGGAAATGGACCCCGTCCCGACCGCTCCTACGCCTATGACGCGCGGGCGGTGCAGGACAGCCTGCGGCGGTAGGGAGTGGCTGGTGGCTGGTGGCTAGTGGCAGCCACCGCCTGTGCAGCGACACAGTCTACGCCGCCGTTCCGCCGTCAGCGATGGAAGAATCACTAGCCACCAGCCACCAGCCACAGGCGGCGCAGCCGCCCTAGCGTCCGCCGCGCGTCAGGGCCCGGTATTCGACCAGCCGTTCCTTGTCGCGCCGCACCTGGTCGGCGACGGCGTTGTCGACGTCCAGCGAGGCGTAGCGGACCCAGTTCTCGATGCCGAGCTTGTCCTGCACCGCCGAGTTCGTCGGCGTCCGCCAGAAGAAATATGACGCCAGGGACACCACCGCGCCCAGCACGACGGCCAGGCCCTGAAGCCCGCGATAGGCGACCTCGTGTCCCGCCGGCGCCGACTGGACCGCGAGAATGGCCACGCCGATCAGGAAGACCATCGGAGTCAGGATCCGGGCCAGCCAGCGCATCCAGTAGCGCTCGCGCCGCACCCGCCACAGCTCCATCTGGACGTATTTCTCGAGGTATTCCATGCGCGCGCCCAGCCACATGGTCAGTCGGGTCAGATACATGGCGCGCAGGCCCCAGGCCCTGCCGTCCTGCTGATATTTGGTTTCGGCCTGGTCGGGCATGGCCCGGCCGGTGGTGAACAGGTTCTGCAGCTCACGGGTGCGCTGAACGATCTCGCGCGACAGCTGGTAGGAATCGTTCTCCAGCCGGAAGCGGTACTGGATGAACAGGATTGTCTGGAGCCCCCAGTAGAGGCCAAGGACCACCAGCATCGCGCCGCCGGCGAGGGCGGCGCCGGCGGTGTCCGTGCCCGTCCACTGGCTGAACCAGGTCGGGCCGAGCGTCGCGAGTACGCCGAAGCCGAACATGGCCAGACCCTGGGCCAGACGTTTCACCGCCACATGGACGCGCAGGGCGTCGAACACCCGGCGGCCGTAGGTATAGATGTCGCTGCGCAGGTCCGAATCGATCGGAAACCGTTCCTCGATCTGGCGCGCGAACAGCACATGGAAGCGGTCCGGCTTTCCGTCGCTTTCCCAGAAGGGAAAGATGTCGAGCGGCTGGTTGAAATATTCGTCGATGTGGGCCGAGACCCGCTCGGTGGCTTCGGGATCGTCCGAAAAATATTCGCTGTCCTGGATCGGGTGCAGGATGCCCTCGGGCGAGCGCAGCGGCCCGGTGCGACGCGGGGGCGTGGACGGCGGCGCGACGCGATTCTCGACATCGGCGGCCCCGCGCGGCGGCGGATTCGGCGTGCCCGGAACCGCGGCGTGCAGGCGCGAGTCCTCCCCGTGGCCGCCGTGTCCGCCGTCGAGCGGCGCGTCGTGCCCGTGAGCCGGTCCGTGGTTGTGATCGTCGTGCGACATGGCGCTTCGGCGGTCCCTTGAAACTTCAGCCCGGCACTATGACAGATCACGCCGCCGGGCCGACGGCGTTCCCCCTGGGCGCGAAGCGGCGCCGCTGGCTAGATATCGGCGTTAACCCTGCGGTTGGGCAAGTGAAGTTTCGGACAGCCTGTCCGGGCCGGGCCTCACAGAACCGGCCGTGATGTGTATAAGCCCCGCATCATGACGCGTCTTCTCATCGTCGCGGCCGGGGGCGCCCTCGGCGCTGTCGCCCGTCACGGGGTCGGCGTCTGGGCCATGCGCCTGATTCCGGCGGCCCAGTGGCCGTGGGCGACGCTGACGGTCAATGTCGTCGGCGGCCTGCTGATGGGGGTGCTGGCCGGCTGGCTGGCCTTCCGGGGCGGGGCCAACAGCGAGAGCCTGCGCCTGTTCGCCGCCGTCGGCGTGCTGGGCGGGTTCACCACCTTCTCGGCCTTTTCGCTGGAGGCGGCGCTGATGATCGAGCGCCGTCAATTGGCCATGGCGGGCGGCTATGTCGCCGCCTCGGTGGTCCTGTCGATCGCCGCATTGTTTCTCGGCCTGATGGTCGCCCGCCGCGCCTTCGGAGCCGCCCTTTGACCGACGAACCCATCCGGGAAGCCCCCGACGCCCCCAAACGCGAGGTCCAGACCCTCTATGTCGCCGAGGCCGAGGACGGCATCCGGCTGGACCGCTGGTTCCGCCGGCGCTGGCCGCACCTGTCCAACATCCAGGTGCAGAAGATGGCCCGCAGCGGCCAGATCCGCGTCGACGGCGCCCGCATCAAGCCCGAGGGCCGCCTGACCGCCGGCGCCGCCGTGCGCGTGCCGCCGATCCCGGATGATGCGTCGCGGAAGGCCGGTGACCTGCACACCCTCAGCGCCCAGGACATCAAATTCGCCAAGTCGCTGGTCCTCTATGAGGACGACATGGTCATCGCCATCAACAAGCCCCACGGCCTCGCCGTCCAGGGCGGCACCAAGACCAGCCGCCACGTCGACCGGCTGTTGTCGGCCTGGGGGGAGGGGATGGACCGTCCGCGTCTGGTGCACCGCCTCGACCGCGACACCTCGGGCGTCCTGCTGCTGGGCAAGGGGCCGGAGGCGGCCAAGCGGCTGGCCGGCGCCTTCGCCCGGCGTCAGGCGAAGAAGACCTATTGGGCCATCGTCATCGGCAACCCCAAGCCCGCGGCCGGCCAGATCGACATGCCGCTGAAGAAGACCGGCATCAACGACTTCGAGATGATGCGCCCGGCCGACCGCAAGGACCCGCGCGCCGAACCCGCCGAGACCGCCTTCGCCACCATCAGCCGGGCGGCGCACCGCGCCTCCTGGATGGCCCTGCGGCCCTTCACCGGCCGCACCCACCAGCTGCGCGCCCACATGGCCGGCATCGGCCATCCGATCCTCGGCGATCCGAAATACGGGGATGAGACGTCGAAGGAGCTGTCGGGGCCGTTGAAGCTGCAACTGCATGCCCGCAGCATCGAGCTGGAGCATCCGTCGGGCGGCATGCTGAAGGTCGAGGCGCCGCTGAGCGCCGAGATGAGGGCCGGGTTCATCCATTTTGGCTTCGAGGAGGCCGAGGGGAACGAGAGCGACCCGTTCGAAGGGGTGCGCAGGCAGAGATGAGCTCCCTCTATTCCGCTCATCCCCGCGAAAGCGGGGACCCAGTTCTGTCCAGCCTGACGCCGATGATTCAGGACAACCGCTTGCGCACGGCCTTCCCCGCCACATCGCCCAAGGCACTGGGTCCCCGCTTTCGCGGGGATGGGCGGAGTGTTGTGCGATGAGCCGACCCCTCGCAGTCTTCGACATCGACGGCACCCTCGTCGACAGTCGCGCCTCGATCTTCGAGGCCGCGACCGAGGCGTCGCGCGCGCTGGGCCTGCCCGAGCCGGACTACGACCGGGTCCGCAAGATCGTGGGCCTGTCGCTGCCTGTCGCGCTGCGTGAGCTCGAGCCGACCCTGAACGACGCTGACCTCGCCCGCTTCGTGGACGCCTTCAAGGGCGTCTTTCTGCGCATGAACAGCGATCCCGACTTCCATGAGCCGCTTTATCCGGGCGCCATGGAGACCGTGCGCCGCCTGCATCGCGACGGCTGGCGGCTCGCCCTCGCCACCGGCCAGTCCCGCCGCGGCGTGGCCCGCAATCTGGCCCGCGAGGGCTGGGCCGACCTGTTCATCTCGTCCCACTGCGCCGAGGACGGGCCGGGCAAGCCGGATCCCGCCATGCTGCACGCCGCCATGGCCGCCTGCGAAGCCTGTCCGGCCACCACCCTCATGATCGGCGACACCGCCCATGACATCCAGATGGCCCGCAACGCCGGCGTCCTGCCGCTCGGCGTCGCCTGGGGGTTTCACACCGTCGAGGAACAGCAGGCCGCCGGGGCCCGCCATGTCGCCCGCTCCTTCGCCGAACTGACCGTGGTGCTGGACGGTTTCGCCGACCTGACCCGCGCCGCCTGAGATCGCCCGAGACCCCGCATGAGCCATATCCCGCCCCTCGATCCCAACGTCGCCGCCCGCAAGGGCTTCCGCGAGTCCGAGGAGCGACTCAAACGCTTCTGGAAGATCGTGGACGTGGCCGAAGGTGAAGGCGGCTGGGCCGTGACGCTGGACGGCCGCACGCCGAAGACCCCGGCCCACGCGCCGCTGCGCCTGCCCACCGAGGCGGCCGCGCGGCTGGCGGCTGAGGAGTGGGCGACCCAGGGCGAGTTCATCGATCCCGCGACCATGCCCGCCACCCGCCTGGCCTCGACGGCCATCGACCGCGTCTCCCAGGTCCGCGAGGCGGTGGCCGAAGAGATCGCCGCCTTCGCCGGAACGGACCTGCTCTGCTACCTCGCCGACCATCCAACCTCTCTGGCCATCGAGCAGGCGCGCGAGTGGACGCCCTGGCGCGACTGGGCGGCGCTGGAGCTGGGCGTCCACCTCGAACCCGCCGAGGGCATCGTCCACCGGCAACAGGATCCCGCCGCCATCGCCCGCGTCGCCGCGCTGGCCCTGAGGCTGGACGACTTCGCCCTGACCGGCCTCGCCCTGGCGACACCGCTGCTGGGCTCGGCGGTGCTGGCCCTGGCGGTTCAGCGCGGCGTCCTGTCCGGCGAGGCCGCCTTCGAGCTCAGCCGCCTCGACGAGGCCTTCCAGGAACGCCAGTGGGGCGTCGACGCCGAGGCCGCCGAACGCACCGCCGCCCGCCGCGCCGAGGCCGTGATGCTGGACCGGTGGTTCCGGGCGCTGGGTTGACTTTCCAAAGCGGAAAATAATCACTTGCCATGATGGAAAGTCATGTTACGCTTTCCGTATTGGAAAGTGAGAGTTCGCCATGACCGAAGACCCCAATCCCCACGAGGCCCTGGCCTCCATCCAGGCGGCCCGCACCGATTTTCCGGGCGCCGCCGGCTATCCGGTCGCCTATGACCTGGCCTACGGCGCCGCCTGCGGGCTTCTGGTGGCGGCGCAGGGTATGCCGCGGCCATGGGATTTCATCGCCCTGGCCGTCGCCCTGGGCGGTTTTGTCCTGATGATCCTCTGGTGGCGCAAGAAGTTCGGCTGGTGGGTCAGCGGCTACTCGCCGAAGCGCGCCCGCTGGATCGCCTTCGGCCTCGTCGCCGTGCTGCTGGGCCTGATGGGCCTGTCGCTCTACGGGCGCAACGTCGGTCCCGACTGGCTGTACATGGTCTCCGGCGGCCTCGGCTTCGTCTCCGCCATCGTCGGCGGGCGGCTGTGGCTCCACGTCTGGCGCAAGGAACTGGCGGACGGCGTCCAATGACCGCCGTCCCGGTCTTCGACCCGGTCATCCACGCCCCCGGCCGGCTGCAGATATGCGCCATCCTCAGCGGCGTCGACGACGCCGAGTTCGCCCTGATCCGCGACCGCATCGGCGTCTCGGACTCGGTGTTGTCCAAACATCTCAAACAGCTGGAAGAGGCGGGCTATGTGGCCCTGACCAAGGCCCCCTTCGACGGTCGCCAGCGCACCTGGCTCAGCCTCACCGCCGCCGGCCGCAAGGCCTTCGCCGCCCACGTCGCCGAACTCCAGCGGCTGGCGGCGATGACGGCCCCCGCGCCGTTGGGGCAGGGGTTCTCGGGGTAGCACGCGCGGGTTCATCACGAAGGACACGAAGGATACACAAGGATCACGAAGACGCCGGTGGATCGCCGCGAAGCGGCATTCCTGACCTGTGCAGGATCTTGATTGTCCCTTCGGGACGGGCTCGCTCCCTTCGTGTCCTTCGTGCTCCCTTGGTGGCCTTTGTGATGAACCGACCAGCGCCACCGGTTGGCCGTCCGCGCTTGCCTCCGCCCCCGGCCCTCCTTAAGCCTCGCGCTCAAGGAGACGCCCCATGCAAGACATCCTCGAACAGCTCGCGGCCCGGCGCGAAGCCGCCAAACTGGGCGGCGGCGAGACCCGCATCGCCAGCCAGCACGCCAAGGGCAAGCTGACCGCCCGCGAACGCATCGACGTCCTGCTGGACGAGGGCTCGTTCGAGGAAACCGACATGTTCGTGGAGCACCGCTCGCACGACTTCGGCATGGAGAAACAGCGCGTCCCAGGCGACGGGGTGGTGACCGGTAGAGGGACCATCGGCGGCCGTCTGGTCTATGTCTTCTCCAAGGATTTCACCGTCTTCGGCGGCTCCCTGTCGGGCGCCCACGCGGCCAAGATCGTCAAGGTCCAGAAGATGGCCCTGACCAATGGCGCGCCGATCATCGGCCTGTTCGACGCCGGCGGCGCCCGCATCCAGGAGGGGGTCGAGAGCCTCGCCGGCTATGCCGACATCTTCCTGCAGAACACCCTGGCCTCGGGCGTCATCCCCCAGATCAGCGTCATCATGGGCCCCTGCGCCGGCGGCGACGTCTATTCCCCCGCCATCACCGACTTCATCTTCATGGTGAAGGACACGAGCTATATGTACGTGACCGGCCCCGACGTGGTGAAGACCGTCACCAATGAGGTCGTCACCCACGAGGATCTCGGCGGCGCCCGCGTCCATGCCCAGAAGTCCGGCGTCGCCGACGGCGCCTTCGAGAACGATCTTGAGGCCCTGTCTGAGGTCCGCCGCCTGATCGGCTTCCTGCCCCTGTCCAACCGCGAAAAGCCCCCGGTCCGCGACAGCTATGACGACCCCGAGCGCGACGAGGCCAGCCTCGACACCCTGGTCCCGGCCAATCCGAACCAGCCCTATGACATCAAGGAGCTGATCCTGAAGACGGTCGACGAGGCCGAATTCTTCGAGATCGCCCCCGATTTCGCCCGCAACATCGTCACCGGCTTCGGCCGCCTCGACGGCCAGACCGTCGGCGTCGTCGCCAACCAGCCGCAGGTGCTGGCCGGCGTCCTCGACATCGACTCCAGCCGCAAGGCCGCCCGCTTCGTGCGCTTCTGCGACGCCTTCGACATCCCGCTGGTGACCTTCGTCGACGTGCCCGGCTTCATGCCCGGCACGCGTCAGGAGTACGGCGGCCTGATCAAACACGGCGCCAAACTGCTGTTCGCCTATGCCGAGGCCACCGTGCCCAAGCTGACCGTCATCACCCGCAAGGCCTATGGCGGCGCCTATGACGTGATGAGCTCCAAACACCTGCGCGGCGACGTCAACTACGCCTGGCCCTCGGCCGAGATCGCCGTCATGGGCGCCAAGGGCGCGGTCGAGATCATCTTCCGCAAGGAGGCCGGCGACCCCGAGGCCCTGGCGGCGCGCGAGGCCGAATACAAGGAACGCTTCGCCAATCCGTTCGTGGCGGCGGGCCTGGGCTATATCGACGATGTGATCATGCCGCACGGGACGCGGCGGAGACTGATCCGGGCGCTACGGACGCTGAAGAACAAGCAGCAGGAGAACCCGTGGAAGAAGCACGATAATATTCCGCTGTAGGGGGAACCATGTCCGCAGCGCTTCTGATGGCCGTGCTCCTCGTCTCGGGGGAGGCAAGCCCGAGGTTACCGGTCCAATCCACGCCGGAGGAGTGCGAATTCTTGCACGCGCTTCTGATCGCAAACTGGCCGCCGGAGTACCAACGGCGCTCCACTCTTAACCTCGACCCGTGGGGCCATGACAGGCCGCAGTTCTTTGAGGATTCGGGCGGGCCGCCTGTTCTTGCTGACAGCGCCTTTGTACGAGATTTTTTCCCTCAGCTTGGTGATGAGACGGCCTCCGAGTTCGCGGAGTATTTTGCTGTTGGCCCGGATTATCAGGTCAATTGTGCGTTTGATGACCTGCCGATCAGGCTGGCAGCCGACACGCTTAGAGGTCGAGAAAGCCCCCAGGCGCAAGACGCGCTGACGTTTCCCAGGATATCGGTCACCCAGCCTATGTTCTCCGCTGACGGCCAGTACGGTCTCGGGGGTGTTCAGTGGAGCTTTGCCGCCGGATACTGGTTCTTTGACCACTGCCTGTTCAATCGAAGCCGTGGCGAATGGCGTATCGTCGAGTGCCTCCATAACCCGGTCGATCCGCTCGACCCGGACGAGGCAGACAGACGTTCGCGCTTGCCCTCTATGCGCTAGAACTTTCACCTTCGGCCTCTGACCAACCTCCTCTTCCTCTGCGCCCGCAACCGCCTCCGCTCCCCCACGGCCGAGCGCATCTTCGCGTCCCGCCCCGGCGTCGAGACCGCCTCCGCCGGTCTGGCCCCCGATGCGGAGGAGTCGGTCACGCCCGACCACCTCGCCTGGGCCGACCTCATCTTCGTCTTGGAGCGCGCCCACCGCGCCAAACTCCAGCGCCGGTTCGGGGCGCAGCTGAGGGGCAGGCGGGTCATCTGCCTCGACATCCCCGACGACTACGATTTCATGCAGCCGGACCTGGTCGCCCTGCTGGAGAAGAAGGTGGGGCCGTTCCTCAAATAGCTATCGTCATTCCGGGCGGAGGGTCGCGCAGCGAGCCGTAGACCCGGAACCCAGCGGCGCCGCGACGGCGGCGAAACACCGGACATGGAAATCGATGCAACCGTGCTCCCGACAGGGTCGCGCTCTCGCGCGCCGCTGGGTTCCGGGTCTACGCTGCGCTTCGCCCGGAATGACGATAGCAAAGAGCGCTACGCCGCCGCCGCGTTCAACCCCGCCCGCAACGCATCCCCGCCGCCGGCCAGCCCCGCCTCGACCGCCGCGTGCTCGGCCACCCACACCGGCGTGGCCGCCGCCAGCAGGGCCCGGCCGGCGTCGGTCAGGGCCGCCCGCCGCCCGCGCCGGTCCTTGTCATCCACGCGCACGACAACCGCCCCCATCCGCTCCAGCGGCTTCAGGTTGGCCGTCACCGTCGACCGGTCCATGACCAGCAGGGACGCCACCGCGCCGATGGTCGGCGGCTCGGGGCGGTTCAGGCCGTTCAGCAACGAGAACTGGCCGCTGGTGATCCCCAGCGGCCGGAAGGCCTCGTCGAACCGCCGCGACAGGGCCCGCGCCGCCCGCTGGGCGTGCAGGCACAGGCAATGATCCTTGATGTGCAGGGTGGTCGCATAGGGGGCGGTTGACATGGCTCGATATAGGTTGATATCAACTCAATTGTCAATCGAACGCCCCGGAAGGAGTCCGTCATGATCCAGGTCACCGCCTTCAAATGGGTGCCGCCGTTCGCCCAGGGTTCCGTCCGCGACATCCGGGTGCGCTGGGCGCTGGAGGAGGCGGGCCTGGGCTATGACGACCGGCTGCTGGGGTTCGAGGATACGGCGACCCGGGAGTATCGCGCGCGCCAGCCGTTCGGCCAGGTCCCGGCCTTCAGCGACGGCAAGGTCGAGATGTTCGAGAGCGGGGCCATCGTCCTCTACATCGCCCAAAATTCGGATGCCCTGATGCCCGCCGATCCCGCCGGCCGGGCCATGGTCATGACCTGGCTGTTCGCCGCCATGAACAGCGTCGAGCCCTGCGTGGCCGAGCTGGCCGGCATCGACCTGTTCCATGCGGGCGAGGGATGGACCGTGGAGCGGCGTCCGCAGGTGGAGACCTTCCTGCGCAAGCGTCTGGGGGACCTGCAGACGGCGCTGGGCGACCGCCAGTGGTTCGCCAATGACCGGTTCAGCGCCGCCGACATCCTGATGACCCACGTCCTGCGCGACCTGCGCCACACCGACATCGTCGCCGACTTCCCCGCGCTCGCCGCCTATGTCGCCCGCGCCGAGGCCCGGCCGGCGTTCAAACGGGCGTTGGCGGACCAGCTGAAGCCGTTCAGGGCGGCCGAGGCGATGAACCCGGAGCTGGTCGGCGGGGCGGCCTGATATGGCCCGTCTCGTCTTCGATATGAACGTCTCGCTGGACGGCTATGTCGACCACGACAAATTCGCGCCCGATCCGGAGCTTTTCCGGCACTGGATCGAGGTGGTGCGCGCCGCGACCGGCCAGATATACGGCCGCAAGCTGTATGAGATCATGCGCTACTGGGAACAGGACGATCCCGCGTGGACCGACGATCTGCGGGAATTCGCGGAGGCGTGGCGCAACGAACGCAAATGGGTCGTGTCCCGTACCCTGACCTCGGTCGGCGCCAACGCGACCCTGATCGCCGGCGACCTCGGGGCGGCGGTCCGCCAGCTGAAGGACGAGCATGAGGGCGAGATTCACGTCGGCGGACCGGCCCTCGCGCAAGGTCTGACCGAACTCGGACTGATCGACGAATACCGGCTCTACATCCACCCCGTCGTCCTGGGCCACGGTACGCCCTTCTTCGCGGGCGCCCGTCCACCGCTCAGGGTCACGGCTCATGAGCGGATCGGCGAGGAGGCGATCCGGCTGACCTATGTTCCCGCCTGACGCGCCCGGCGCCTAGCCGACCAGCGCCGCCCGCTCTTCCGGGGTCAGCATCCGCCATTTTCCCTCGGGAAGGTTGTCCAGCTTCAGCGGCCCGATCCGGACCCGGATCAGATCGATGACCTCGAGGTCGACCATCTCGCACATCCGCCGGATCTGGCGATTGCGGCCCTCGCGCAGAATGAATTTCAAGCGGAAGGACTCCATCCGGCTGACATAGGCGGGCTTAAGCTGGCGGCCGTCCAGCATCAGGCCGTGGCGCAGGATCTTCAGCTTCTTCTCGGTGATGTCGCCGGTCACCCGGACCAGATACTCCTTGTCCAGATCGGACCGCGGGCCGATCACCGCCTTGGCCACCACCCCGTCGGACGACAGCAGCAGCAGGCCACGCGAGTCCTCGTCCAGCCGCCCGATAGGGGGCAGGGAGACCTCGTCCGCGGGCGTCACGCCTTCGCCGACCCGGTTGTTGTCGGTGACCAGTCGAACCGCGGGCAGCTTGTTGGGCTCCGGCTGGCCCGAGACATAGCCCAGCGGCTTGTGCATGACGATGGTCACCCCCTCGGCCAGGGCCGCCGTGGCCCGGTCGCTCAGGGTCAGGGTCTGGCCGGGTTCCAGCTTGCGGCCCGCGTCCGCGACCACCTCGCCGTCCACGGACACGAGCCCGTCGGCGATCAGGGCGTCGGCCTCGCGCCGCGAGCAGACGCCCGTCTGGCCCAGCCATTTGTTGATCCGGACCGGTTCGGGGCCGTCATAGGTTCTGGAAAAGGCCATGCCGGTCCGTAGCCGCAGCGCCGGGCCGGGTCTAGCCGCCCAGGACCGCCGCGATGGCCGCCCGCGCGACCTCGTCGTCCTGCGCCGAGGACGCCCCCGACACGCCGATGGCCCCCACCACCCGGCCGTCGACCAGGATGGGCACGCCGCCGGCGACGGGCACGATCCCGTCGATGGCCAGCAGGGCCATGCGCCCGGCGGCCAACCGCTCCTCCGCCGAGGCGGAGGAAGCGCGGAACCGGGCCGCGGACCGGGCCTTGGCCTGGGCGACGTTGATCGAGCCGTACTGGACGTCGTCCATCCGCCCGAAGGCCACCAGCTCGCCCGACGGCTCGACCACGGCGATGGCCAGGCGGAAGCCGCGGGCGCGGCCGGCCTCGACGGCCCGGTCGATCAAGGCCTGGGCCGCCTCCAGCCCGATCGGCGCGCCATAGGACAGGGGCGGAGCCGGGGCTGCGACCGGCGCGGGCGTCGGCGGCGTCTGTCCCCATGCCGGAGCCGCGACGGCCAGAGCGGCCAGAACAGGGAGAAGACGTTTCATGTCGGTGCTTTCAGGGTCAGCCAGCTTTGCCGGGATGCCGCCATATCCCCGGCGGAAGCGCAAGAGCCGCTCAGATCCGCCGGAACAGCAGCATGATGTTGTTCGCCGGCATCGGAACCCGCCGGGTCAGGGCCATCCCCTCGGCCTTCGCCGCCGCCGCCACGTCGTCCCGGTCCCGCAGGCCCCAGGCCGGGTCGCGGGCTTTCAGGCTCTCGTCAAAGGCCGCATTCGAGGGCGCCAGCGGGATGTCCGCCTCGCGATACGGCCCGTACAGGACCAGCAGGCCGCCGGTCGCCAGCCGGCTTCCGGCCAGGGCCATCAGCCCCTCGGTCGCCGCCCACGGGCTGATGTGGATCATGTTGATGCAGACCACGGCCTGCAGTGGTTCCTCCGGCCATGTCGCCGGGTCCAGCACGTCCAGGGCCATCGGGGTTCGCAGGTTCGGCAGGTCCGCCGCCGCCGCCCAGGCCGCGATACTGGCCCGCGCCTGGGGAGACGGATCGCTGGGCGTCCAGTCGAGACCGGGCAGGGCGGCCGCGAAGGCCACGGCGTGCTCGCCCGATCCCGCCGCGATCTCCAGCACCCGTCCGCGGCCCGGCATATGGGCCGTCAGCACCTCGAGTATCGGCCCCGTGTTCCGCGCCACGGCGGGGGAGGCGAGGGCGCCTCGCGGAGTCGCGGCGATCGGGTCCATCGTCTGCATGGTCGCCCCGATACCCCGCGCCGGGCCTCGCCGCGACCGGAATTATGCAGGCCCTGTCAGGGACCCCGCTCGCGAGAGGTTGAAACGTGCATCGGTTGACGCGGCGTCGCCTTCGGTGTCATTCCGCGCCTGAAACATTGCGTGATATCACGCAAGGGAGAGCCACGGCGGCGTCAGATCGCCGGGCGACGTTCAGGAGAGTGACAGTGACGGCTTCCGCAATTCCTGGCCTGCATCCGGCCCCCACCGGCCACGCCGGTCTCGTGGCCTGGGTCGAGCAGATCGCCGCCCTGACCAAACCCGCCCGGGTGCACTGGTGCGACGGCTCGGAGGCCGAAAAGGCCGCCATCGTCGCCGACCTGATCGGCAAGGGCACGCTGCGCGAACTGGACCAGACCAAACGCCCCGGCTGCTACTACGCCGCCTCGGACCCCAAGGACGTCGCCCGGGTCGAGAGCCGGACCTTCATCTGCTCGGCCAATGAGATGGACTCCGGCCCGACCAACAACTGGGCCGATCCGGTCGAGATGCGCGCCCGGCTGAACGGCCTGTTCGACGGCTGTATGGCCGGCCGGACCATGTATGTCGTGCCCTTCTCCATGGGCCCGCTGGGTTCGAAGATCAGCGCCCTGGGCGTCGAGATCACCGACAGCGGCTATGTCGCCGTGTCGATGGGGATCATGACCCGGATGGGTCAGCCGGCGCTGGATGTGCTGGGCGACGACGGCGTCTTCGTGCCGGCCGTCCACACCCTCGGCGCCCCGCTGACCGAAGGGCAGGCCGATGTGCCGTGGCCCTGCAACGACGACAAGTGGATCGTCCACTACCCCGAGACCCGCGAGATCTGGTCCTATGGCTCGGGCTACGGCGGCAACGCCCTGCTGGGCAAGAAATGCTACGCCCTGCGCATCGCCTCGGTCATGGCTCGTGACGAGGGCTGGCTGGCCGAGCACATGCTGATCCTCAAGCTGACCGATCCCAAGGGCCGCGCCAAATACGTCGCCGCCGCCTTCCCCTCGGCCTGCGGAAAGACCAACCTCGCCATGCTCCAGCCGACGATTCCGGGCTGGACCGCCGAGACCATAGGCGACGACATCGCCTGGATGCGGTTCGGCGACGACGGCCGCCTGTACGCCGTGAACCCGGAAGCCGGCTTCTTCGGCGTCGCACCCGGCACCAGCCGCAACACCAACGGCAACGCCCTGGCGACGATGGCGTCCAACACCGTCTTCACCAACACCGCCCTGACCCCCGACAACGACGTCTGGTGGGAAGGCCTGACCAAGGTCGCGCCCGAGGGTCTGACCAACTGGAAGGGCGCTGCCCACGACCCGGCCTCGGGCGAGCCCGCCGCCCATCCGAACGCCCGCTTCGCCGCCCCGGCCTCGCAGTGCCCGACCATCGCGCCGGAGTGGGAGGATCCGAAGGGGGTGCCGATCGACGCCATCCTGTTCGGCGGCCGCCGCGCCTCCGCGGTGCCGCTGGTGACCGAGGCCTTTGACTGGGAGCATGGCGTCTTCATGGGCTCGACCGTGGCCTCGGAAGGCACCGCCGCCGCCGAGAACGCCATCGGGACCCTGCGCCGCGATCCCTTCGCCATGCTGCCTTTCTGCGGCTACAACATGGGTGACTATTTCGCCCACTGGCTGTCCATGGCGGCCAAGACCGAGGCGTCGAAGCTGCCCCGGCTGTATTTCGTCAACTGGTTCCGCAAGAACGAGGACGGCCAGTTCGTCTGGCCCGGATTTGGCGACAACGCCCGCGTGCTGAAGTGGATCGCCGAACGCCTCGACGGCGAGGCCGAGGCTGTCGACACCCCGGTCGGCCGCGTTCCGACCCGCGAGGCGCTGGACCTGTCGGGCCTGACGCTGTCGGACGCCGATTTGGCCACCCTGCTGGACGTCGACGCCGAGGTCTGGGCCGAGGAGGCGTCGCTGATCCCGGAGTTCTACGCCCAGTTCGGCGACCGCCTCCCCGCCCGCCTGTGGGCGCAGCATGAAGCCCTGACGGTTCGCATCGATGCGAACCGCGCGGCGGCCATCGCCGCAGAGTAGCGCTTGCATTCGGGGTGCGGGCGGTCGATCAGATCGCCCGTGACTTCGTCCCCTGATGTGATCGTCATCGGCGCCGGCGTGCTCGGCCTCTGCGCCGCGGCCGAACTGGCCGCGCGCGGCCATGCGGTGACCGTCATCGACCCCGGCGGTTCGAACGCTTCCTCCATCGCCGCCGGCATGATCGCCCCGGCGCTGGAATCGCTGCTGGAGGATGTGACCGTGGAGCGGGCGGCGCTGATGAAGCGGGCCCGGGACCTCTGGGCGGCCTTCGCGGAGGCCCATGGGCTGCGCCTCCTGCGCGAGGGCGCGGACTGGCGCGGACCCGAGGCCGGGGCAGCCGTCGATCGCCTCCATGCCCTGGGTTTTGACGGACGGGCGAACCGGAATGGTCTGACCACCGCTGACGACTGGCGCATCGAGGTGGCTCCGGCCCTGAAAGCGCTGGCGCGGACCCCCGGCCTGGCGGTGGTGCGGGGTCAGGTTGCGCGTCTCGCCGGTGACGCCCGCCGCTGGCGGGTCGAGGCCACCGACGGCCGCGTCTGGTTCAGCTCGACCGTTGTTCTGGCCACCGGCGCGGGAGAAGCCGTTCCCGGTCTGCCGGACCGCGTCGCCGCCGGCGTGGCCGCGATCACGCCGATCCGCGGCCAGTTGACCTTCGTCGCCACGGCGGCCCCGCCGCGAGTGGTCAGGGGACCCGGCGTCTATGCCGCGCCCTGCGAGGGCGGGGTCGTCATCGGCGCGACCATGGAGCCTGGCCGCCGTGATCTGGAACCCGATCCGGCCGAGGCAGCGCGACAGGTTTCCGCCGGACTGGCCCTGCTGAATATCACGGGCGAGGCGGGTCCGACCCGGGTGGGCATACGTGGCGCGACCGCTGACGGCCTGCCGCTGGCCGGGCCGTCGGGCGAGCCGGGGTTGCATCTGGCGCTGGCCCCGCGCCGCAACGGCTGGCTGATGGGACCGCTGGTCGCGCGCGTCGTGGCCGACGGAATCGAGGGCCGGGCGCCCCTGGCGGACGCCGCCGCCCTCGATCCGCTCAGGTTCGCCTGATCAGTCCTCCGGCAGGTTGAAGCGCAGGTTGATGCTCACCCGCGACCCCTCCGCCGCGCCGTTGACGGTGCGCGGATTGACCCGGAAGTGGCGCGACAGGCCCTGCGCCGCCCGGCCGAAGCCATGGCCGCCGGGCGTCTCGCGCGAGACGTTGCAGTCGGTCACGGCGCCGGTCGGCAACACGAGGCAGTTCAGCGACGCCGAACCCGCCACGCCCGCCGTCAGCGCCCGGGCCGGATAGGCCCGCATCATCTGGTCGGCCGAGGGCTGACGCGACCAGCTGGGATTGGTGATGACCGCCGGGGGCTGACGAACCGGTTCGGCGGGCGTGGCATTGTTGACCGGTTCGGCGGAGGTCGCCGTCACATTGATGGTGGTGCTGTTCTCCGCGGTGGTTTCGCCACGGACCACATTGAGGGTCTCGACGGTTTCAGGCGGCGGCGCCGTGTTGTTGACCACGGCGTTGGGAGGGGTCGCGGGCGCCGGCTTGGGCTCGGGCAGGGGCCGGGGCTTCGGCGGATCCATCGTGACATCAATCGGGGTCGGCCGGGGCGGAGCCGTGATCAGCGGCATTTCGAACCGCTGATAGTACATCGCCGCGCCGAGACCGACGTGGGCCGAGACGACGATGCCGACGGCGACCCAGGTCGCCTTCGAGAATCGGGGCCTCTTGCGTTCGTGGAAATCGATGGGGCTCACCATGCCGGGGCCGCCTGCGGTCTGGATCATCATGGCCGTGTCATCCCTGTCTGTCGCCGTCCCCACAGCGTCCCACGGTGAAGTTGAGCGCCGACCTCACGGCAAGTTTTGGGCGAGCATCGCCTTGAAAGCGCCACCGTGACCGCGCCCCCGCGGAAAAGTTAAGAGGCTGTGGACGCAGCGATCCCTGTTAGGATTTGATTAACCACGAGCCCCCAGCGTCATGACTCATGAACATCGGAGCGATTCCATCCGCCGGCGGGGTTGAGGCAGCGATTCGGCGCGCCTCGAACGCCACGGGCGTGGACGCCGATTTCCTGGTCCGGACGGCGCGTCGCGAAAGCGCGATGAACCCGTCGGCGCGCGCCCGCACATCCTCGGCGGCGGGCCTGTTCCAGTTCATCGAACAGACCTGGCTCGGCACGGTGAAAGCCCATGGGGCCAAGCACGGCTATGGCCAGTACGCCGACCTGATCTATCGCGGCGGGGACGGACGCTGGCGGGTCGAGGGCTCGGCGCGCAACATCGTGCTGGACCTGCGGTTCGACCCCCAGGCGGCCTCGACCATGGCGGCGGAACTGACGGCGTCCAACGCCGCCTATCTGCGCGGCCGGTCGGGGCGGGAGCCGGGGGCGGGAGACCTGTACGCCGCTCATTTCCTGGGCCCGGCGGGCGCGGCCCAGCTGATGGATGCGATGGAGCGTCGGCCGGGCGCCAGCGCGGCGAGCCTCTTCCCGGAGGCGGCGGCGGCCAACCGGTCGATCTTCTATCGTGACGGCCGTCCGGCGACGGTGGCCGAGGTCCATGCCAATCTGCAGCGTAGCGCGGGAGACGGCGCGCCCGCCTCGACGGCCGGCTCCAAGCCCGGGGTCCCGGACCTGAGCGAGCGCGACAGGATGCTGGCGGCGCGGCTGGACCGCCTGAAACAGGACCAGAGCCTGCTGGCCCTGCTGATGGGGCAGGACGGCGAGAGCCGGAGCGGCTTCGGCGGCGCCTTCGCGCCCGAAGCCGGCAAGAGCGTCTGACCGCGAATCCGGCCATGGTGAACCGCCCGTTAAGGATGGCGGGCCGATGTTGACCGGCAAAGCCTGGACCCGCCCATGACCGCCTACCGCGCCCGCCTGACCGAGATCGACATCCGCCGCCTGATCAAGGCGACCGACGCGGATGAAAGAGCCGCCGCGGCCCACAAGCTGTGCCGCAGCATGGACAAGGCCGAACTCCGCGACGAGGACCGCGAGGCGGCCCGGAAGATCCTTCGCATGCTGGCCCAGGACGCGGCCGAGCTGGTCCGTCGGGCCATGGCGGTGACGCTGAAATCCTCGGACCTGATTCCCCGCGACCTGGCGCGCAAGCTTGCGGCCGACGTCGACAGCGTCGCCCTGCCGATGATTAATTTCTCGCCGGCCTTCTCGGACGAGGACCTGATCGAGATCGTCCAGGCGGGATCGCCGCTGCGCCAGGTCGCCGTGGCCGGCCGGCCCGACGTCGGTCGTGACGTGGCGACGGCGCTGGCCGAGGTCGGCTGCGAACAGGCCGTGCGCACCCTGGCCGCCAATGACAACGCCGATATCGCCGAGGCGGCGCTGGGCCGCTGCATCGACCGCTTCGGAACCTCGCCCGAGATCGTCGCCGCCATCGCCTATCGTCAGGTGCTGCCGCTGTCCGTGACCGAGCGGCTGGTCGAGCTGGCGTCGGAGGCCGTGCGCGAACATCTGGTCACCCGCCACGCGGTGGCGCCCGAAACCGCCATCCGACTGGCCGCCTTCGCCCGCGAGCGGGCCACGGTCGATCTGGTGGATCAGGCCTCGAACCACGCCGACCTGCCGCAGTTCGTCGCCAATCTGAACGCGCGCCGGGTTCTCACCGCCTCGCTGTTGCTGAGAGCGCTGGCGCGGGGGCAGATGGCGCTGTTCGAACACGGCGTGGCCGAGTTGGCGGGGACGCCGCACCAGCGGGCCTGGCTGATGATCCATGACGCCGGGCCACTGGGTCTGAAGGCAATCTATGATCGGGCGGGACTGCCGCCCCGGCTGTTCCAGGCCTATCGCGCCGGGGTCGACGCCTGGCGCACCCTGCAGGCCGAGGGCGTCGACACCTCCGGCGACGCCTTCCGTCAGCAGATGCTGGAACGGTTCCTGACCCAGCGCCCGAATGCGCCGCGCGAGGACCTCGCCTATCTGATGGAGCGGCTGGATCACGACCCGCTGCCGGCCAAGGCCCAGGTCAGCGTGGCCGCCTGACAGCAAAACGCCCGCCGGAGGCGGGCGTCAGCGTGGCTTGGGTCGGGAGACCGATCATCGCAGGTGGTCGGCGACCCGCGCTTCCAGCGTTTCAGCCAGGATCTTGCCGACCGGGTGGTCGTCGGTCTGGATCTCGTCGCGGACCACCGCCTTGATCGCGTCGATATGGGCGTCCAGCAGCACGACCGGCGCCGCCATTCGCTTGGCCGGATCGTCCATCATCTTGCAGAGCGAGCCGGCGAGCCGGGTCACCAGCGGATACTGATAGGTGGTGCCCAGGCCCTTCAGGTCGTGAGCCCGGAAATACAACGCCTCGGCGGTCGCGGCGTTGTAGCCGGCGTTGCGGATTTCCGCCTGGGCCTGGTCCAGCTTGACGATCTCGTCCTGCAGCCATTGCCCGAACTGCGAGGACATGGCCTTGAGGGCCTCTTCGGCCTTGGCGATGGCCCCGGCGTCGATTCCGCCAAAGCCTCCGCCGACCTTCATGCGAAGGGTATTGGGCGGGCGAATGACCTGGGCCGGGTTGCTCACGACGAACTCCTGAGATCGGATTGGGGCTACCCTCGCACCCACGTTCTTAAAAAGCGGTGCACATTCGTCAGGAGGCGAACTGCTCCGCCAGAACCCGTTCCTCAAACGATTTTCCGGCGTCGAACAACATGGTCAGGGCGATGTCGCGGCGTTCCCGCACCTCGACCCGGGCCACGCGCCGGATCTCGAGATCGTCGGCCGTGGCGCTGACCGGCCGCTTGTCGGGTTCGAGAACCTCGAAACACACCTTCGACTGGTGCGGTAGCAATGCTCCCCGCCAGCGTCTCGGACGAAAGGCGCTGATCGGCGTCAGCGCCAGCACCCGGGAGTCGAGCGGAATGATGGGTCCATGGGCCGACAGATTATAGGCGGTCGACCCGGCCGCTGTGGCCAGCATGCAGCCGTCGCACGACAATTCCTCCAGGCGCACGCGGCCATCGACAGTGATCCGCAGCTTGGCGCTCTGGCGGGTCTGACGCAGCAGCGAGACCTCATTGATGGCCAGGCCGCTGTGCGCCTGCCCGGCCTCGGTCCAGGCGTCCATCTGCAGAGGGTGGATCACCGCGCGTCCGGCCCCTTCGAGACGTTCCAGCAAACCCTCTTCCTCGTAGTCGTTCATCAGGAAGCCGACCGAGCCGCGGTTCATGCCGAACACAGGCGTCCGCTGATCCATGACGGTGTGGAGCGTCTCCAGCATGAAGCCGTCGCCGCCCAGCGCGACGATGACCTGGGCCTCGTCCGGTTCGACCGAGCCGTATCGCGCGATCAGCCTGTCACGCGCCGCTTGCGCCTCGGGCCGATCCGAGGCGGCGAAGGCGATGCGGATGGACGGCGGCGCTGGTTCGGTCACGGCTGCACGCAAGCCGAGCCCGACGGGGAAGTCAAACGACGGCTTGCATTTCGCCGTGATCGCCGCCGATCAGAACCTTGAAGGCGCGCGCCGCGGAGCCCTGCGAGAGGGCCCCCCGCAGCCAGACGGGTTCGCCCCGATCACCGGGCAGGGAGTCATTGAGCTTGCGCAGTTCGACCAGCAGGGTCGGGAAGACGGCGCGGTCGATCCCGACGGCGGCGCAGGCATAGTAGAGTGCTTCCGGGGTCGGCGCGGTCAGGGCCGACCGCACCTGACCGATGGCGAACCCGCCGAGCGCGGACAGACCGTGGATGAACAGGCTCAACCGCTTTTCACGGACGGCGCGTATCAACAGGCCGGCTCGCAACTGCCCGGCGGATTGCAGTTTGTCGATCAGTCGCCGTTCCATCTCGTCGCGGTCGCCCTGGTCCACCGGATCCCGTGCAGGATCGGTGGGGCGCATGACACCCTCCACCGCGTCATAGACAGCGATTCCCAGGGCTTTCTCGTCGACCGTGAAGCGGGCCGCGATCGATTGGCGCAGCGCCGTCCCGACCCACTGGTACAACTGGCCGGCCAGGGCCTCGGTCAGCAGCGGATGGCGGGTGAGGGGCCCACGCAGCGCGGCGATGCGACGGGAATGCTCGACCAGCCTTCGCACGCCGTCGATGCTGATCTCGGCCGTGCGGTTGGTGGTCAGGGCCATGAGCACGGCGGGTTCGGCCTGGTCGATCACCGCGTCCGCCACCCGTCCGCTGATTCCGGGACGGCGGGCGACGGCGATCTGGTGTTCCAGCGAGGCTTCGATCAGCACCCGCAACAGGTCCTCGTCTTGCAGGATGGGGCTGGACTCGAGGATCGGCCTTGCGATCTCGATCTCGTCCAGCGCCAGGACGTTGACGAGTGCGGCGGGCGCCCATTCGGCGTTGGCCAGCTTTTCGGACAGCGCCTTGCGGACCTCGCGCTCGGCCTGACGGGCGAGGGTCAGGAAGATCTCGCTGAGCACAGGGGACAGTTCCCCCGACGGCGGACAGGCGTCACACAGGGCCACGACGCCCAGCAACAGGCGCTGGCGGGCCTCCGTGCTCGGGTTGTGGGCCAGGGCCAACAGATCGCCGGGTCGCGGCGCGGCGCCGGTGGTGCGGCTGGCGGGCATGAGCTGGACGAGAACCACGGGCGTCTCCGGCGCGCCGACGATGGGTCAGCTTGACTGAAGCTATTCCGGGGCCACTAAGACGCGGTTAACGGAAGCTGAATCTTGACGTCGGCTCCGCGCGGCGCGAGCGTGCGCGGCCAAGTAGAACGAGGACCGAGACCATGGCCGACGGCGCCGCTGTTTCCCTGAAGTCCAGGGTGTCCGAGGCGGAGTGGACCGCACGCGTCGAGCTGGCGGCCCTGTACCGTCTCGTGGCGCTGCACGGGTGGGACGACATGATCTTCACCCACATCTCGGCCCGCGTGCCCGGGCCGGAGCATCATTTTCTGATCAATCCTTACGGATTCTATTTCGAGGAGATGACGGCCTCTTGCCTCGTCAAGGTCGATCTGGACGGCAACATCGTCCAGGACACCACCAGCTTCATCAATCCGGCCGGCTTCACCATCCATTCCGCCATCCATGCGGCGCGGGAGGACGCGCATTTCGTCATCCACCTGCACACCGTGGCGGGGGTCGGCGTGGCGGCGCAGGCCGAGGGCCTGCTGCCTATCGGTCAGAACGCCTGCCTGCTGCAGCATCAGGTCGCCTATCACGGCTATGAGGGGCTGGCGCTGAACCATGACGAGCGCGAACGGCTGGTCGCCGATCTGGGCGACAAGCCGCTGATGCTGCTGCGCAACCACGGCACGCTTGCCGTGGGCCAGACCGCGGCGGCGGCCTGGGTCGGGATGTTCTTCCTGGAGCGGGCCTGCGCCCAGCAGGTGGCGGCCCTGTCCGGCGGGCGGGCGCATGTGCTGATGGCGCCCGACGCGGCCCAGGCCGAGACGAAGGAACAGGGCAAGGGCATCGGCTTCATCTCGTCTCTCGCATGGCCGGGCGCGCTTCGGATGCTCGACCGGAAATCGCCGGGCTATGACGTGTGAGACTGGCCGGCGGTCTTCTGGCCGCGACGGCCTTGCTGGCGACGGCCGGATCCGCGGCTGCCGGTCCCTGGACCCAGCCGGAGGGGCAGGGACAGATCATCCTCAAATACGAGGCCATGCAGGCCGACCGCGGCTTCGATCCGAACGGAGTGTTGGTCGACCTGCCGGCGGAGCGGCGCGACACGGTCCTGGGCGTGTTCGCCGAATATGGCCTCACCGACCGGCTGACCCTGCAGTTCAAGGGCGACTGGCAGTCGGGCGACGACGCCTTCGTCGACTATGATGGCCGGGGTCCGCTGGAGATCGGCCTCACCTGGCAGGCATGGCGCGACGATCGCGCGGCGGTCAGCCTCTATGCCGGCTACGCCGACGGCGGGGAGGGCCGCAACGCGGGCTATGCCGCGCCCGGCGTCGGCGACGCAGACTGGGAAGTCCGGGCCTCTATCGGGCGGTCGTTCGGCGGGGCGGGGCGATGGGGTCCGAACGGCTCCTTCGTCGAGCTGCAGACAGCGCGCCGCATGCGCGCGGGGCTGGCAGACGAGACCCGGATCGACGCCACCGCCGGCGCGCACCTCGGCGACGACTGGATGGTGCTGGCGCAGGCCTTCGGGGGTCAAGCCGATGACGGCGGGCCGCGCTGGCTGTCGGTTGAGGCCTCGGTCGTCCGCGATTTCGGCGACTGGAGCGTTCAGGCGGGTTGGCGGCAGGCCGTGGCGGGACGTGAGACGCCCGAAAGCGGGGGGCCGGTGATCGCCCTTTGGCGACGGTTCTGACCGCGTCGCATGGCCGCGCAATTGGGCGACGGAAACAGGAACCAGGTCCGTTACAAGAACCTGAATTGCATCGACGGCGACAGCCGCCAAGTCGCCTCGTCCAACGGTCTGAGAGCCTTACCGAGTGATCAAACGCCACTTCTTCATCGTCGCCGCCGCCGGTTTGCTGGTGCTGATGGTTCTCGCGGTCCTGCTGCGGATGGCGTTCGCCGGAGATGAAAAGGCGGGCGGAGGGCGCGGCGGCCCCGGCGGGGGTCGGGGGCAGGCTGTGTCGGAAGCCGTGGCGACGCCGCGACAGTTCACCGACGAGATCCGGGTGCTGGGCGTGGCGCGCGGCCGACGGTCCGTCAACATCACCTCGGCGACCAGCCAGTTGATCACGCGGGTGCTTTTCACCGACGGCCAACGCGTGGCCGCAGGCACGCCGCTGGTCGAGCTGCAGGCGCGCGAGGAAGATGCAGGCATTATCGAGGCGCGGGCCCGGGTCGACCAGGCCCAGCGGCAGTATGACCGCTTCAAGATTCTGGCTGATCGCGGCATCGCTCCGCGGGTTTCCGCCGAAGAGGCGGAAACGGCCCTGGCCAGCGCCCGCGCATCGCTCTCGGCGGCCCAGGCGCGCCGCGGCGACCTGGTGATCCGCGCGCCGTTCGCCGGTGTTCTCGGCCTGAGCTCGGTGACGGCGGGGACCTACATCAGTCCCGGAAGCGTGATCACAACCCTGGACGACATCGATGTGGTGCGTGTCGATTTCCCGGTGCCCGAACGCTATCTGGCGGTACTTCGGACCGGCGCCCCGATCGCGGCGCGTGTCGACGCCTATCGTGACGAGACCTTCTCCGGTCGCATCGCCCTGATCGACACCCGTGTGAACGAGCAGACCCGCTCGGTGACCGCCCGCGCGGAAATTCCCAATCCCGGCGCGCGTATCCGGCCGGGCATGGCGGTCCGCGTCGCCATTGAACAGGGCGTGCGCACGGCCCCGGCCGTTCCCGAGGGCGCCGTCCAGTATGAAGGCGAGGGCGCCTTCGTCTATCGGATCGCCAACGGCGCGCGGGGCTCCACCGCCCAGCGGGTCGAGGTCGAGACCGGCGCCGTCGAAGGGGGTTTCGTCGAAATCCTCTCCGGCCTGGATGCCGGCGACCGTGTGGTCGGGTCCGGTCTGAACCGGATCCAGCCGGGCGCGCCGGTCACCGTCGCGGGCCGGGGACAGCGACAGGATGGTCCCGCCGCTCCGGCGAAGGGCCCCGCCCGATGATGCTCTCCGATCTCGCGGTTCGTCGCCCGGTCTTCGCGGCCGTCGCGGCGATCGTGCTGTGCGTGATCGGCGCCGCGGCCTTCGTCTTCCTGCCCGTGCGTGAACTGCCCGACGTCGATCCTCCCGTCGTCTCGGTCAGCACCAGCTACGCCGGGGCCTCGGCCGAGGTGATCGAAAGCCGGATCACCGAACCGATCGAACAGCAGATCGCCGGCATCCAGGGCGTCGAGCGGATCAATTCCACCAGCCGCGACGGCCGGTCCAACGTCCGGATCGAGTTCTCGCTGGACCGCGACATCGACGCCGCCGCCAATGATGTGCGCGACCGGGTCTCGCGCGTGGTGGGCCGGCTGCCGAACCAGGCCAACCCGCCCGAGGTCGCCAAGGCCGATTCCGACAGCCAGCCGATCATGGTGTTGTTCCTGCGTTCGCCGACCCTGAACCGGCTGGAACTGACCGACTACGCCGACCGCTACCTGATCGACCGTCTCGCGACGGTGCCTGGCGTGGCCCAGGTTCAGATCTATGGCGAGCAACGCTATTCGATGCGGATCTGGCTGGACCCCTCCGCGCTCGCCGCGCGCGGCCTGACGGTGAACGACGTCGAGACCGCGCTGACAAGCCAGAACGTCGAACTGCCGGCCGGCCAGCTGGAGACGGGCGAAAAGAATTACACGGTTCGGGTGGCGCGGAACTACGCCTTTGCCGATGACTTCCGCCAGTTGCCGATCGGTACGCGGGGGACCGCCTCGGGGGCGGCGACGGCAGGCTCCGGGACCGCCGGCGGCGGCCTTCCCAGCGGCGCAACGGGCGCGATTCAGGCTCAGGGGTCCTATGTCACGCGTCTGGGCGACGTCGCCCGCGTCGAGGAGGCCCCCGAAGAGGATCGCCGCCTGTTCCGGGGCAACGGTCTCGATCAGATCGGTCTGGCCATCACCCGTCAGGCGCAATCGAATGACCTCGCGATCTCCGACGGCGTCAGAAATCTGGTGGCCGAAATTCGTCCGAGCCTGCCCGAAGGGGCGGAGCTCGTCGTCGGCTCGGACAATTCGGTCTTTACCGCCCACGCCATCGACGAGGTCTGGATCACCATCGGCATCGCGCTGGTGCTGGTGGCCCTGGTCAACTTCATCTTTCTCGGCAGTCTGCGCGCCGCCTTCATCCCGACCATCGTTGCCCCGATCTGCCTGTTGTCGACCTTCATCGTGCTGGCGCCGCTGGGTTTCTCGCTGAATCTGCTGACGCTGCTCGCCCTGGTGCTCGCCATCGGACTGGTCGTGGACGACGCCATCGTCGTGACCGAAAATATCCAGCGCCGCCTTGACCACGGCGAGCCGCCGCTGGTCGCCGCCGAACGCGGCACGCGCCAAGTCTTCTTCGCCGTGGTGGCCACCACCATCGTCCTGCTCGCGGTGTTCGCTCCCCTGCTGTTCCTGCCCGGCTATGTCGGCCGGCTGTTCGTGGAGCTGGCGGCGACGATCGCGGCGGCCGTGGCCTTTTCGGCCTTCCTGGCGCTCACCCTGTCGCCGATGCTGGCCTCGCGCATCCTGCGCCCCGCCGCCGGCGGAGGCTGGGTCGCCCGCAAGGTCGACCGGGCCATGGAAGCGCTCAAGAACTCCTATGCCAATTCGCTCCAGGCCCTGCTGGGCAAACGAGTGGCGGTGGCCGGAGTGGGCGGCCTGATCCTGCTCGTCGCGGCCGGGGCGGGGTTCATGTTCGTCAACCTGCCCAACGAACTGGTTCCGCCCGAAGACCGCGGCCGCGTGACGGTCCGCGTCCAGGGACCGGAAGGGGCCGGCTTCGATACGACCCGCCGGACCATGCTTGGGCTCGAGCCGATCCTGGCCGAATACAAGGCCAGCGGCGAGGTGGACAGCTACCTGGTCTCCGCGCCGGGCTTTGGCGGCGGGAGCTTCAACTCGGGCAATGCGGTCCTGAGCCTCGCCGACTGGTCCGAGAGGGACCGGTCCGCCGACGACATCGCCCAGGAACTGAACGGCAAGCTGCGCTCGCAGACCGACGCCCAGGTCAACGCCTCGGTGCCGGGCGCCTTCCAGCGCGGCGGCGGCAACTCCAACTCCGTGGAGATGGTCGTGACCGGCGCGGAATACGACGACATCTATCGCTGGCTGCAGCCCGTGCTGGCGCGGTCACTCGAGAATCCCGGCTTCTCGCGCCCCCGCCTGGATTTCGAGCCCAACTCCCCGCGCCTGCTGGTCGATGTCGACCCGGAGAAGGCGGCGGCCCTCGGGGTGTCGGCGCAGTCGATCGGCCGGACGCTCGAGACCATGTTCGGCTCGCGGCGCGCGACGACCTATCTCCGCGGGGGTCAGGAATACGACGTCATCCTGCAGACCGAACGCGACAACCGCCGCACGGTCGGCGATCTGGAGGCCCTGTATGTGGCGACCGGCGGCGGCCAGCTCGTGCCCCTGTCCTCGGTGGTCACGACCCAGACCTCCGGCGATACCCCTGACCGTCGTCGGCTGGACCGGCAGCGGGCCATCACCCTCAACGCCGACCTGAACCCCGGCACCACCATCGCGGACGCCACACGCTTCCTCGAGGAGGTGTCCCGCGATCAGCCGCAGGGCGTGGTTACGACCCAGTGGGGTGGCGCGGCCCGTGACCAGAGAGAGGCGGGCGGGGCCGTCGTGGCCGCCTTCGGCCTGGCTCTTCTTCTGGTCTTCCTCGTGCTGGCGGCGCAGTTCGAGAGCTGGATTACCCCGGCGGTGATCATGCTGACGGTCCCCCTGGCCGCGGCCGGCGGTCTGTTCGGTCTCGTGATGGCGGGCTCCAGCCTCAACATCTACAGCCAGATCGGATTGATCATCCTGATCGGGGTGGCCGCCAAGAACGGCATCCTGATCGTCGAGTTCGCCAATCAGCTGCGTGATCAGGGCCGCTCGATCAAGGAAGCCATCATCGAGTCGTCGACCCTGCGGCTGCGCCCGATCATCATGACCTCGATCGCCACGGCCTTCGGCGCCTTGCCGCTGGTGCTGTGGCAGGGCGCGGGGGCCGGCAGCCGTCAGACGATCGGCGTGGTGATCTTCTCGGGCGCCATGTTCGCGACCCTTCTGACCCTGTTCGTGGTCCCGGTGATCTACGGAGCCCTGGCGCGCTTCACCAGGTCGCCCGAATACACCGCCCGCAAGATCGAGGAGTGGGAGGCCCAGGAGAGCACCGCCAATGACGCCGTGCCGGCGGCGGCTGAATAGGCGTCAGGGCCGGGGCGGCGCGTAGCCAGTCTCGACCTTGAGGAAGGCGACCACGTCGCGGCGGTCGGCGGCGTCGGGAATGCCCGCGAAGCTCATCTTCGTGCCCTTCAGGAAGGTGCGGGGGTTCTCCAGCCAGTCGTCCAGCCGTTCGCCGTCCCAGACGAAGTCGGCCTCCTTCATCGCGGCCGAATAGTTGAAGCCGGGATGGACCCCCGTCTGACGCCCGAAGACGCCGTACAGGTTGGGGCCGGTCATGTTCGGCCCGCCCTCGCTGATGGTGTGGCACGAGCGGCAACGGGCGAAGGCGCGGCGGCCGTTCTCCAGATCAGCCGAGTTGTACGGCGCGGGCAGGGCCGCCAGCAGGGCCGCCTTTTCCGCGGCGGTCGGCGCGGGCCGGGGGGGCGCCGCCGGTGCGCCGGGACTCTGATCCGAACCCTGGCCGCAGCCGGTGAGCGCGAGGGCGGCGAGGGTGATCAGGGCGGGGCGGTTCATGGCGGTCTCCGGCGGTGGTCGCCTGTGATAGCCCAACCGTGAGGCCGGGCAACCGGTTGCGGCGAGATGGCGGACTGGACGAAAGACAGTCGCACCTGATAATCAGTGTCAACAGGCGCGAATGATCGCGCCGATGGTCCGCGAGCCTCATGCCCCACACCCGCAAACTCAGTCAGGCCCGCAAGGGCGACCGCGGCGTCATCGTCCAGGTCGGCGGTCCCGGCCACGACGACGAGCATGCGATGGAGCTGGAGCGCCGCCTGATTGAACTCGGTTTTGTCGAGGGCGCGCGGGTCGAGTTGCTCCATGAGGGTCTGTTCGGCCGCGATCCCATCGCCATGAAGGTGGACGACATGCGGGTCGCGCTGCGTCGGCATGAGGCCGCCCGCCTGACCGTGGAATTCGAACCGGCCCGGACCGTCTGATGGACATGGCGGTACGGAGCGCGCGGGTCGCGCTCGTCGGCAATCCGAACAGCGGCAAGACCGCCCTGTTCAACGCCCTGACCGGCGCCCATCAGAAGGTCGCCAACTACGCCGGCGTCACGGTGGAGCGGAAGGAGGGTCTGATCCGATCGTCCGACGGCCGGACCATGGCGGTTCTGGACCTGCCCGGCACCTATTCCCTGCGCGCCCGCAGTCCCGACGAGGAGGTCACCCGCGACGCCGTCCTGGGCAGGCTGGCCGGCGAGGAAACCCCGGATGTGATCGTCGCCGTCGCCGATGCGACCAATCTGCGGCTGGTGCTGCGGCTGGTCCTGGAGCTGAAGGCGGTCGGGCGGCCGATGGTGCTGGCGCTGAACATGTACGACATCGCCCAGCGGCAGGGCCTGCGGATTGATATGGAGCGGCTGTCGTCCGAACTGGGTCTGGTGATCGTGCCCACGACCGCGACGCGCAAGCGGGGCATCGACGACCTGATCGCCGCCATCGACGGCGCGGCCGGAACCCTGGGCGTCTCCGCGGACAACGTATGGACGACGCCGGACGCCCACTCCCTGCGTGGCGCGGCCCGCGAGGCCGAGCGGATCATGAAGGCCTGCGTCCAGCCGCCCGAACGGCCCGACACCCTGACGGGCCGGATCGACACGGTCCTGCTGCACCCGCTCGGCGGTCTGCTGATCCTGATGGCGCTGTTGTTCGTCATGTTCCAAGCCGTCTTCACCTGGGCCGGGCCGTTCATGGACGGCATCGAGGCCGCCCTCGGCGCCCTTGGCGGCTGGGTGGCGGCGGTGATGCCCGACGGCATCTGGCAGAGCCTGATCGTGGATGGCCTGATCTCCGGGGTCGGCAGCGTGCTGGTCTTCCTGCCGCAGATCCTGATCCTGTTCCTGTTCATCCTCGTGCTCGAGGACTTCGGCTACATGGCCCGGGCGGCCTTCCTGATGGACCGGATCATGGGCGGGGCGGGCCTGCACGGACGGGCCTTCATTCCGTTGCTCAGCAGTTTCGCCTGCGCCATTCCCGGCGTGATGGCGGCGCGGGTGATCGACAGCAAACGCGACCGGCTGACCACCATCATGGTGGCGCCGCTGATGACATGTTCGGCGCGCATTCCGGTCTACACCCTGATCATATCGGCCTTCATTCCGAACGAGCAGGTCTGGGGCTTCGCCAGTCTGCAGGGGCTGGTGATGTTCGGCCTCTACGCCTCCGGCATCGTCAGCGCCCTGGCGGTGTCCTTCGTCATTCGCAAGGTGTTCTGGAGAGGGGGCGTCGAGCCTTTCATGATGGAGCTTCCGGCCTACAAACTGCCTGACGTGAAGAGCGTGCTGTTCAACCTGTGGCTCCGCGCACGCATCTTCCTCGAGCGGGCGGGGCGGATCATCCTGCCGCTGATGGTCATTGTCTGGGCGCTGTCGACCTTCCCCTATCCGCCCGAGGGGGCGACCGGACCGGCGATCGACCACAGCTTCGCCGGCATGATCGGCCACGCGCTGGAGCCCGTCTTCGCGCCCATCGGCTTCAACTGGCAGATGGTCATCGCCCTGGTGCCGGGGATGGCGGCCCGCGAGGTCGCGGTTGCGGCCCTGGGCACGGTCTATGCGATCGCCGATCCGGAAAGCGCCACCAGCCTGCTCGGCGCGACTCTGGCCGCGCAGTGGTCGCTGGCGACCGGGTTGGCCTTCCTCGCCTGGTACGTCTTCGCGCCGCAATGCGTGGCGACCCTGGGCGTGGTGAAGCGCGAATTGAACTCGTGGAAATGGATGTGGGTGATGGTCATCTACATGTTTGGCCTGGCCTACCTCGGGGCCTTCATCGTCTACCGGGTCGCGGTGGCCATGGGCGGGGGCTGAGGCGGAGCCGGCCCTCCTTCGCCAAGCAGGATGGTGCCGGTTGCAGGATTCGAACCCGCGACATCCAGTTTACAAAACTGGCGCTCTACCAACTGAGCTAAACCGGCCGCCGCCTTGACGGGCCGCCCTTATGCTGGTGCGGGACGAAGGACGTCAAGACGGGGCGCCGCCCCGCCAATCCCATCGGCCCGCTTCGGGAGCCGCTCCAGGCGCCGGGATCGGCCAACAGGGCCAGCAGGGCGAAACTGGCCAGCCAATGCTCGCCCATATAGTCGCCGGTGACGTGGGGCAGGGCGGCGTCGAGGTGGACCCGCGCCGCCTCGAGCGCGATCGGGCGTCGCGGATCGCCGGACGGCAGGACCGAGGCGATCTCCCGCCAGCACCAGGCCCGGCTCAGGTTCAGTCCATCCAGATGGGCGATCTTGCCGTCCGACCGGTCGCTGACGCCGGCGGGCCGGAAGAGGGTCGCGGGTTCGCGCCGGTCGAGCCGGGGCAGGAAGGCGGCGAACCAGTCAGCGAAGGCGTCCGGAGCCATCACCCGTCGCATCAGCACGGCCTCCATCAAGGCCGGCGACAGGAACTCGTCCTGCGACGGCTCCCAGGCCTGGCAGTCGCGGTCGCCCGCGTGCCAGCGCAGGGCGCGGTCGCGGCACAGCGCCGCGAGTGAGGCATCGCCCGCGCCCTCGGCGTAGTCGAGCGTCAGCCTCAGGGCGAAGGCGGTGTTGTAATGGGTCCCGACGCGGACCGGATAGTCGGCGAGCGGCAGGAAGTCGGTGAACCGTTTCGCGAACGCCCGGGCCAACGGACGCAGGATTTCCGCGCGACCGTCGCCATGCCGTTCCAGCTCCGCCGCCAGCATCAGCAGCCAGCCCCAGCCGTAGGGCCGTTCGAACCCCCGGCTGCCCGGGCGGTCGAGATAGGCGGTTTCGGCGGCGACGTTGTCCGGCGTGAACAGTCCGTCGGCCAGGGTCCTGATCCGCGCCGCCTCGGGCATGTCCGGGAAGAGCCGCAGCAGGGTGAACAGGGTCCACCAGCCGTGCACGCAGGAATGCCAGTCGAAACTGCCGAAGAAGATCGGGTGCAGGGCGCGGGGGCCCCGCACGTCCTCCGGCCCGGCCAGGACGTGGTCCATCTTGTTCGGATATTCGCGCGTCACATGACCGAGGGCGGCGGCGGCGAAGCGGGAGGCGACAGAGGCGTCGAGGGCGTGGGTCATCTCAGAACCGGAAGGCCAGGAAATACATCAGGGCGATGTTGGCGACCAGGATCATGGCGGCGGTCGGAATCTGCACCCGGATGACCCCGTTGAACGGGGCCTCGCGGTCGGGCAGGTCGAGAAGCGCGGCCGGCACCACGTTGAAATTGGCCGCCATCGGCGTGGTCAGGGTTCCGCAGAAGCCGGCCAGCATGCCGATGGCGCAGACGATGGCCGGGTTGCCGCCGAACTGGAGCACGACGATGGGCAGGCCCACGGCGGCGGTCATCACCGGGAAGGCGGCGAAGGCGTTGCCCATGATGAAGGTGAACATAGCCATGCCGACACAATAGGCGATCACGGCCAGCAGCCGATGGTCGAGCGGCAGATAGGCCGTGAACAGCTCTCCGATGCGGTCGCCAACCCCGGCAATGACGAACACCGCGCCCAGAGAGGCCAGCATCTGCGGCAGGACGCCGGCCCAGCCTACGGCGTCCATCAACCGGCGGCCTTCCTGCAGGGGGGCCAGCAGCGGCGGCCTCAGCCAGACCATGGCCAGGGTCAGGCCGGCGGCCACCCCGAGGCCGAGGGCGATCAGTGTCGGTTGCTCCGGTCCGAACAGCGGCACGCCGAAGATCACGGTCTTGTCCAGCACCAGCGCGCCCATCAGGGCCACGATGGGGATCAGCAGGGCCGGCACGAACAGCCAGTCGCCGCGCCGTTCGGCGCTGGCCTGACGCTCCTCGGGGGTGGTGGTGGCGGGCTTGCCCTGCCCCAGAAGCTTGAACCCCGCGATCACCGCCAAGGCCACGACCAGCAAGCCGTTGGCGAGGTCCGACAGGTAGGAGCCGAACAGGAAGCTGACCGCCAGAAGGCCCCAGAAGACCGTGTTGCCCAGCCGTTTGGGATTGGCGGGGTCGGCGATGCTGAGCACCGAGAAGGCCGCGAAGGTCAGGCCGGCGAAGATGTAGAGCCACTGGAGGGTGATCATTGGCCGGCCTCCGCTTCGGCGGTCTGGCGAGCCAGAGACCGGTCCAGCATGGCCAGCCGCGTCCCGTGCACCAGCAGGGCCGCGATGGCGGTGGGGATGGCCCAGACTGACAGCTCCAGCGGCTCGACCAGTATGCCGTTGGCCTCGAGGAAGCCCTTGATCAACAGGATGGAGGCGATGGCGATGAAGATGTCCTCGCCGAAGAACAGGGCGATATTGTCGACCGCGGCGGCGTGGGCGCGGATGCGGTAGCGGACGGCGTCGGGCAGGGGGCCGAGGCGGGTCTCGGCCGCCGCCTCGGCCATGGGGGCGACCAGCGGCCGGACCATCTGCGGATGGCCGCCCAGCTTGGTCTGGCCGAGGGCGGCGCTGATCTGGCGCAGGACGAAATAGGCCAGCAGGATGCGGCCGGTGGTGGCTCCGCGCGCCTTGGAGATCAGGATCCGCGCCCGCTCCTGCAGGCCATGGCGCTCCAGCAGGCCTATCAGAGGCAGCACCAGCCAGATCACGCTGATGTAGCGGTAGTCGTTGAACGCCTTGCCGAAGGCGGAGATGGTGTCGACCGCCGCCCGACCCAATTCAGCCGCACCGACCCCCGGAGCTATCACGGCGGCGACGCCGGTCACGATCGCGGCGGCCAGGATCACCGCCAGCGGATTCAGCCGCGCCACGAAGCCGGCGACCAGCACCGCTATGCCCAGAAGAACCCACATACGTTCGTCCCCGTCCCGTTGGTTCGCGAAGCTAGTCCGTTCCGGGGCGCGGTGGGAAGCGGTCGCCGCCCTTCGGCCCGAAGCCGCCGCCGCCGGGGGTTTCGATGACGAAGACGTCGCCGACGCCCATCCCGACTTCGGCCGTCGCCCCCAGTCGCTCGATCGAGCCGTCGATCCGTTCGACCCGGTTCACCCCGACCGCGCCAGGCTCGCCGCCCGCCGCCCCGAACGGCGCGGTCCGCCGGTGGTTGGACAGGATGGCGGCGGTCAGGGGTTCGAGGAAGCGCACCCGCCGCACCGCCCCGTCGCCGCCCCGGTTGGCGCCGTCTCCGCCCGAGCCACGCCGGATGGAGAATTCCTCCAGCAGGACGGGGAAGCGGGTCTCGAGCACCTCGGGATCGGTCAGCCGGCTGTTGGTCATATGGGTCTGGACGGCAGATGCGCCGTCGAAGCCGGGTCCGGCGCCTGAGCCGCCCGCGATGGTCTCGTAGTACTGGCGGGCGTCGTCGCCGAAAGTGAAGTTGTTCATCGTGCCCTGGCTGGCGGCGAGGACGCCGAGAGCGCCGTAGAGACAGTCGACCACGGCCTGACTGGTCTCGACGTTTCCGGCCACCACGGCCGCCGGATAGTGCGGATTCAGCATGGACCCCCCGGGCACGATCAGGCGGATGGGTTTCAGACAACCCTCGTTCAGCGGGATGGCGTCGTCCACCAGGGTGCGGAAGACGTACAGTGCCGCCGCCCGGGTGATCGACAGGGGGGCGTTGAAATTGTTCGGCCGCTGGGCGCTGGTCCCGGTGAAGTCGACCACGGCGCCGCGAGCCTCGGCGTCGACGTCGATCCGCACCCGGATGACCGCGCCGTCGTCCATCTCCAGAGCGAACGACCCGGGCTTCAGCGCGGCGATGGCGCGGCGGACGGCCTCTTCGGCATTGTTCTGGATGTGACTCATATAGGCGGACACCACCGGGCGTCCGAACTCGGCGACCATGCGGATCAGCTCATCCGCGCCGCGGGCGCAGGAGGCGACCTGGGCCTTCAGGTCGGCCATGTTCTGGTCGACGTTCCGCGACGGATGGCGGCCGGAGGCGAACAGGCCACGGGTCTCGGCGTCGCGCAGCCGCCCGGCCTCGATCAGCAGGAAGTCGTCGATCAGGACGCCCTCTTCCTCGACGGTCTTCGAGGTCGGCGGCATGGATCCAGGGGTGATCCCGCCCACGTCGGCATGGTGGCCGCGCGCCGCGACGAAGAAGGCGGGCGCGGCGTCGGCGTCGAGGAACACCGGCATGATCACCGTGATGTCCGGCAGATGGGTGCCGCCGTTGTAGGGCGCGTTCAGCATATAGACGTCGCCGCGCTGCATGCCGCGGCTGTCCGCGCCGCCGCCGCGCGAGGCGATGACGGTGCGGATGCTCTCGCCCATCGAGCCGAGGTGGACGGGGATGTGCGGGGCGTTGGCGATCAGGGCCCCGGTCGCATCGAACACGGCGCAGGAGAAGTCGAGTCGCTCCTTGATATTGACCGAGTACGCGGTCGCCCGCAGCGCCTCGCCCATCTGTTCGGCGCAGGCCATGAAGCGGCTGTTGAACACCTCCAGCATGATCGGATCGGCGTCCGTGCCGATAGCGGTGCGGGCGGGCAGGGGGGTGACGCGCTCGAGGATCAGGTTCAGGGCCGCGTCAGCCGCGGCGCGCCAGCCGGGCTCGACCACGGTGGTGCCGGTGCCCTCCAGAATGATGGCGGGTCCGCTGACGGCGGCGCCGGGTCCGAAGGCGGCGCGGCGATAGACCGGCGTGTCGTGATCCGCCCCGGCCATTCGCACCGGAACGCGGGCCACGATCTCGGGACGCTCGTCTGATCCCGCCACGGCGATCTCCGACGGGGTCTGGCCCGAGGCGGCGACCGCCTCGGCTTCCAGCGTCTCGACCACAAGGGACTTGTCGTCGGCGAAGAAGCCGAAACGCTGGCGGTGCAGCGCCTCGAAGGCGGCGCGCATCTCGCCGGCCGGACCGAAAGGAACGACCAGCGGGGTGTCGGATCCCGCGAATTTGATCTCTGCCCGGACGAGGGTGGACAGGGCCGTATCGGCGAAGCCCTGGGCCACCAGATCGTCCCGCGCCTGCCGCTCCAGCCCGGCCACACGTTCGGCCAAGGCCGTGTCGCCGGACGTCTCCAGCGGCGCCGCCACCGTCGCCTGCCGGATGGCCCGGACCTCGGCCAGGCCCATGCCCCAGGCCGACAGCACGCCCGCGAACGGATGCAGCATCACCCGGGTCATGCCCAGGGCATCGGCGACCAGACAGGCGTGCTGCCCGCCCGCGCCGCCGAAACAGTTGAGCACATAACGGGTGACGTCATAGCCGCGCTGGATCGAGACCGATTTGATCGCCTCGGCCATGTTCTGCACCGCGATGGTGACGAAGCCCTCGGCCAGGGTCTCCGGCGTCGCCGTCCGCCCGGTGGTGCGCGTGACCTCGGCGGCCAACGCCTCGAAGCCCGCCTTGACCGCCCCGGCGTCGAGCGGCTGGTCACCGTTCGGCCCGAGCACCGCCGGGAACTGGTCGGGGCGCAGCTTGCCCAGCATGACGTTGCAGTCGGTGACGGTCAGAGGGCCGCCGCGCCGATAGGCGGCCGGCCCCGGCACGGCGCCGGCCGACTCAGGCCCCACTCTCAGCCGCGATCCGTCGAAGCGGCAGATCGAGCCGCCGCCCGCCGCCACCGTATGGATGCCCAGCATCGGCGCGCGCAGTCGGACGCCCGCCACCACCGCGTCCGAGGTCCGCTCGTAGTCGCCGGCGAAATGCGACACGTCGGTCGAGGTGCCGCCCATGTCGAAGCCGATGACCCGGTCGAAGCCCGCCGCCCGGGCGGTCCCGGCCATGCCGACCACTCCGCCCGCCGGCCCCGACAGGATGGCGTCCTTGCCGCGGAAGGCCTCGGCCGCCGTCAGCCCGCCGCTGGATTGCATGAACAGCAGCGGCGTCGAGGGCCCCAGATCGGCCCCGACCCGGTCGACATAGGCCCCCAGGATCGGCGACAGATAGGCGTCGGCCACGGTGGTGTCGCCGCGCCCGATCAGCTTGATCAGGGCCCCGACCTCATGGCTGACCGAGACCTGTTCAAAGCCGATCTCGCGGGCGATCTCGGCCAGCCGGCGCTCGTGGTCCGTGAAGCGCCAGCCGTGCACCAGGACGATGGCCACGGCCCGGAATCCTGCCGCGCGCGCCGCCGTCAGGTCCGCCCGGGCCCGATCCTCGTCCAGCGCCCGGTCGACGGCGCCGTCGGCCCGCACCCGTTCGTCGATCTCGATGACCCGGTCGTAGAGCTGGTCGTTCAGCACGATATGGCGGGCGAACAGGTCGGGGCGGCTCTGCCAGCCGATACGCAAGGCGTCGCCGAAGCCGCGCGTGATCGCCAGCACGACCGGCTCGCCCTTGCGCTCCAGCAGGGCGTTGGTGGCCACGGTGGTGCCCATCCGCACCTCGGCGACCAGACCGGCGGGCAGGGGACCGGCCGGCGCGTCGAGGATCCGCCGCACGCCCTCGACCGCGGCGTCGGCGTACTGTTCCGGATTGTCCGACAGCAGTTTGCGCGTCTGCAGGCCGCCGTCCGGCGCGCGGGCGACGATGTCGGTGAAGGTGCCGCCCCGGTCGATCCAGAAGCGCCAAACCGCCGCCGTCCCGGTCCGCGCTGCGCTCATGAGGGGGCTCCGACTCGTTCCACGGGATCAGCTTATCGCAGACTTCGCCGCGTCTGTTCGGCTAGAGGTCTGTCGCAAGACCGCGCCGGTTGCTAGATCGACCTGACCACGTCAAGGACGCGCCATGACCGACACGATCGAACTGTCCCACTGGATCAACGGCGAGCGGGTCTCCGCGGACCGGCCCGGCGAGAGCCTCAATCCCTCGGACACCCGGGAGGTCGTCGCCCGCACCCCCGACGGCGGCGAGGCCGAGGTCAATGCGGCTGTGGCGGCGGCGAAGGCGGCCTTTCCGGGATGGTCCGAAGCGTCGCCGGAGTTGCGCTCGGATGTTCTCGACCGGGCCGGGACCCTGGTCATGGAGCGGCGTGAGGCGCTGGGCCGATTGCTGTCGCGCGAGGAGGGCAAGACCCTGGCCGAGGGGATCGGCGAGACCGTCCGCGCCGGCCGGGTGCTCAAATATTTCGCCGGCGAGGCCCTGCGCGTGCACGGCCAGAACCTGGCGTCGGTCCGGCCGGGCGTCGAGATCCAGACCTACCGGCAGGCGGTCGGCGTCTACGGCCTGATCACGCCGTGGAATTTCCCCATCGCCATCCCGGCCTGGAAGGCGGCGCCGGCCCTGGCCTTCGGCAATACGGTGGTGATGAAGCCGGCCGGCCCCACCCCAGCCACGGCCGAGGCCCTGGTCGCCATCCTGCATGAGGCGGGCCTGCCGAAGGGCGTGCTCAACATGGTCATCGGGCGCGGTCGGGTCGGTCAGGCCCTGGTCGATCATCCGGACGTGGACGGCCTGAGCTTCACCGGCTCGCAGGGCGTCGGCGCGGGCGTGGCGGCGGGCGCGGTGAAGCGGCAGGCGCGGGTGCAGCTGGAGATGGGCGGCAAGAATCCGCTGATCGTGCTGGACGACGCCGACCTCGAACGGGCGGTGCAGATCGCGCTGGACGGCTCCTTCTTCGCCACCGGCCAGCGCTGCACGGCCTCCAGCCGTCTGATCGTGCAGGACGGGATCCACGATCGCTTCGTCGCGGCCCTGGCCGAACGGGTCGCGGCCCTTCGGGTCGGGGATGCGCTCGACCCGCAGACCCAGATGGGTCCGGCCGTATCCGAGGATCAGATGGAGACCTCGTACCGCTATATCGAGGTGGCGCGTGGCGAGGGCGGCCGGGTGGTCACCGGCGGCGCGCGGCTGCAGATGGAGAAGCCGGGCTGGTACGTCCAGCCGACCCTGATCGCCGACACCGAGGCGGGCATGCGGATCAATAATGAGGAGATCTTCGGGCCGGTCGCCTCGACCATCCGCGTCAAGGACTATGAGCAGGCGCTGGAGATCGCCAACGGCGTCGAGTTCGGTCTCTCGGCCGGCATCGTCACCAGCTCGCTGAAACACGCCCGCGATTTCCAGCGGCGCGCGAAGGCGGGGATGACCATGGTCAATCTGCCGACCGCCGGGGTCGACTATCACGTCCCGTTCGGCGGTTCGAAGTCCTCCAGCTACGGCGCCCGCGAGCAAGGATTCGCGGCGGTGGAGTTCTTCACCCAGACCAAGACGAGCTATTCCGCCGGCTGAAGCGGTCCGTCCTCCGGGAAGGCAGTGTATCGCGACAGGCGGAAGAAGGGCTCGGTGCGGTAGTCGGGGTCCAGCGCCAGTCTGGCCAGACGGTCTCCGATCGCGGGGGCGAATTTGGCGCCGTGACCGGAGCAGGCCGAGGCCACGATCAGTCGCGACCGGGGCCAGCGGTCGATGATGAATTCTTCCCCGGCATCGGGTCTGCGGTCGGCCGGCCGGGTGTTGGTGTAGAGGCAGACGTCCCGGTCGATGATCGGGCCCGCCGCGCCTGGCACGAGGGCGGCGAGGGCGTCGCTGACCGGCCGAAGTTCCTCGTCGGCGGCCTCCGGCCCCCAGGCGTCGGCGTCCGCCTCGGGCCCATGATTGTGGGGCGCCGCCTTGACGCCGCGGCCCTCGAAGTCCGGGAAGCCATAGACGATGTCGGCCTCGCTCCGGGCCAGGATGAACAGCGGGAAGGCGTCGGGTCCGACGGTCGGCGGTTGCGCGGGTCTGAACCAGCCGACGGTCTGGCGCGTCACCTCCAGAAGCGGGGCCAGTTCGGGCAGGAACCGGGTCATCCAGGGGCCGGCCGCGAGAATGGCCGTGCCGGCCCGGAAGGTCTCGCCTGCCGTCCGAACGATGACGTGGTCGGGGTGTTGGTCGAGCGCGACGACCGCCTCGGGAACGATCCGTCCCGAGGTCCCGGCCGGCGCCCGCAGGGCCTCCAGCGCGACCTGGGCCAGCAGGATCGCTCCGCCGTCCTGGATTACGGCGTCCCAGTCGTCGGGCAGCCGGAAGGCGGGGAACCGGGCGTTGACCTCCCGGCCCGACAGCAGGGGGGCGTCGACGCCGTTGTCGAGGGCGGCCCGGCGCGACGCCCTGACCATGGCCGAGCCTCCCGGTCCCGCCTCGAGTACGGGGCAGGGGATCAGGATCTCCCGGCCACTCTCGCGCGCCAGCCGCTCCCATCCGGCCAGGGCGTCGTCGCTGAGCCCGGTGTAGTTGGGGTTCTCGAAATTGAAGCGCCGGAACACGCGGCACGATCCGTGCGACGAACCCTGCGCGGCGCCCGGACCGAGCGGATCGAAGCCGATGGCGTCGACGTTCTGGCGCAGCAAGGCGTGCAGCGCCGCGGCCCCCATCAGGCCCAGGCCGATGACGGCGACGTCACAGTGGCGCATGAGATTTCCCCCGGGCTCTCAGGGTGACGCTTCAGGCTGGTTCACGACAAGGGCCGGTGGCGGAGAGGGTGGGATTCGAACCCACGGTGCCCGCAAAGGCACGCCGCATTTCGAGTGCGGTACATTCGACCACTCTGCCACCTCTCCGCGGGGCCGTAAGTACGCTTGGTCGAGCGAGCGGCCTCTCTAATGGGCAAGGGCCCGCGCCGCAAGCGGGCTGTTGAGAAATCGCGTCAGCGCTGCGCGGGCAGGGGCAGGCCGAGGGCCTCGCCGGTGGTCAGGTCGCCGTCGATGACGCGGAACAGCTCGGCCGGGCGGCCGCCGGTGGCGGCGGACAGGCGTCCGGTCGGCTGTACCAGACCCGTGCGTTCGACGCCGCGCCGGAAATTCTGCTTGTGCAGCGACAGGCCGGCCACGGCCTCCGCCGCGGCCTGCAGTTCGGACAGGGTGAAGGCGGCCGGCATCAGGTCGAACAGGACCGGACGGTATTTCAACTTGCTGCGCAGCCGGCCCAGGCCGGTGGCGAGGATGCGGCGGTGGTCGGAGACCATGGAGCGGCCGGGCGCCGCGGGGGCGGGGGGCCGGTTCTGGTCGCGGGCCGCCTCGGCCACCAGACCGGCCTCGTAGAGGAGTTCGTAGCGTTCGAGGACCCGGCTCTCGCTCCAGCGATGGGCGGGGGTGGCCGCGAACAGGCTGTCGATCCGGGCCAGACGGCGGGGGTCGCCGCCGGCCCAGGCCTGAAGGCCGGCGAGCAGGGGCGGCAGGCAGGCCGGGTCGCCGTCGCGGCGGTCTTCCCAGGGGAAGATGTCCAGCACCGGGGTCCAGCGGGCCTCGGCGAGGGGGGCGTCGGCGGAATCGGCGGTCAGGGCGAGATAGCCGACCGAAACCTCACGGCGGCGCTCCGGCCCCGGTGTGGCGCGGGGGCTGGCCCGGCCCAGGTCGCCGAAGGTGTAGAGCTGTTCGACGAAGCCGAGGCGAAAGCCGGTCTGGGCGGTGACGAAGTCGCGCAGGGCCAGTTCGAAGGTGCGGTCGCGGGCCGGGTCGAAGGGGCCGAAGGGCAGGGCGGCGCCGCCGTCGGGACCGGGCGTGGTCAGGACGCAGGCCTTGCGGTCGCGGAGCGCGATGACCACCGCCGAGAGGCCGATGCGGATACCCTGTTCAGCCGGCGGGGCCATCGGCTACTCCGTATGCCAGGCGTCGGCGGCGGGCATCAGGCCGACGGCCTCGGCGAGGACGCGATAGCGTGCGAGGTAACGCTGCTGGGCGACCGGGGCGGGCAGGGGATCGATGACGAGGTCGTAGCCGGCGGGCGGCCGGCCGAAGAGGGCCAGGCCTTCCTTCTTGCTGAATCCGGCCAGCTGGGTGGCCTCGAAATAGGCGCAGGCGACGTCGGCCTTCTTGATCAGGGTCTTGATCTCGACCGGGTTCTTCGGCGGCAGGCCGAAGCGGACGTGGATGGCGCCTTCCAGCCGGGCCTCGAAGGCCTTGTAGTTGACGCCCAGCGCCGCCTTGAAGGGCGAGATCATGTCGCCGATGACGTATTCGGAGGCGTCGTGGAGCAGGGCGGCGAGCCGCCATTTGGGCTCGAGCCCCGGCTTGATGTGGGCGGCGATCTCCTCGACGACGCAGGAGTGCTGGGCGACCGAGAAGGCGTGTTCGCCGACGGTCTGGCCGTTCCAGCGGGCGACGCGGGCGAGGCCGTGGGCGATGTCCTCGATCTCGATGTCGAAGGGCGAGGGATCGAGCAGGTCGAGACGGCGGCCGGACAGCATGCGCTGCCAGGCGCGGGGTTCTTTCGCGGAAGGGCGGGGCGTGACGGCCAAGGAACTTTCCTGCTTGCTGGGCAGGGTTGGTGACGCATCGGGACGCCGCGATCAAGGCCGGAGCCGCGTCCGCGGGGCGGTTATTCCCCGGCGTTGAGCGCGACGAGCTCCTTGGCGTCCTCGAAGGCGCGTTCGCGGTTGCGGTCGCGGGAGCGGACGGTGGCGATGACCAGGGGGCCGCCGACAGGGCCGCGGGCTTCATAGCCGACCAGCCGCCAGCCGGCGTCCGAGCCGCGGTTGTCGGTCAGGATCCAGCTGGTGCGGGTGCCCCCGCCGGCGGCGCTGGCGCGGATCTCGGCGGCGTCGTTCCGGGCGTTGATGCTGACATTGTCGCCATCGCCGCTGGAGCCCGAGACGCGGGCCGAACCGTCGCTGTCGTCGGCGTCGATGTGGAAGCCGCCGATGCGGACGCTGGCCCTGTCGCCGCGGGTCTCGATGCGGACGCCGGGCAGGCGCACGGTGGCGTCGTCGCCGTTCGCCTCGATGTTGACGCCCGGGGCGCGGACCGAGGCGCGGTCGCCGGAGGCGGTGGTCTGATCGGCGGCGGGTTCGGCCGTCGCGGCCCCGGCTTCGGCCGTGTCAGCCGCGTCGCCCGCGTCAGCCGCGGAGCCCAGCGCGTCGACGGCGCGGGGCAGGGCGCCGGACAGGCGTTGTTCGAAGGCCTTGAGCACATCGGCGGGCGTTTCGCCGTCCAGCGGCACGAGATGAAGGCTGACCTCGGCGCCCTTGGGGCCAACATAGGTGCAGACCGTGCCGCCTTCGGACGCCGAGCCCTTGCGGGTCAGCGAACCCATGGTCTGGGGACATTGCAGCGTCTCGACCACCTTGAGCACGCCCTTGGCGGTGTTGTTCTCCGTGCGGGTCGAGGAGATGCGCACGCCGTCGCCGCAGGCGGCGAGGGCGCCGAACGCACAGACGGCGGGGATCAGAAAGGGGCGAAGGGTCATCGAAGGGGTGGTCCTGGTACAGGCCTATCCTGCGCGAGCCTGATTCATTTGCCAGTGAAATCGCGGTAAGGCGGGTGTCCAAACCTGATCGTTCTTGTGTTCAGCCGCCGGGGCGGGCGCCCTCGCGGCGGCTGAGGAAGGCCAGGCGCTCGAACAGATGGACGTCCTGTTCGTTCTTCAGCAGGGCCCCGTGCAGCGGCGGGATCAGCTTGTTCGGCGACTTTTCGCGCAGGGTCTCGGGATCGACATCGTCGACCAGCAGCAGCTTCAGCCAGTCCAGCAGTTCCGAGGTCGAGGGCTTCTTCTTCAGGCCCGGCGTGTCGCGGATCTCGTAGAAGGTCTTCAGCGCCTCGGAGACCAGCCGCGGCTTGATGCCGGGGAAATGGACATCGACGATGGCCGTCATGGTCTCGGTGTCGGGGAAGCGGATGTAGTGGAAGAAGCAACGGCGCAGGAAGGCGTCGGGCAGCTCCTTCTCGTTGTTCGAGGTGATGACGACCACCGGGCGGACCTCGGCGCGGATCGTCTCGTCCGTCTCCTGGACGTAGAATTCCATGCGATCGAGTTCCTGCAGCAGGTCGTTGGGGAATTCAATGTCGGCCTTGTCGATCTCGTCGATCAGCAGGACGGGGCGGTTGGGGGCGGTGAAGGCCTCCCACAGCTTGCCGGGCTTGAGGTAGTTGCGGACGTCGTGGACGCGGGCCTCGCCGAGCTGGCTGTCGCGCAGGCGCGAGACGGCGTCGTATTCGTACAGGCCGTTGTGGGCCTTGGTCGTCGACTTGATGTGCCAGGTGATCAGCGGGGCGTTCATCGCCCTGGCGATCTCATAGGCCAGGACGGTCTTGCCGGTGCCGGGCTCGCCCTTGATCAGCAGGGGGCGTTCCAGGGCGACGGCGGCGTTGACGGCGATCTTGAGGTCGTCGGTCGCGATATAGTTGGACGTGCCTTCGAAGCGGTCGGTCGGGCGGGGCATGGCGGTTCCGGGTTGTGGTCCGTTCGGGTTAGCGAAGGCGGGGCGGGTTAACAACGATCATGTGGGTGGGGGCGGATGGTGGCTGGTGGTTTGGGGGGTGATTGGTGATTGGTGATTGGTGGTTGGCCGGCGGTTGTGGGTCGGTTCTGACCGCGCCGCCTTTCCGCCGACAGGGAGATGGCGGTCTCTCGCCCCTTGTCACTCGCCACCAATCACCAATCACCAATCACCAATCACCCACGACTCTTCGCCGCTTGCGGACAAGCGGTCGGGGAGGGCGCGGAGCGGCCGGGCCTCGCCCGGTGCTTTGATTGTTTTACCGTTTCGACGAAGCAGACCGCTCCGCGTAGCCGTTTTCCACGCGCCCTCCGGCTGGCGGCCCTTGCTTCGGGCCTTACCGGATCCCCGCCGCGGACATTGCTGCCAGCGACGCGCGGCGGACATGGCGGCAGGCGCCAGCGGTCCGCACAAGAGGCGCGCGGCGAGCAGGCGGACGTCATCCATCGACATCCGCAAGGTCCCCCGGACTCTCCTTCGCCCGGGCTTCTTCGCTCGACCACAGCCCGCCGACATCGAGGCGCTGGATCCGACGCCCTCCCCACCGACGGGATGGGCAGGAGTCTGACACGGGTCCCAGCCATGATGGCTGATGACGCTG
>CALRJO020000007.1:0-65863 GCA_943367565.1 Brevundimonas vancanneytii
GCAAGGGCAAGCGGCGCTGACGGCGGAATCGTCACGACTTCGCCGCACGCCTTCCGCTAGTCTCGCCGCGGGAGGACATCATGATCAGACCGAACCGGAGCGCTGCCGCCCTGCTGGCGGCCTTCATGCTCGCCGCGCCGGCGGCGGCCAATGACAGCGTCGCATCCATGGGGGCCGGCGGCCTCGTTCTGGAACGCACCGACGGCATCGAGATGCGGTCGGAGGACCTCTATGTCTCGGCGGCCGAAATCCGCGTCCGCTACCGCTTCTACAACCGCACCGCCCAGGACATCGCCACGATCGTCGCCTTCCCAATGCCCGACCTGCAAGGCGGCATCGAAAGCGATGTGGCGATCGAGGACCCACTGCGGATGCCCTTCACCACGACGGTGAACGGCCGCCGCGTGGCCACCAATGTGGAGCAGAAGGCCATGCTGAACGGGGTCGATCACTCCGACCTGCTGCGCGGCCTCGGCGTGCCTCCGTCGCCGCGCGGCGAGGCGACCCTGCTGGCCCTGGCCGCCCTGCCCCGGCCGCAGATCGACATGCTGATCGAAATGGGGTTGGTCGAGGACCGTTCCTGGACCGACGCCGGCGTCCGCCATCTCGAGCTGGTTCCGCTCTGGACGCTGAAGACCACCCACTACTGGACCCAGGTATTTCCGGCCGGGCGTGAACTCGACGTCCGCCACCGGTACGCCCCGGCCGTGGGCGGCTCGGCCGGAAGCATCTTCGGCGATCCGGCCATGGATTCCGGCGCTTCCGCCAGCGAGGAGGCCGCCCGGTACTGCACCGACGACGCCTTCCGGGCCGGAGCGCGGCGCATGCGGTCGCGCGGCCTGTATCTGACCGAGACCTGGGTCGATTACATCCTGACCACAGGTGCCAACTGGGCCGAACCGATCGGCGAATTCCGCCTGGTGGTCGACAAGGGCGCCGCGAGCAATCTGGTCAGTTTCTGCGGCGAGGGCGTGCGCAGGATCAGCCCGACCCGGTTCGAGGTTCGGCGGCGCAACTACACCCCCACCCGGGACCTGTCGGTGCTGATCCTGACCGGAACGCGCATGGACGACTAACCAGCCGGTCGTGCTATGGCCCCGCCATGAACACCCCGTTCGATTCCGACCGCGACCTGACTGACGCCCCGCGCGTCGGCGGCCGTCAGCCGCCGAAGGACGCCGCCACCCTGATCCTGACCCGCGTGCGTCGCGGGGAGGCCGAGGTGCTGATGGGCCGTCGCGCGCCGGGCCATGTCTTCATGGCCGCCAAATGGGTGTTTCCGGGCGGACGAATCGAGCGGTCGGACTTCACCGCCGCCGCCGCCAATGAGCTGCCCCGGGCGGACACGGCCCGCCTGACCCGCGAGGTCCCCGCCCGCCGCGCCCGCGCCCTGGCCCAGGCCGCCGTGCGCGAGACCTTCGAGGAGACGGGTCTTTTGCTGGCCGAGCCCGCGCCGGTCGCCTCCGTGGCCGGACCGTGGCGCGAGTTCCGCGCCGTTGGAGCCCTGCCCGACCTCGCCGCCCTCTCCTATGTCGCCCGCGCCATCACCCCGCCCGGACGGACCCGTCGCTTCGACGCCCGCTTCTTCATGGCCGACGCCCGCGCCCTGCTGCATCCCGAACCGACCGCCGGCTCCGGCGAACTGGACGAGATCGCCTGGCTGCCGCTAGCGGACGCGCGGTCGCTGGACCTCCCGGCGATCACCCGCTTCGTCCTGGGCGAGGTGGGCGAGCGGCTGGCCCACCCGGATCGGCCCCTGCCCTATGTCCGCATGGTGCGCGGCCGCCATGTGGTCGAGCATCAGGACTGAGGCCGGAGCGGATGGACGAGGTCCGACGGCGGGACTAACCTCGCCCCATGACGCCGATGATCCTGGCCGGCCTGGGGGCCTATGCCCCGCGCGAAAACCGGTCGTCGCAGGCGCTGGACGTCGTCTTCGGCCAACCCGCGGGCTGGACCGAGGCCCAGTTCGGAATCGTGTCCCGCGGCGTGGCGGGCCCTGAAGAAACAACCTCCATGATGGGCGCCGAGGCCGCGCGTCGAGCGCTTGCGGCGGCCGCCTGGGCGGACGGGGAGTTCGATGTCCTGATCGGCGCCTGTGCGGTGATGGAGCAGCCGATTCCGGGCGCCTCGGTGCTGATCCAGGATGCGCTGGGTCTCGGCAGGTCCGGCATCTGGGCCTTCGACATCAATCAGACCTGCCTGTCCTTCGTGACGGCGCTCGACGTCGCCGCCATGGGGTTCGAGACAGGACGATTCCGCCGCGCGCTGATCGTCTCCAGCGACATCGCCTCGGCGGGGCTGGACTGGGACACGCCCGCCGCGGCGGCCATCTTCGGCGACGGCGCCGCGGCCGTATGCGTCGAGGCGGGAACGGACCCGGGCGGACCCGGATTGCTGTCACGCGGCTTCGAGACCTATGGCGAGGGCAAGGACCTGGCCACGCTGCGGAGCGGCGGCACCCGCATCCGTATCGAACATGGACTGGCGGCCCTGGCCGAGGGCGCGCGCTTTCACATGGACGCCTTCGGCATCTTCAAGGCCGCCGCCCGCGCCCTGCCCGCCCTGATCGACCGGGTTCTGGGCGAGGCCGGCCTGACCCGCGAGACCGTCGACGTCATCGTCGGCCACCAGGCCAGCGCGGCGGGCATCGAACATGTGCGTCGCCTGATGGGCGGCGATCCGGATCGGGTGATCGACATCTTCGCCACGCACGGCAACCAGATCGCCGCCTCCCTGCCCACCGTGCTGGTCGAGGCGCGGACGCGCGGCCTGCTCGGTCCCGGAAAGACCGTCCTGCTGCTCGGGACGGCGGCGGGGATCAGCGCGGCGGCCATGGTGTTGCGGACGTGACCCGCCGCGCCCTGGTCACCGGGGCGACGGGCGGGCTCGGCCTGGCCCTGACCCGGACCCTGCTGGACGCCGGCTATGCGGTGCGCGCCACCGGCCGCAGCCCTGAGGCGATCGATCGACTGCGCGGCATGGGCGCCGAGGCCGTAGCCGGCGACCTGTTCGAACTCGGGCCGGACGCCGTGTGCGGCGATGTCGATGTCGTTTTTCACGCCGCCGCCCTGTCCAGCCCCTGGGGCCCCGAGGCCGCCTTCCAGCGCGCCAATGTCGATCTGACCCGCGACATGCTGGCCGCCGCCCGGAGAGCCGGCGCCGGGTCGTTCGTCTTCGTCTCCTCCCCCTCGGTCTATGCCCGCTGGGCGGACCAGACCGGGTTGACCGAGGAAACGCCCTGGCCGACCCGCCCCCTGAACGCCTATGCCCGAACCAAGGGCGAGGCCGAGCGGCTTGTCCTCGCCGCCGACGCGCCCGGCTTCCGCACCGTCGCCATCCGCCCCCGCGCAATCATCGGCCCCGACGACGCCGTCCTGCTGCCGCGCATCCTGCGGCTGGTGAAGCGCGGACGGTTCCCGCTGTTCCGCGGCGGACGGGCGTTGGTGGAACTGACCGACGTGCGCGACGCCGCGCGCGCGATCCTGCTCGCCGACATCCACCGCGAAGCGGCCGGGGGGCAGGCCGTCAACATCACCGGCGGTCAGGCCCTGCCGGTCCGCGATCTGGTCCATCGGCTGGGACAGGCGCTCGGCGTCGAGGTCCGCACCGTCTCCATCCCCCTCGCCGTGGGTCAGGCCCTCTCGGTCGGCGCGGACGCCCTGTGCCGCGTGCTGCCCGGTCGCCCCGAGCCGGTGCTGACGCCCTACACCCTGTCGACCCTGGCCTGGTCCCAGACCTTCGACCTGGGCAGAGCTCGCCGCCTGCTCGGCTATGAACCGGCCCATGACGCGGTCGAGTCGGCGCTGGCCGTCGCCCCCGGACTGGCGTGATGAAGCGCTGCCGTGTCCACATCCTGCGCGCGGGCGCCTGCTCGCATCCCGCCGTCATGACTCGGCGCGACGCCGGTCTGGCTCCCGCCGTCTTCCCCGCCCTGGCCGCCCTGATCGTGCATCCGGAGGAAGGGCCGATGCTGTTCGACACCGGCTACGATCCCGCCTTTTTCGCGGCGACCCGGCCGTTCCCCGAACGCTTCTATCGCTGGGCCACGCCGGTCAACCTCGAGCCGGGACAGGCGGTCGCCGACCAGTTGTCGGCCTTCGGTTATGGACCGGAAGACATCCGCGCCGTCGTCGTCTCCCACTTCCATGGAGACCATGTCGCCGGACTGATCCGCTTCCCCGGGGCCCGCATCTTCTGCGCCCGGGCCGGGCTGGCGCAGGTCCAACGCAAGGGCCGGTTCGCCCGCGTCCGTCAGGGCGTGCTGGCCGCCCTCGCCCCCGCCGACATCGACACCCGCGCCGCCTTCTTCGAGAACCGGCCACAGGTCGCGTTTGGCCCTGACCTGGCACCGTTCGAGACGGGAGCCGATCTGCTGGGCGATGGCTCCCTGCTGGCGGTCCAGCTGCCGGGCCACTGTCCCGGCCACTGGGGCCTCCTGGTGCGGCAGGCCGATGATCGGATCCGCTTCCTCATCGCCGACGCCGCCTGGTCCAGCGGCGCCGTCCGCGACGACGTTCCGCCGCCGCGCCTGACCACCGCCCTGCTCGGCCAGACCGGCCCCTATCGCGAAACCCTGAACGCTCTGCACCGGCTATGGGCGCGAAATCCGGAACTGGTCATCACCCCCTCCCACTGCGGCGAGGTCGAGATCGAGACGGGCCATGCGGACTGACCGGCTCGCCGTGCTGCAGGCCTGGCTCGGGGCTCGCCGGAGCGGCTGGAGCTTGCGCAGCCGGGCCGATGTCGAGCGGCGACAGGCCCGGCTGTGGCGGACCATGGCCCCGGTCGTTGCTCGAACGCCCGCCGTGAGCGCGCTCGCGGGCCGCCCGCTGGAGGATTTCCCCGTCATACAGCCCGAAACCTTGCGCGAAGATTTCGACCGCTGGAACACCCTTGGCCTGACCCGCGCCGAGGCCGAGGTCGCCGCGCAAGCCGGTGAGTCCGGCGGTACGGGCGAGGTCCGGCCGGGAACCGTGGCCGGTTTCTCCTCGGGGTCGTCGGGCCGCCGCGGCCTGTTCGTGACCAGCGCGGCCGAACGCGCCGGCTGGATCGGCCACATCCTCGCCCGCCTGCTGCCCGCGGCAGTCCTGGTCCGCCCGACGAGGATCGCCCTGTGCCTGCGCGCCGACAACCAGCTGTACGGCGATGTCGGGGCGGCGGGGCCCGTCCGCTTCCTGTTCGTTGGTCTCGACGTCGCGGCCCCGGAGCGGTTCGAGCAGCTGCGGACCTTCGCGCCCCACGTCCTGATCGCCCCCAGCCAGGTTCTGATCGACCTCGCCCGCCGTACGGACGGTCCGTGGCCGCTACACCGCCTGTTCTACGGCGCCGAGCCGATGGGCGAGGCCGAGCGCGGCTGGATCACGGCGGCTCTCGGCGCCCGTCCTGACCCCATCTACCAGGCCACCGAGGGCTTCCTCGGCGCCGCTTGCCGGTTCGGGACCCTGCATCTGAACGAGGACGTGTTGATCATCGAGCGCGAGCGCGTGCCGGGGACAAACCGTTTCCTGCCGATCGTCACCGACCTGCGCCGGACGACCCAGCCGATGATCCGCGTCCGTTTGCACGACCTGCTGGAGCCGCTGGACGCGTCCTGCCCCTGCGGATCGCCCTTGACCGCCGTCCGGCCGGTCGAGGGCCGGTTGGAGGACCTGTGGCGCTGGCCCGGCGCCGTGATCTGTCCGCGCGCGGTCGAGACGGCAGTCAGCGGCGGCCTTGGGCCGGAACATGACTGGCGCGCGGTCGGCACGCCGCTGGGCGTCACGGTCGAGGCTGATCCGGGCCGGGCCGAAGCGGCACGGTCGGCCGTCGCGGCCCTGCTGGCGGCCCATGGCGTGGAGGTCCCGGTCATCGCCGGCGGCCGTCCGGAGCAGAACGGAATCAAGCGGCGGCGGGTGCGTTGGTCCGATGGCTGAGCGGGTTCTGATCACCGGCGCCCGGGCCGTGGCGGCGCTCGACATCGCCCGCGGCCTGCGCGCCGCCGGCTACGAGCCCCATCTGGCCGACTGCAGCCCCGCCTGGACGGCCCGCATGTCCGGCACAGCCGGCCCCGTGCATCGATATGCGTCACCGGTGGAGCAGCCCGGCGCATTCGCCCACGACATCCGCGCCCTGATCGCCCGGCTCGATCCCGTTCGGGTCATTGCCGCCTGTGAGGAAGTGTTTCATCTGGCGGCCCTGGCGGAGGCCGACGGCGTCTCCGACCGGCTGTTCGCCCCGCCGCCGGACCGGCTGACCACCCTGCACGCCAAGGACCGCTTCGCCGCCCTGTGCCGCGGCCTCGCCCTGCCCGTCCCGGACACCTCAGTGGTCACCGATCGGACGGCGCTGGAGGCTTTTTCCGGCGAGGCGGCGGACCATGTGTTCAAACCGGTCTGGTCGCGCTTCGGCGCCCGGACCCTGATCGCGCCGAACCCGGCGGATCTCGCCGCCGTCGCGCCCTCGCCCGACGCGCCATGGGTCGTCCAGCGCCGCATCCTCGGCGAGGAGGTCAGCTTCTACGCCGTCTGCCATGAGGGACGGGTCTCCGCCTTCTGCGCCTACGGCTCGGACTGGCGGCTGCCCGGCGGCGCCAGCTACGTCTTCCGCCCCCTCCCGGCGGACCAGACCGCCCGGCTGCGGCCGATGGCCGAGGCCCTCGCCGCCTTCACCGGGTCGGGCCAGATCGCCTGCGACGCCATCATCGACGCCCAGGGGCAGCCGTGGCTGATCGAGTGCAATCCGCGGGCGACCAGCGGCGTCCACCTGTTCGGCCGCGGCGCGGACTTCGGCCGGGCGCTGATGGGATGCGGCGAGGCGGAGCCTGTCGCCGGCGCAAGCCACATCTCCACGGCCCTGTGGCTTCACGGCCTGCCGACCGCACTGCGGGACGGACGGCTCGCGGGCTGGCATGCGCAAAGGCGGCGGGGTTCCGACGCCGTGGCCGCTCCGGGGGACGGGTTCCCGGTGCTCGGCGCCCTGGTCGACGCCGCTGCCTTCGGCCTCCGCGCGATCCGAACGGGCCTGCCCCTTACCGAGGCCATGACCGCCGACATCGAGTGGAACGGCCGGCCGTTCGATTCCCGCTAGACCGATTTCGTTCTATGCGCCCGCGGCGGCGGCGGGACGCGCCCTGCAGGCCGCCAGCCACCGCGCCAGATGGGTCAGTTCCTCCGGCGGCCGGTATTTGATCAGCCGCGCGAAATCCAGACCGACCACGGCGACGATGTCGGCGATGGTGAACCGGTCCGCGGCGATGAACTCGTGCTCGGCCAGGCGCCGATCGAGGGTCTTCATGAATTTCTCGGCCGCGACGCGGTTGTAGTCGGCCAGTTGCGGCATCTGCGTCGCCTCCAGCGCCGCCAGCGCGGGGTGCGAATGGCGCACGCTCAGCATGATCGGATTGGCGAGGTAGAATTCACACCGGCGGGTCCACATCTCGATCACCGCCTGCTCCCGCGCGTCGCGGCCGAACAGGTTGGGCTCGGGATACAGGGCTTCCAGATAGCGGCAGATGGCCACCGATTCCGAGATCGTCGTCCCGTCGTCCAGCTCCAGCGCCGGAACATGCGGCACACCGACCCGCGTCCGGTATTCGGGCGTCTTGTGCTCGCCGACCATGATATCGACCTCGGCGAGTTCGACGTCCTCGATCCCTTTCTCGGCCATGACCCAGCGGACCCGGCGCGGATTGGGCGCGCGGTGGGAGGTGTGGAGTTTCATCGCCCAATTCTCATGACAGGGATCTCCGGCTTCAGCGGAATATGGTCGCGGGCATCGCTCCGACAATGGAGGCGGTCATCAAGGTGGCGAGGAAGCCCGCGAACAGCGCCTTCCAGACCATGCCCAGCACCTCTTCCCGCCGCTCGGGCATCAGCACGCTGAGACCCGTCACCGTGATGCCGACCGAGCCGATGTTGGCGAAGCCGCACAGCGCATAGGTCATCAGCATCCGCGTGCGCTCGCTCATCTCTGCGACCGGAACCTTGCCCAGTTCGATGAAGGCCACGAACTCGGTCAGGGTCAGTTTGACGCCCAGCAGCCAGCCGGCCCTGCCCGCCTCGGACCACTCCACCCCCGTCAGCCAGGCCACCGGCATGAACACCCAGCCCAGCAGCCGCTCGACCGTCACCGGCCCGTCAAACAGCCACAGCCCGCCCAGCATCACATTGGCCAGGGCCACGAGGGCGACGAACACGATCAGCACCGCCGAGATGTTCAGCACCACCATCAGGCCGTCGGCCGTGCCCTTGACCAGGGCGTCGATGGCGCTGTCGTATTTCAGCGCCGAGCCGTAGTCGGCCCCGGCCCCGCCCTCTCCGGCCGTCTCGGGGACCATGATGCGCGCCAGAAGCACGCCCGCCGGGGCCGAGACGATCGACGCCACCAGCACATGCCCGGCGGCGTTCTGCATCACCGGGGCGAGGATCGAGGCATAGGCCACCATGGTGGAGCCGGCCACGGTCGCCAGGCCCACCACCATCATCAGGAACAGCTCGGATCGGGTCAGCCTGTCCAGATAGGCGCGGATCACGATCGGACTCTCGATCATGCCGAGGAAGATGTTGGCCGCCACCGCCAGCGCCGAGGCGCCGCCCAGTCCCATGGTCCGCTGGAACAGGATGCCGAAGCCGTGGGTGATCCATTTGAGGATCTTCCAGTGCCACAGCAGCGCGGACAGCGACGAGATCACCAGGATCATCGGCAGCACGTTGAAGGCGAAGGTGAACAGGGCGGGCGGGTTCTCGACCGGATAGGGCTGATCGCCGCCGGCCAGATAGCCGAACACGAACTGCGCCCCCTTGGCCGAGGCCAGGGTCAGACCGTCCACCGCCCCGGTGATCCCCGCCAGCAGGACCTGGGAGCCCGGAATGCCGAACAGGGCCAGCACCAGCGCCGCCTGGACCGCGACGGCGCCCAGCGCCAGCCGCCACGGGAAGGCCTTTCGGTTCTCGGACAGGCCCCAGCAGGCCGCGACGATGACCGCCAGCCCCAGCAGACTCTGAAGGTTCAGGACACTGAACATGGACGGCTCCCCCGCAGTCTCCCCCTTGCTGCCGGACACCGTCGAGGCGCGCAAGCACGTTGAGGCGAAGGCCCGGAATCCGCCCTCTCGCCGCGGCGCTTCGGCCGGCTTGGCGCCCGATACAGGCATGGATCTGAATATGGGTTGATAATGCGAATGCCTCGCATTATGCAGCTTCTACCCCGTCAAACGAATCGAGTTCCATGCGCCTCCTCCTGACCACGACCGCCATCCTTCTGGCGCAGCCGACTTTCGCCCTTGCCCAGGAGCCCGCGGAACTGGAGCCCGTCCTCGTCACCGGCCGGAGCCAGGGCTATGTCGCGTTCAACTCGGTGACCGCGACCAAGACAGACACGCCGCTGCTGAACGTGCCCCAGAGCGTCCATGTCGTGACACGCGAGCAGCTGGACGATCAGGCGCTGCGCAGCCTCGGCGAATTACTGCGTTATGTGCCCGGAACCACGGTCGGTCAGGGTGAGGGCAATCGCGACCAGATCACCCTGCGCGGCCAGAACACCACGGCTGACTTCTTCCTCGACGGCGTGCGCGACGACACCCAGTATTTTCGCGGTCTCTACAATCTCGAGCGGGTGGAGGTGCTCAAGGGCCCCTATGCCCTGATCTTCGGTCGGGGCGGCGGCGGCGGCATCATCAATCGGGTGCAAAAGACCCCCAGCGCCGGCGGCGCCTTCGCCTCCGGCCGGGTGAGCGGCAACAGCTTCGGCGCTTGGGACGTTTCGGCGGACATCAACGCGCCGATCGGCGCCATGGCGGCGGCGCGGTTCAACGCGGTCTATGAACAGCTCGACAACCACCGCGACCATTTCGGCGGTGAGAGGTATGCGCTGAACCCCTATTTCGCGGCGGATTTCGGCTCAGGCTGGCGCGCGGGTCTCTCCTACGAGTACGTCACCGACGACCGCGTCACTGACCGCGGAGTGCCGTCGCTGGGCGGGGAGCCGTTGACCGGCTATCGTGACCGGTTCTTCGGTGTCCCCGGCGTGAACCGCACGACCCTTGAGGCGCACATAGCGAAACTCCGGATCGACGGAACCCTGTCCGACACCGTCGAGGTTTCAACCACCGTCCTCTACGGCGACTACGACAAGCTCTACACCAACGTCTACGCCAACGGGCCGGCCTCATCGCAGACCGGTACGGTCCCGCTGGCGGCCTACACCGATCCCACCACGCGGCAGAACCTGCTGGTCCAGAGCAACCTGGTCTGGGACGTTTCGGGCGGGGGCATGAGCCACAAAATTCTGTTCGGCTTCGAATATGGCGACCAGGACTCCGCCAATCAACGTCGCAACGGCGTCCTGTCCAGCTCCATCCTGAATCTGGTCAATCCGGTCTTTCCGACGGTGACCTTTCCCGCGCTCAACCGCGACACCGTCTCGAACGTCGAGTCCGTCTCGGCCTATGTCCAGGACCAGATCAGCCTGGGCGACCACCTTCAGGTCGTCGCCGGCCTGCGATACGACCGTTTCGACATCACCGGCGTCGACCTGCAGCCCGATCCGGACCGCCCGTTCGCCCGGCGGGACGAAAAGGTCTCGCCGCGGCTCGGACTGATCTACAAGCCGCGGCCCGAGGTCTCGATCTACGGCAGCTACAGCCAGTCGTTTCTGCCGCGTTCAGGGGACCAGTTCCTTTCCCTCTCGACGACCCAGCAGAACCTGGAACCGGAGCAGTTCACCAACCACGAGATCGGCGCGAAATGGGACCTTCGACCGAACCTCAACATCACGGCCGCCCTGTTCCGACTGGATCGAACCAACGCGACCACTCCGGATCCCCGGAACCCGACCGTCACCATCAATGTCGGCGAGACCCGCACCGAGGGTCTCGAGCTGGCGGTGACCGGCCGTGTTCGGCCGAACTGGCAGGTCAGCGGCGGTTACGCCTGGCTGGACGCCCGCCTGCAGGGCAATGATGACGTGCGGCTGGCCCAGACGCCGGAGCATCACTTCAGCCTGTGGAACCGCTACGATGTGAACCGCCGGTTCGGGTTCGGCCTCGGCGTGATCCACCAAGCCGGCCAATATGCGGCCATCCGGACCTCGGCGGCCACCACCCGGCTGCCGGCCTTCACCCGCGTCGACGCGGCCGCCTTCTATCAGATCAGCGACGACGTCGAGCTGCAGTTGAACGTCGAGAATCTGTTCGACACGACCTACTTCCCGGATGCGCACAACAACAACAACATCTCGACCGGCGCGCCGCTGAACGCACGGCTGACCCTCAGCGCCCGCTTCTAGCGACCGCCCCGCACCAGCCGGCTGTACTCATCCATCAGGCCGAGGCTGAGGTCGCCCGGGGTGAAGCGGTCGTCGCCGATCTCGCTCACCGGGGTGATCTCGGCCGCCGTGCCGCACAGGAAGCATTCGCTGAACCCGGCCAGCTCCTCGGGCCGGATGTGGCGCACCTCGACCTCGAGCCCGCGCGCCGCCAGCATCTCCAGCACGGTCTGGCGGGTGATTCCGTTCAGGATCGCCCCGTCGGCCGGCGGCGTGATCAGCCGTCCGTCCTGCACGAAGAAGACGTTGGCGCCGGTCGCCTCGGCGACATAACCGCGCCAGTCCAGCAGCATGGCGTCGGCGTATCCGCGCGCGTCGGCATAGTGGCGATTGATGGTGCCGATCATGTACAGGCCCGCCGCCTTGGCTTCGGTCGGGGCGGTCTCCGGCGACGGCCGCTTGTAGGGCGCCCAGCACAGGCGGATGCCCTTCCGCTTGGTTTCCGGGTCGAAATAGCTGGGCCAATCCCAGGCGGCGATGGCCACATGAACCGTGGTGTTCTGGGCCGGAACGCTGACCTGTTCCGAGCCGCGCCAGGCGAGGGGACGCACATAGGCCTCGGTCAGGCCGTTTCTGGCGCAGGTCTCCTTGCAGGCGTCGTTGATCTGCGCCACCGTGAACGGAATCTGGAAGTCGAGCACCTCGGCCGAACGGAACAGGCGGTTCGTATGCTCCGTCAATTTGAAGATCTGGCCATTGTACATCCGCTCGCCTTCAAAAACCGAAGACGCGTAGTGGAGTGCGTGGGTCAAAACATGCACGCGGGCTTCCCGCCAGGGCACGAATTCGCCGTCAAACCAGATCCAGCCGTCACGATCATCGATAGGAACGAAGGCCATTGAATAACGTCTCCCGCGCTGATGACCGGGTTAGAGCCGCCGGAATCGCTCAGGTCAACGCCCCGGCCCTCCGTCCGGTCGCTTCGGCATGAGCGATGTGCGTTCAAACGGCCGCTCGGGCCCCATCGCCGGCGCGGGCGCGGGGCGGCATCTGCTGGTCGTCGATGACGACGACCGCATCCGCGAACTGCTGAAGGAATTCCTCGCCCGGGAAGGCTATCGCGTTACCGGCGCCGCCCACGCCGCGGCGGCCAAACGTCTGATGGAGCTGATCGAATTCGATCTGGTGGTGCTGGACGTGATGATGCCGGGCGAGAGCGGCTTCGACCTGACCACCTGGGTCCGCTCCAAGGCCGAGACCTCGAAGACCCCCGTCCTGTTGCTGACCGCGCGCGGCGATCCCGATGACCGGATCGAGGGCCTGTCGCGCGGCGCCGACGACTATATGTCCAAGCCGTTCGATCCCCGCGAACTGGCCCTGCGGGTCGACGCCATTCTGCGCCGCACCGGCGGCAAGCCCCTGACCCCGCGCGAGATCAAGCTGGGACCGGCGGTGTTCGACATGGAGCGGCTGGAGCTGACACGCGACGGCAAGATGCAGCGCCTGACCGAGGCCGAGGCCCAGCTTCTGAAGACCCTCGCCATCCACGCCCATTCGGCTGTGGAGCGGATGAGCCTGTCGCCCGACACCGCCGACATCACCGGTCGCGCCGTCGACGTGCAGGTCACCCGCCTGCGCCGCAAGCTGGAGGCGGACCCCAAGAACCCGCGCTACCTCCAGACCGTGCGCGGCGTCGGCTACATGCTGGCCCCGGACTGATGCGGAGATGAGGCTGCTTCCCGCCAGCCTCTGGCCGCGGTTCCTGAAGCGGCGGATGCCGACCTCGCTGTGGGGACGATCCCTGCTGATCATCGTCCTGCCGGTGCTGGTCATGCAGGTGGCCGTCACCTGGGCCTTTTTCGACATGCACTGGCAGACGGTCACCGCCCGACTGTCCGACGGCCTGGCCGGCGACATCGCCTGGGCCGCCGAAAGCTGGCGCGACGACCCGACGCCGGAAAACCTCGCCGTCCTCGCCGACCGGGCCGAACGATCCATGTCGCTGTCGGTCGACCTGCGCGAGGGCGATGTCCTGCCCGCTGAGCAGGATCGCGGTCCCATCGGCGTCGTCGATCGCACACTCGAGAAGGCGCTCACCACGCGGCTGGACCAACCATTCTGGTTCTCGACGACCCGATATCCCGCCTATGTCGACATCCGGGTGCAGCAGCCCGAAGGCGTGCTGCGCATCATCGCCCCGCGCGAGCGCGCCGTGGCGACCCAGGCCCACATCTTCGTGCTGTGGCTGACCATCGCCACCATCCTGCTGATGAGCGTCGCCATCCTGTTCATCCGCAACCAGGTTCGGGCCATCGAGCGGCTGGCCGACGCCGCCGAGGCCTTCGGCCGGGGCGAGACCAGCGAACATTTCAAGCCGCACGGCGCGCGCGAGGTCCGCGCCGCCGCCAACGCCTTCCTCGCCATGCGCGAGCGGATCCAGCGCCACATCGACCAGCGCACCGCCCTTCTGGCTTCCGTCAGCCACGACCTGCGCACACCCCTGACCCGGCTTCGCCTCGAACTGGCCCTCGCCCCTCCGTTCAAGCGCTCGAAGGCGATGGAGGGCGATCTCGACGAGATGGAGCATATGATCGACGAATACCTCGCCTTCGCCCGCGGCGAGGCCGGCGAGGCGGCGCAGGCCGTATCCATCCCCGACATGCTTGCGGCCGCCGCGGACGACGCCCGCCGCGCCGGCGCCGAGGTCGAGGTCGTCGTCCCCCCGGACCTGTCCGCCACCCTGCGCCCCCTCGCATTCAAGCGGGCGCTGACCAATCTGGCGGCCAACGCCGCCGCCCATGGCGAGCACATTCGCCTGAGCGCCCGCCCCCTGCCCTCCGGCGGACTGGAGGTGGCCGTGGAGGACGACGGCCCCGGCATTCCCGAGGACATGCACGAAGAGGCCTTCCACCCCTTCTCCCGACTCGACGCCTCGCGCAATCAGAACAGCAAGGGCGTCGGTCTCGGCCTCGCCATCGCCCGCGACGTGGCGCGCGGACACGGCGGCGATATCACCCTGGAACGCAGCGACATGGGTGGGCTGAAGGCGCTGATCCGGTTGCCCGGCTGATCAAATTTTGTGGCCGCCTCTGGCGAAGCGGCGCCGTAGCGCACACCTTCGGTTCCGACAGGGCCCTTGGAGGACATCATGCGTAAACTCACCTTCTTCGCACCACTCGCCGCCGTGCTGGCCTTCAGCGCCGCGCCGGCCATGGCCGAGCCCGCCCTGATCAGCGTCAGCCTCGGAGCCGATCTCCGGGAAAAGGCGGATGAACTGGGCGCCCGCGAGGTGCAGGAACAGGCCGACCGGCTGGCCGAACTGGTCGGACGCGCCGTCGCCCGCGAAGGCGACCTCGACGGCGCCCGGATCGAGCTGGTGCTGACCGATCTACGGCCCAATCGGCCCACCTTCCAGCAGCTGTCCGACCGACCGGGACTGGATGGTCACCGCAGCCTCTCGATCGGCGGCGCGACCATCGAAGGCCAGATCACGACCGCCGACGGGCGCACTCTGCCGGTCCGCTACGACTGGTATTCCAGCAATCTGGCGGATGTGCGCGGCCTCCACACCTGGTCAGACGCGGACCGGGCCTATCGCCGGCTTGCGGTCAATCTGGCCGACGGCCGCTACGTCACCCGCTAATAGGCTCGCGCCCGCCGCACGGCGGCCTTGATCGCGGCCTCGGCCGCCCGATCCGCGTCGCCGCTCGCCGCCATGGCGTCCAGCCCGGCCCGCGTCGTGCCGCCCGGCGCGGCGATACGGTCGATCAGCGCCTCCAGCGTCTCGCCGGCGTCGATCCCGGCCCCGGCTGACCGCAGCGCGCCACGCGCCAGCCGGGTCGCCGCCTCGGCTGACAGGCCCTCGGCCTCGCCTGCCCGGGCCAGCGCCAGGACAAAGTCATAGATGAAGGCAGGCGCCGAGCCGGCGGTCGCGGTGGCGGCGTCGATCTGGGATTCGAGATCCAGGTCCACGACATCGGCCATGGGTTCGAACAGCGTCCGGGCCGTTTCCCTGGCTCCGGCGTCGTCGGACCACAGCGCCGCGACGCCCCGTCCCTGGGCCACCGCCGTGGTCGGCATCACCCGCGCGACCGGGCGGCCGGCGACAGCGGCGATGTCCGCCGCCGCCACGCCCGCCATCACCGAGACGACGAGGGCATCAGGGTTCAGATGGCCCGCCAGCGGCGTCAGCGCCTCGCGCCATTTCGCCGGCTTTACCGCCAGCACCAGCACGCGAACCCCGGCGAGGGCGGCCATCGGTGGATTGAGCCGCGCGCCCTGCCCCCGCGCCGTTTCGGCAGCCGGTTTTTCAGAAGGGCTGACAATGATCAGATCGTCCGCCGCGACCGCGCCGGTCCTCAGCCATCCCTCAAGGATGGCCGACCCCAGCCGTCCGCACCCGACCAGGGCGACGGACCCGGCTCTGTCGGGTGTGTTCATGCCTCAGGCCGTGCCGACGGTCTCGAACAGGCAGGAGTCGATCGCCTCCTGCGGCTTCTTGTTGCCGCGGATCATGAAATCGAAGGCGGGATAGTAGCGATCCGCCGCCTCGACCGCGGCGTCGATCATCGAGGCCGCCTGGGCCAGGGTCGGGCGCTCGCCCATCGGCAGGGCCAGCGAATGGCGGAAGACGATCTCCCCGTCCTCGGCCCAGACCTCGAAATGGCCCATCCAGGTGCGCTGGTTGATCAGGCCGACCAGTTCATAGGCGGCGCCGCGGCGCTGTTTGGACGCCTGCAGGTCAAGCGCACAGCACAGTTGCAGGCAATCGCCCTCGGGCCGCCAGGCGAACCACAGTTCGTAGTCCTTCCAGTCCCCGGCCAGGGCGAAGGCCAGATCGCCCTCGTCGGTGCGGTCGAACGGCAGGTTTTCGGCCACCAGGACGTGTTCCACGACATCCAGCGGATCGTAGGGAACATCGACTTCTTCGGGCCGTACAGCGTCCATCAGGCACTCTCCGGGCGCGACTCACGCCCCGTTACGGGACGGTAGGCGGGTTCGCAGATTCGGCTCAACCGGCTGCGTCCTGAGGGGGAGAACCCGCTGTGGACGTTCCCGTGGCAGGCTTTTTTGGCGTCTTCGCAGGCGACTTCTCCGGCGATTTCAGCGCCGCGACCTCGGCGCGCAGGGCGGCGATTTCGGCTTTCAGGGCGTCGAACTCGTCGCGGCGGACCAGATCGAGGTCGGCGGCCATGCGGTCGGTGCCCGCGCGGAAGGCTGTCTTGGCCTCTTCCCCCGCCGCCTGGGCCAGGCCCATGGCCCCGGTCGTCAGCTTGGCGAACTCGTCGAGAAGGGGGTTGCGGGTCTGCATGGAACTCTCCGGCTCGAGCGAACGAGCGTCGTTAACGAAGGTTCACCCGATATGGTGAACGAAACCTTGCTGTCGATGCGACCTATGGCCTGAATTGGGCGGCGCGCGGCATGTTGCGGAAATTTCAGGGCCTGAGCGATCTCCGCTCGGGAGATCGCTCAAAACTGACCCTCGGCCATTTTTTGGATTCGGGTCGATTCGACCCGAAGCAAAAATGGCCATGCGCGGCCGCGCTTGCTAAACCCCTTTTCGAGACCCGGCCTTCTGGAGCGCCCGTGCCATTTCCTGACATCGAACCCGTCTGGTTCAGCATCGGTCCGCTGGACATCCGCTGGTACGCCCTGGCCTATGTGGCGGGCATCGTCCTCGGCTGGTGGTATGCGAACCGTCTGGCCCGCAACAACGCCGTCTGGCAGCCCGCGAAGGCGCCGGTCACGACCGTCCAGCTGGACGATCTGGTGCTGTGGATCACCCTTGGGATCATCCTCGGCGGCCGGTTCGGCTTCGCCCTTTTCTATCAGCCCTCCCTCTACGGCGACCTGTTCACCGGCGCCGGCTGGGGCGAGCGGCTGGCCCTGTTCAGGCTGTGGGACGGCGGCATGTCGTTCCATGGCGGCCTGATCGGCGTCAGCCTGGCCATCGTCCTGTTCGCCCGGAAGAACGGGATCCGACTGCTCAGCCTCGGCGATCTGATCGCGCCCGTGGCGCCGATCGGCCTGTTCTTCGGCCGCATGGCCAATTTCATCAACGCCGAGCTGTGGGGACGCCCCACCGACGCGCCTTGGGGCATGGTCTTCTGCAACGACACCATCCTTCGCCTCTACGGCCACTGTCCGGCCGGCATTGAGCCGCGGCATCCCAGCCAGCTCTACGAGGCCGCCCTCGAGGGCATTGCCCTGGCTGTCATCCTCTGGCTGGCGGTCTTCAAATGGCGGCTGCTGGTCAAGCCCGGCTATGTCACCGGCCTCTTCCTGTTCGGCTACGGCCTTGCGCGGGCCTCGCTGGAGAATTTCCGCCAGCCGGACGCCGGGCTCGAGAACCTGCCGCTGGGCCTGACCATGGGCATGATGCTGTCGATCCCGATGATGCTGATCGGCGGCTGGTTGATCTGGCGCGCCTGGAGCCGCCCGCCCCTGACCGCCTGACGCGCCATGTCGCTGAAGGACCGTCTGGCGCGCGAGATCATCCTGACCGGGCCGATGACGGTGGCGGACTATGTCACCCGCTGCCTGCATGACCCGGAGGGCGGCTATTACGCCACCCGGCCCGCCATCGGCGCGACCGGCGATTTCATCACCGCCCCGATGATCAGCCAGATGTTCGGCGAGCTGATCGGCCTGTGGGCGGTGGAGCTGTGGCGGCGTCTGGGGGCGCCCGAGAGGGTGCGGCTGGTCGAGGTCGGACCGGGCGACGGAACGCTGATGGCCGACGCCCTGCGCGCCGCGCGGCTGGATCCCGAATTCCTGCGCGCCGTCGACCTGATCCTGATCGAGCCCAGCCCGCCGCTGCGCGAGGCGCAGGCCCGGATGCTGGCCGACAGCGACATCCACCCCCGCTGGGTCGCCTCGCTGGACCGGATCGAGACCGACGCCCCGGTGATCCTGATCGCCAATGAGGTGCTGGACTGCCTGCCCGCCCGTCAGTTCGTGAAGACCGAAGACGGCTGGGCCGAACGCCGCGTCGGCGTCACCGATGACGGCGAACTGACCTTCGGCCTGGTGAAGATCACCGGCGGGTTCAAACGCCCGGAATTCGAAGTCGAACCCGGCCAGACGGTCGAGATTTCGGACCAGCAGGCCGCCTTCGGCCGCGATGTCGCCGCCCTCGTCCGCGAGGCCGGCGGCGCCGCCCTGCTGATCGACTACGGCCGCGCCCGGCGCGAGGCCGGCGACACCCTCCAGGGCCTGCGCCGACACCAGAAGGTCGATCCGCTGGAGACGCCCGGCGAGGTCGACCTGACGCAATGGGCCGACTTCCCATCGGTGCTCGAGGCCGCCATCCACGCCGGCGCCGACGTCACCGGAACCATGGGCCAGGGCGAGTTCCTGAACCTGCTCGGCATAGAGGCCCGGGCCGACCGCTTGAAGGCCGGCCGCCCCGACGCGGCCCAGATCATCGACCGCCAGCTGGCGCGGCTCACCGCCGACGACCAGATGGGCGCGCTGTTCAAGGCCTGCGCCATCTTCTCACCGCGGTCGCTGGTGGTCCCGGGGTTCGAGGACTGACCATGGCTCTGTCCCCCATCACCCACCCCCTGCTGGACAGGACCGGCCTCCGCCACGGCTTCTTCACCCGGCAGGGCGGTGTCTCGACCGGCCTCTATGAAGGCCTCAACACCGGCGTGGGCTCGAAGGACGACCCCGCCGCCGTCGCAGAGAACCGCCGTCGGGTCGCCGAACATCTGGGCGGCGTCCCCGACGACTTCGCCGCCTGTTTCCAGATCCATTCAGCCGTCGCCCGCGTCGCCGAGGCCGGCTGGAAGGGCGCGCGGCCCGAGGGCGACGCCACGGTCGCCGCGACGCCCGGCGTCATCTGCGCCGTCCTGACCGCCGACTGCGCCCCCATCCTGATGGCCGATCCCGAGGCCGGGGTCGTCGGTGCCGCCCACGCCGGCTGGAAGGGCGCCCTGGACGGCATCGTCCACTCCACCGTCGCCGCCATGCAGGCCCTCGGCGCCGAGCCCCGCCGCATGGTCGCCGTCGTCGGCCCCTGCATCGCCCAGGCCTCGTACGAGGTCGGCGCGGACTTCCAGGATCGGTTCGATCACCACGACCCCGGCAGCGCCCGCTTCTTCGCGCCCGGCGGCGCCGCCGACAAACGGCTGTTCGACCTCCCGGCCTTCGTCCTCTGGCGTCTGGAACAGGCCGGTGTCGCCGACGCCGCCTGGACCGGCGATGACACGCGCGCGGACGCCGCGCGGTTCTATTCGAACCGGCGAGCGTATCTGAACGGGGAAGCCGACTTCGGGCGGCTGATGAGCGCGATCAGCCTAGGCTGATCCGGGGGCTGATTCAGCCCGCCATCGCCAGCTCGGGCACGCGGGTCACCTCGCGCCAGGCCTGCGGATTGGCCAGCAGCTCGCGGACCAGCAGGTTGTTGATCGCATGCCCCGCCTTGACGCCCTCGTAGCGGCCCAGCAGGGGCGCGCCCAGCACATACAGGTCGCCGATGGCGTCCAGCGCCTTGTGCTTGACGAACTCGCGCTCCATCCGCAGCCCGCCGGGGTTCAGGATCTGGTCGCCGTCGATGACCACGGCGTTCTCCAGCGAACCGCCGCGGGCCAGGCCGGCCCGCCGCAGGGCCTCGACCTCGTGGGCGAAGCCGAAGGTGCGGGCGGCCATGATCTCGTTGCGGAAGGTCTCCTCGTCGACGACGAAATCCACCACCTGATTGCCGATCACCGGCGTGTCGAAATCGATCTCGAACCGCATCTCATAGCGGTCGCAGGGCAGCAGGGCGGCCGTCTTGTCGCCGTCCTGGACCCGGATGGGCTCGAGGATCTCGATATAGCGGACCGGCGCCTCCTGGCGGCGGAAGCCGGCGCGGTCCAGCAGCTGGACGAACTGCAGCGCCGACCCGTCGAGGATCGGCAGCTCGGGCCCGTCCACCTCGACCACGGCGTTCGACACGCCCAGGGCGGCGAAGGCGGCCATCAGATGCTCGATGGTCGACAGGCGAACGCCGGCGGCGTTCTCGATCATGGTGTTCAGACGGGCGTCGACGACGGCCTCGCCCGAGACCGGAATACGGTTGTCGCGGTCCTTGATGTCGGTGCGCACGAAGACGATGCCCGTACCCGTCGGAGCCGGACGCACCGCCAGACGCACCCGGTCACCCGTGTGCACGCCCACGCCCGCGATGATCGCGGGGGCGATGGTCGTCCTCTGGTGATGGTCGTTGCGGACCGGCAATCTCAAACTCGTTTCATGTTCTGCGCCCCGCCTCTATGTGCGGAGTTCGCCCCACGAACCGTCTAGCCGCCCCCTTGCAAGGGCGAAATGAAAGTCGGGTTTCGGATTGTTTCGGTTTTGGTAACCGCGCTGAACGCGAAACCGCCCCGGAGCGCGAGCTCCGGGGCGGTTCGTCAGGCTTGCGGCCGGATCAGTTGGCCAGGCGTCTCAGGAAGGACGGGATTTCCAGATCGTCCTCGGCCGCGCCCAGTTCGGGCTCCGGCGTGGGCTGGGTCTGGCTGGTCGCACGCATCTCGGTCGTCCGCGACGGGCCCGGATAGGTCGGCTGCGCCGGCTGACGTTTGCCGCGACCGAACAGGCTCCAGCCGGACTTCCGGTGATCACGGTCGTCATAGTCGTCCTGGGCCGGCTCCTCGTACCGGGGCTCCGACTGGGAAGCGGCGGCGCGGTCCATGTACAGGTCGCCCTGCGCCACCGGCGCGGCGGTTTCGGCGGTGGTCCGGCTGCGCGGCGCGGATTCATATTCCTCGACCCAGGGATCGACGATCGGCTCGAGCGTGCGTTCCTCGGCGACGTGGATCACCGGTTCGGGACGCGGCTCGAAACGCGGTTCGGGCGCGCGGGCGGCGGTTCCATAGGTCGGCTGGCTGGACTGGAAGGTCGGGACGATCGGCGCGGGCTCGCGTTCGCGGAGGATGTCGGCCCGGGCGGGCTCGCGAACCGGCTCGTGGCGCACGGGCTCGGCGCGCGAGGCGGCGTGGGCCGGGGTCGGGCGGCGGGCGTCGAAGGTCGAGGTCGTGGCGTTCGGCGCGCCCTTGGCCGCGGCCAGGTCTTCCATGCCGGTGGCCACGACCGAGACGCGGATCTTGCCGTCCAGGGCCGGGTCGAAGGCGGCGCCGAAGATGATGTTGGCGTCGGCGTCCACCTCGCCGGCGATGGCGTTGGCCGCCTCGTCGACTTCCAGCAGGGTCATGTCCATGCCGCCGGTGATGTTCACCAGAACGGCCTTGGCGCCCTTCAGCGAGGTCTCGTCCAGCAGCGGATTGGCGATGGCGTTCTGGGCGGCCTGCAGGGCGCGGTCCTCGCCCGAGGCCTCGCCCGTGCCCATCATCGCCTTGCCCATTTCGGACATGACGGCGCGGACGTCGGCGAAGTCGAGGTTGATCAGGCCGGGCAGGATCATCAGATCGGTGATCGAGCGCACGCCCGAATGCAGCACCTGGTCAGCCATGCCGAAGGCGTCCGCGAAGGTGGTGCGCTCATTGGCGACGCGGAACAGGTTCTGGTTGGGAATGACGATCAGGGTGTCGACGTAGCGTTGCAGCTCGGCGATGCCCGCATCGGCCAGACGCATGCGGTGACGGCCCTCGAAGGTGAAGGGCTTGGTCACCACGCCGACGGTCAGGATGCCGCGGTCGCGGGCGCATTTGGCGATGACGGGCGCGGCGCCGGTGCCGGTGCCGCCGCCCATGCCGGCGGTGATGAAGACCATATGGGCGCCTTCCAGGTGCCCATGGATTTCCTCGGCCGATTCCTCGGCGGCGTTCATGCCGACCTCGGGGTGGGCGCCGGCGCCCAGGCCCTGGGTGATCGTCTCGCCCAGCTGGACGCGGCGGTCGGTCTTGGCGAACGACAGGTGCTGCGCGTCGGTGTTGGCGACGACGAACTCGACCCCTTCAAGGCCGGCGTCGATCATGTTGTTGACCGCGTTGCCGCCCGCCCCGCCGACGCCGAAGACGACGATCCGGGGCTTCAATTCCGTGGCCTGCGGCCGCACCAGCGAGAGAGACATTCTTTTCCGACCTTATCCGACCCTGCCCCTGCAGCCCGATGCGAAAGCCCCGCCGTTTCGCATTGGTTATGAGCGCGTTAAGGAAACGCCCGTTCTGCTTAAGAGAGTGTTACCGGATAGGCTGAGTCGCGCGCCAGGCCACGAATTTCGTTAACCTTGAGCGCAAGTTTTGGTGTGTGGACCAACGAAAAAGGGCGGCTCTTGCGAGCCGCCCTTTCCGTTCTTGAGCCTCCGGGTCTTACCAGGGGCGATAGTTCAGGCCCACGAAGAAGCGCGTGCCGTAGGGATCCATGTTGCTGAGCAGCGTACCGCCGAGGTAGCGGGGCTGTTCGGCGTCAAAGGCGTTGACCACGCCCATGCGGATCGACAGGTCGTCCGCGGCGTTCCACCGGACGGTGAAGTCGTGGCGGGCGAAGTTGCCGGTGTCGTAGGTGTCGAACGGACGGCTGTCGAGGTTGCCGATCAGGTCGCGGATATTGGCGCTGTCCTGGGCGGTCTGCCAGTCCACGCTCCAGTTGACGCTCCAGATGTCGTTCGGCGACCAGGTCAGCGACGACGTCAGGCGAACACGCGGGAAGAAGATCGTGCTGCCCAGTTCCGTACCGTCGGTCGGATCGGCCACGTTCAGGAACTGCTCCTGCTCGATCAGCCACAGACCACCGACGCGATAGTCGAAACGACCCCAGTTGCGGCCGAACACTTCTTCGGTGTCCAGCGAGTAGCGGGCCGTGAAGTCCAGACCACGGGTGGTCAGCGCGGCCAGGTTGACCGGCTGCTGGATGAAGCCGCCGATCGGGTCGCCGGCGGGAGCGCCGACGCCGAACGGGATGGTCGGGTTGTTGCGGAACACCGAGTTACAGGCGTCGGGGTTCAGCTGGGCGCCGCTGACGCAGCTGGCGGCGAGGGCCGGGGCCGACGGCGACACGATCACGCGGCTCAGCTCGATCTCGTAGTAGTCGAGAATGATGCTGAGGTTCGGGAACCAGCGGGGCTGGATCACGGTCGAGAAGGTGAAGCTTTCCGACTCTTCGGGCGTCAGGTTCGGGTTGCCCCGGTTGATGCCGGCGATGCCCGACGAATAGATCGGGTTGAAGTCGTCGGTGTTGGTCGCGGTGGCGCCGGCGAAGTCGAAGGAGAAGCCGCGGGCCGTGGCCAGAGCCGTACAGTTGGCGATCCGGTTGGCCCGGATCTCCGCGTTCTGCGCCGCGATGTTGTTCGTGGTGCAGGGGTCGACGAAGGCGTTGGCGAAGGTCTGGCTTCCCGCGGCGAAGTTCTCCGACAGGTTGGGCGCGCGGAACGAGGTGTTGAAGCTGGTCTTGAAGGCGATGTCCCGGATCGGACGGTAGACCAGGTTCACGCCGTAAACGTCGCCTTCGCCTGCGGTGGTGTAGTCGAACGCGCGGTACGAACCGCTGAGTTCGGCGTACTCACCCATCCAGCTGTCGCGGAACAGCGGGATCGACAGTTCGGCGAACCACTCGTTCGACTCGTATTCGGCAGGCGCGAAGTCGGCGCCGGTGTTCAGGAACAGGAGACGATCGCCCGTGGAGCTCGAGCGGCCGAGGCCTTCGGTGAACTCCTTGCGGTATTCAGCGCCGATGGCCATGCCGATCTCGCCGGCCCCCCAGAAGTCCCAGAGCTGGCCGGAAATGACCGCCAGGCCCTGATCCTGCTTGTTGGTGTGGCTGACGGTGATGGAGGCGTCGACATAGTCCAGGGCCGCCTGGCTCTGGTTGCCGGCGCCGAACACGTTCAGCGGCACGCACTCGTTGAGGGCGCGTGTGCCTTCGGCGCTGCTACGCATGTCGACGCCACGGGTGGTGAAGCCGAAGAACCGCAGCTCATCGCCCACGACCCCGCCGGGCGTCGCCGCGATCAGGCGGGCGCGGCAGACGATTTCACCGGGACGGCCGTTGACGATACCGGCGGTGTCCACGACCGCGTCGGCGGCCAGGGCAAAGCGTTGGACGTCGACACCGCGCTCGACGTTCTGGTTGCGGGCTTCGCCCCGCACCCAGGACAGATCCCAGTCGATGTTCTTGATGAAGCCCAGCTGGTCGAAGTCGCCGCTCAGGGCCACGACGTAACGCTCGATTTCGCGCGTGTTGTCCTGGGTCCGCTGCGGGCCGAAGATCGAGTGACGGGCCCATTGGCGCGCGACCGGCGCGCCGGCCGGCGTACCGTCGGTGTTGGCGTTGGCCGTCCAGTTCTGGACGGTGTTGGCCGTGATCGCATCCTTCACGTTCTGCGGCAGATAGGCGTTGTCCGTATAGCGCAGGTCGAACTGCGACACGGCCCGCATGAAGTTGGTCTGGTTGGCGGCGTAGGTGCCGTTGTTCAGGAAGATGTCGAAGAAGGTCGGCTGCGAAATGTCGAACGTGTCTTCGGTGATGAACTTGGCTTCGACCGACAGATCGACGTTGTCGAGGATCGCGAAGTTGGCGCCGACCTGGTAACGCTGGTTGACCGACTCGGGGACGCGGCTTTCCTGGCCGAAGTTGTTCGGGTTTTCACCGTCGCCGCCGATGTTCAGCGTGCGGTTCGAGCCGACGTTGCCGATCCGCTGACCGAAGTTGGCCAGACGGGCGGTGTTGCCCTCATAGACGTAGGTCTTGGTCGGATCCAGGCTGTAGCAGTTGGCGCTGGTCAGAGCGGTACAGGACGCCAGCGGCACATCGGGATCGTTCAGCGCGGTGGGGCGCTGCGAGTTGGCGAGCGTGGTCTGGCCCCAGCGCGGACGCGACAGGGTGCGGACGCCGCTGAACACCCGGTTGTCGAGGAAGCCGTCGTTCGTCGCGGTGGTCGGATCGGCGTCGATGCCGACGAAGGCATGCGCGGCTTCCAGCCAGTCGATGTCCAGGCTGCCGACGTGATCGATGTCTTCGTACTCGGCGAAGGCATACAGGTTCAGCCGGTCGTCCAGCAGGTTGGTGCCGATCAGGGCCGAGATGCGCTTGTTGGCTTCACCGCCCTGGTTGATCATGCCGTAGTTGGCGTCGATCTCGAGGCCTTCGAAGTCGCGGCGCAGCTGGAAGTTCAGCACGCCGGAGACGGCGTCGGCGCCGTAAACCGACGAGGCGCCGCCGGTCACGATTTCGATGTTCTCGATCAGCAGGCGCGGGATGGCGTCGATGTCGACGGCCAGGTTGCCCGCGGCGGAGCCGACGTGGCGACGACCGTCGACCAGGGTCAGGGTCCGGCCGGTGCCCAGCGAGCGCAGGTTGGCGAACGACAGACCGCCGTCGTTCAGGTTCGAACCGGTGGTGTCCGACGGAACCAGCGAGTTCGACAGGGCCGGGATGGTGGCCAGATAGTCGACCACCGTCGACTGACCGGTGGTCAGCAGCGCTTCGCGCGAGACCTGGATCAGCGGGGTCGGAGCGTTGGTCGGGTCACGACGGATGCGCGAACCGGTGACGACGACTTCGTCGATCTCGGTCGCTTGCTGGTCGGCCCGCCCCTGGACGGTGACGCCCGGGAGCTGGTCCTGAGCAAAGGCCGGAGCCGTGACGGCCATGACGCCCGCGAGGATCGTCGTGCCAAAGAGGTACTTGCGCTTGAGAAGCATGGTGATTGGGCCCCAACCGTTGTGGATGCAATACGCAGCGTCCGCCGGATGTCGGATTCTGCTTCGGACCTCCACGCTAGCAGCTAAGCGGGCAACGACAAGGGATTGTGGCGGCTTGGCGACCAATCCGCACGCCAGTTGTTACAATCCGGACACAGTCTCGCCACGCGAGGGGAGAATCCGGACAACCATGCCCGCGCGGGTCGGGGAGTCAGAGATTTTCGCGCAACCAGCCGGCGGCGCGGGCCACAATCCCGCCCCGATGGACGCGCGGCGCGTCCGCGGCCGAAATCTGGCGGGACATGAGTTTGCGGGCCGAGACCGCCTCGCGCGGACCGTAGGCGGCGCGCAGCAGCACGCCCGCCGCCGAACAGAAGGCCGGGCCCGAGGCGGCGTCGGCCAGGTGCGGCGCCCGCTGCGGCTTGCCCAGCCGCACCGGACGGTCGAACACCCGGATGGCCAGTTCCCGCACGCCGTTCAGCTGGCTGGCCCCGCCCGTCAGGACCAGGCCCGCGCCGGGCTCCAGCCCCACCCCGGCGTTGCGCAGCCGGTCGCGCAGCAGCTCCAGCGTCTCCTCGACCCGCGGGGCGATGACGGTCTTGAGCATGGCCCGCTGGACGAAGATCGGACCGGCCGAGGCGTCCTCGCCGCGCGGCGGGGCCTCCAGCATCTCGCGGTCCTCATGGGCGTTGGCCATGGCCGAACCGTGCAGCGTCTTCAGCCGTTCGGCCCCGGCCCGTGAGGTCGACAGGCCGCGCGCGATGTCCGCCGTCACATGGTCGCCGCCGACGTTCAGCGACTCGATATGCAGCAGCGACCGTCCGCCCCAGACCGCCGCCGAGGTCGATCCGCCGCCCATGTCGATACAGACGCAGCCCAGATCCATCTCGTCGTCTTCCAGCGCCGCCAGCGACGACACCACCGGCGCCGCCGCCACGCCCTGCAGGTCGAGGTGGGCCAGTTCCAGACAATGGCTCAGGCCGTTGAAGGCGCTCTCGGCCATGGACACGACCAGCAGGTCCAGCCCCAGCGAATGCCCCTTCATCGAGCGAGGATCGTGCACCCCCCGCGCCCCGTCGACCGACCAGGCGATCGGCAGCACATGGATCGGCCGGCGGTTTGGCAGGCGGATCTGGGCCAGGGCCATGCCGATGGCCCGCGCCAGATCGGCGTCCCCGACCGGCGTGGCCCCCAGCGAGACCCGGGCCTGCACCCTGTGGCTGGCCATCTGGCCGATGGCCGTGGTCACGACGACGCCCGAGACCGGGCAGCCGGCGGCCCGTTCGGCGCGCTCGACCGCATGGCCGATGGCCTGGGCCGCCTCGTCCATATTGACGATGCCGCCGCCGCGCACGCCGCGCGACTGGACGTGCCCCGCCCCGGCGACGCGGATGGTCCGGTCGGCGTGGCGCACGCCGTCGGCCTTCATGATGAAACAGGCGACCTTGGACTGGCCCAGGTCGAGGGCCGCCACCACGGGCGCGCGCCCCGCGGCTTTCCCCACACCGTCCACAGACTTGTCCACAGTACGTCCGGCCATCAGTCGCCCCTCACTCTACGCTTCGCCGGCGGAGGGCCGGACCGCGACCTCCTCCGGGGTTCTGAGATCAATCCGGGCGAAGCCCAGCTCCAGCAGCCGCTCGCGCTGGTCCAGGGCGTCCAGCTGGATCAGCGCCGCCTCCTGGTTGGACGCGGGCAGCTGGATCAGACTGCCGTCCTTGAGCCGCAGGTCCCAGCGGCGCTCGTCCACCCGCACCAGGGCCTCGACCCGGCTGGCGAGCCGCGGGCGCTGGGCGATCAGGGGCAGGACTTCGTGGGCCGCCTGCTCGGCGCCCTTGCCGACGACCAGCGGCAGGTTCGGATAGCGGCCGGCGTCGGCCCCGGCGATGACCTGGCCGTGGCTGTCGATGACCTGGTTGACGCCGCCGGTCTGCCACACGGCCAGCCGGTCATGTTCGATGACGTGGACGATCAGGGTGTTGGGCAGAAGGCGCACGACCCGCGCCGACTTGACCCAGCCGATCGCCTCGACCCGCTGACGCACGGCGTCCAGATCAATGGAGGTCATGGGCTGGTCGGCCGCCAGTTGCACGGCCTGCTGGATGGCGCGCGTCGCCTCGGGGCTCTCGCCCTCGATGAACACCTTTTCGAGTTTCAGGCCGAGGCCGGCGGTCATCCCGTCCACGCCATGGCCGATCGAGGCGCCGATCCGCTCGGCCCGCGCCCCGGTCGCCAGAACGCCGGCCAGCAGCAGCACGCCGGCGGCGATCGAAATCACGACTGCGCGGGGCGACAGATCCAGCCGCCCCAGCGCCGCCATCTTCCCGGGCGTGGCCTGGGCGTTGCGCGGCGCGCGGCCGCGCCCGTGGGACTTGGGAGCCGCGCCGCGTTTTGCAGGCTGGTTCGAACTCTGTCGCCGACCGCCGCGAACTACCGCGGGCATGAGGCGTCCTCCACCATCCACCGTACCAATGCTTTGTAGTCCATCCCGACATGGGCGGCCTGCTCGGGACTGAGCGAGGTCGGCGTCATGCCCGGCTGGGTATTGACCTCCAGAAGGACCAGTTCGTCCTTAATATCGTCATAACGAAAGTCGGATCGGCTCACCCCGCGGCAGCCCATGGCCGTGTGCGCCAGCTCGGATTCCCTTAGCGCCCGCTCGAAGACATGGGCCGGCAGGACCGCCGGCAACACGTGGACGGAGCCGCCCGGAGCGTATTTGGCCTCATAGTCGTAGAAGCCCTTGGTCGGGGTAATGTCGGTGATGGTCAGGGCGCGCGGTCCCGACTTTTCCCCCAGCACGGTGACGGCCAGCTCCTTGCCGGCGATGAAGGGCTCGACCATCACCCGTTCGCCCCAGGTCCAGCTGGCCTCGCCCGGCGCCGCGCAGGGCGGCTCGCCCTCGCGCACCAGATAGACCCCGACCGAGGAGCCTTCGGCGTTCGGCTTGATCACATAGGGCGGCGGGATCACATGGCTGCGCGCCACCTCGAAGCGGTCGAACAGGCCGCCACCGGGGACCACCACGCCCGCCGCCGCCAGCACCGCCTTGGACTTCTCCTTGTCCATGGCCAGGGCCGAGGCCAGCACGCCGGAGTGGGTGTAGGGAACGCCCAGCGTCTCCAGCACGCCCTGGACGCAGCCGTCCTCGCCCCATTCACCGTGCAGGGCGTTGAAGACGACATCGGGTTTCAGCGCGGCCAGCACCTCGGCCAGATCGCGCCCGGCGTCCACGCGGCTGACCCGCGCCACCTGCCCTTCCAAGGCGTCGGCGCACATCCTGCCGGAGCTCAGGGACACCTCCCGTTCAGACGACAGCCCGCCCAACAGGACGGCGACGTGCAGGTCTGCGAACGGGCGGGTCATGGGAGGATCAACTCAGAGCGGGCGGCCGATCCTCTTGATCTCCCACTCCAGGTTTACGTTCAGTTTACTTTGAACGTCGGCGCGCACGGCGTCGCCAAGTCCCTCGATATCCGCCGCCGTCGCCTCGCCCGGGTTGATCATGAAATTGCTGTGCAATTCACTGAACATGGCCCCGCCCCCGGTCGCCTTGAACAGCTTTCCGCGCCAGCCCGCCTCATCGACCAGTTTCCACGACGAATGGCCCGGCGGATTCTTGAAGGTCGAGCCCCCGGTCTTCTCGCGGATCGGCTGGGTCAGTTCGCGGCGCGAGGTGATTTCGGCGATCTTCGCCTTGCTGGCTGCCGGGTCCCCTGCCTCGGCTTCGAACATTGCGGAAAGGACGATGTGGCCGGTCTCCTGTAGCGCGCTATGGCGATAGGTGTAGTGCAGGTCCGCCTCGCACATCAGAAAGACCTTGCCTTGCCGGTCGATGACCGTCGCCGTGACGAGCACGTCCTTCGTCTCGCTGCCGTAGCAGCCGGCGTTCATCACCACGGCTCCCCCAACGGTGCCCGGTATCCCGGCGAAGAACTCAAGCCCTGCGATTCCAGCCTCAGCCGCCTTCCGGGCGAGAATGGCGTCAGGAACGGCCGCCCCGGCGCTTATGCTCACGGTATCCAGCACCTGCACCTGATTGAAGCCGCGCCCGAGTCTGACGACAACGCCTTCGACGCCGCCATCTCGAATGATCACGTTCGACCCGACCCCCAGGGGCGTAACTGGGACGCCGGGATCGAGCGCCTTCAGGAAGGCGGCGAGGTCCGCCTCGTCCTCCGGCATGAACACAACGTCCGCGGCACCGCCAACCCGGAACCAGGTGAACGGCCCCAGCGGCTCGTCGCGCAGCAGCTTGCCTCGGACCGGGGGGAGAGAGTCACGCCACGACATTTCTAGATTCCGCTCATCCCGGCGAAAGCCGGGACCCAGTGCTTCGGGTGATGGATCGGTGAGGAATGCTGCGGGCGGCTGTCCGGATACGCCAGCGTCACGCTGGACAGGACTGGGTCCCGGCTTTCGCCGGGATGAGCGGAACCGTGAATCAACCCAGCCCCTCCAGCTGCCCCGGCAATGCATAAGCCCACTGGGTAATGTCCCCCGCCCCGAGCAGCACCACCAGATCGCCGTCCTTCGCCTCCGCCGCGATCACCCCCGGCAGGGCCTCCACGCTCTCCAGCGGCTGCACCGACCGGTGCCCGAACCGGCGGATGCCTTCCACCAGCGCGTCCTTGTCGATCCCCTCGATCGGCGTCTCGCCCGCCGCATAGACATCGGCCACAAACACCGCGTCGGCATCGGAAAAGCAGGTCGAGAACTCCTCCATCAGCGATTCCAGCCGGGTGAACCGATGCGGCTGGACCACGGCGATGACCCGTCCCTCGGCCACCTGCCGCGCGGCCTTCAGCACGGCGGCGATCTCGACCGGGTGATGGCCGTAGTCATCGACGATCCGCACCCCGCCTACGATGCCCGTGGTGGTGAACCGCCGCCGCACCCCCCCGAACCCGGCCAGCCCCGCCCGGATCGCCTCGTCCGACACATCCAGCTCGCGCGCCACGGCGATCGCCGCCAGCGCATTGGACACATTGTGCCAGCCCGCCATCGGCAGGTGCAGGCCCGTGATCCGGATCGGCTCATCGAGCGCCGCCAGCCCCTGCTTCTGGATCACGACGTCGAAGCGGCAGCCGTCGGGCTGCATCTGGCAGTTGTCGGCCCGCACCATGGCCTGCGGATTGACCCCATAGGTCACCAGCCGCCGGTTATCGATCGAGGCCACCAGCCGCTGCACCTCCGGGTGGTCCAGGCAGACAGCGGCGAAGCCGTAGAAGGGGATGTTCTCGACGAAGTCCACGAACGCCTTCCGCACCCCGTCGAAATCGCCGTAGTGGTCCAGATGCTCGGGGTCGATATTGGTGACGATGGCCACCGTCGACTTCAGCCGCAGGAAGCTGCCGTCGCTCTCGTCGGCCTCGACCACGATCCAGTCGCCGTCGCCGACCTTGGCGTTGGTGCCATAGGCGTTGATGATGCCGCCGTTGACCACCGTCGGATCCAGCCCGCCGGCGTCCAGAATCGCCGCCACCATCGAGGTCGTCGTGGTCTTGCCGTGGGTGCCCCCCACCGCGATCGAAAACTGCAGCCGCATCAGCTCGGCCAGCATCTCGGCCCGGCGCACCAGCGGGATGCGCCGCTCGCGCGCGACCGTCATCTCGGGATTGGTCGCCTTGACCGCCGTCGAATAGACCACCGCCGAAACGCCGTCGCCGATATGGGCCGCGTCATGGCCGATGAATATCCGCGCCCCCAGCTTCTCCAGCCGCTCCGTATTGGCGCTGGCCCTGGCGTCCGAACCCTGCACCGAATAGCCGATCTTGAGCATGATCTCCGCGATCCCGCTCATGCCGATCCCGCCTATGCCCACGAAATGGACGGGACCGAGGTCGAACGGTACGGGGCGAAGGCGAGCGATCATCGGAAGCGATTAGCAAGGGTCGGAGCGGAATGCATCATCCGCTTTCAGCGGGACGGGAGGTGATTGGTGGTTGGTGATTGGTTGCTGATGTAGTCGCGGCCGGCGCCCGGGACTCCACGGTCAGGGAAGCCGCAACCACCAATCACCAATCACCAATCACCTGGCCGCACCGAGCGTTGGAAACCCACCTCCCCTCGCGGGCCAGCCCTCAGTCCTCCGCCACGAAATCCTGGGCGAACTCCGGCGCGTCCTCATCCCCCGGCAACAGCGGCTCATCGTCGCCGTCCGTGGCCCGCGAGGGGTCCGGCACCTCGAATCCGACCGGGATCGACAGGTCCAGCAGCCCTGCCGCCTTCATCTCCTGCACGCCGGGCAGGTCGTACAGGTTGGACAGGCCGAAATGCTCCAGGAACCGGTCGGCGGTGCCATATGTCACCGGCCGCCCCGGCGTCCGCCGCCGTCCGCGCAGCCGCACGAACCCCATCTCCAGCAACAGGTCCAGTGTCCCCTTTGACAGCGACACCCCCCGCACGCTCTCGATCTCGGCCCGGGTGCAGGGCTGGTGGTAGGCGATGATGGCCAGGGTCTCGAGCGCCGCCTTCGACAGCCGCCGCGGCTCCTCCCGCTCCTCGGTCATCAAAAAGGACAGGTCCGGCGCGGTGCGGAATCCCCAGCGGTCGGCGACGCATTCCAGCTCGACGCCCCGCCCGTGATAGCGTTCGCGCAGGGCCGAGATGGCCCCGCCCACATCGGCCCCCTCGGGCAGCCGCCGCGCGATCTCGGCCGCCGACAGCGGCCCGGCCGCGGCGAACAGCAGCGCCTCGACGCGGCGTTCGATCTCTCCGTGGTCCGGTGCGAACTGGATCATTTCAAAATCCGCTCATCCCGGCGAACGCCGGGACCCAGTGCTTTGGGTGATGCGGCAGTTGGGGATTGTTCTGCCCGGTTGTCCTGAAACACCAGCGTCAAGCTGGACAGGACTGGGTCCCGGCGTTCGCCGGGATGAGCGGAATGGAGAAAACTCAAGGCACCAGCTCCAGCACCTGACCCCGCCCGCGCCGCTTCAGATAGAGCTCGGCGAAGGCCTCGGCCTGTTTCACATCCATCGCCCCCTCCCTGACCAGCTCCAGACTGGCCGACAGGGTCGAGGCGGTAAAGCTGGCCTGGGTCGGGCCGTCCTCGGCCCGCCGCGCCGGCGCCACCTGCTCCAGCGGCGTCCACTGCTCCAGCCGCGGCAGCACGTCCCGCAGCCAGTCCCGCGCCGCCTCCAGGGCGAAGGCCTCGACCCGCTGGCCGGGATTGTAGTGCCGCTGCTCCTCGCGCCGGCGCTGGGTCACATAGGCGGCCATAAGCTCGTACAGGCTGGCGTCGACCCGGTCGGACGGGACGATCACGGTCGCCTGCGGATCGCCGCGGCTGAAGACGTCGCGCCTCAGCTGCGGCCGGGCGGTGATCGCCTCCACCGCCCTGCGCATCGCCTCCAGCTTCTGCAGCCGGAAGGCCAGGGCCGCGGCCATCTCCTCCGCGGGCATCTCGTCGCCCTTGCCCTTGTCGGTGCGCGGCAGCAGCAGGCGCGATTTCAGATAGGCCAGCCAGGACGCCATCACCAGATAGTCCGCCGCCAGCGAGAAATTCCGTCGCCGCGCCTCGTGCACGAAGGCCAGATACTGTTCCGCCAGCCGGGTGATAGACAGCTTCAGCAGATCGACCTTCTGCGTCCGCGCCAGCGCCAGCAGCACATGCAGCGGCCCCTCATAGCCGTCGAGGTCGACGACGAAGGCCTCGCGCTCGTCCACCTGTTCGGCGGCGGTGAAATCCAGATTGGGCTGGAAGGCGTCGGTCATGCCTGCGCCTCCCCCACATCTGACCCCTTCGCCGCTTCCAGCCGCCCGGTCATCAGGGCGTCGAACCGCAGCCGCGCCTCGAACGCATCCAGCGGCTCCGGCGCACTGACGATCCGCGCCAGCGCCGCCGCCGCCCGTCTGCCCGCCCGGCCCTTCAGCTTGCCGACCCCCTCCGCCACCAACCGCATCTCCGCGAGATCGCCGTTGCAGTGCAGGACCACATCGCAGCCGGCCTTCAGCGCCGCCCCGGCCCGCTCCGTCAACGAGCCCGACAGCGCCTTCATCGACAGGTCGTCGGTCAGGATCAGCCCGGCGAAACCCAGGTCCTTCCGCATCAGCTTCACGGCCTTCTTCGAGGTCGTCGCCGGATGCTTCGAATCGATCGCGTCGAACACCACATGCGCCGTCATCGCCATCGGCATGTCCGACAGCGCCTTGAAAGGCGCGAAATCCCACCCGTCCAGCGTCGCCAGATCGGCATGCACCACCGGCAGATCATAGTGGCTGTCGGCGAAGGCGCGGCCGTGCCCCGGCATGTGTTTGATCACCGGCACCACGCCGCCGGCCAGCAGGCCTTCGGCCGCCGCCCGCCCCAGCTGCGCCACCGTCTCCGGATCGCGCGCATAGGCGCGGTCGCCGATGATGTCGTGGGCGCCCGGCACGGGAACATCCAGCACGGGCAGGCAGTCAACATTGATTCCGACGGCCTTCAGGTCATGGGCCATCAGCCGCGCGCCCAGCCGGACCAGTTCGCGCGCCGCCGCCGGATCGCTGGTCGCCTTGAGATAGGCGTCGCCCGGCGGATATTTCGGCCAGTGCGGCGGTCCCATCCGCTGCACCCGCCCGCCTTCCTGATCGATCAGGATCGGAGCCCCGGCCTCGCCGATGCAGTCGCGCAGTTCAGCTGTCAGCGCCCGGACCTGGTCCGGGCTGTCGATATTGCGGCGAAACAGGATGAAGCCCCATGGCCTTACCTCGGCGAAGAAGCTGCGCTCCGCCTCCGTCAGCCGATGGCCGCTACAGCCGTAGATCGCCGCCGAGGTCACCGGCGGTCAGCGGATGAAACAGTCGCCGCCGCGGGCCTTGATGGCGTCGCACAGCCCGGTCGCCTGCTCGCGGCTCAGCCCGGTCACCGTGGTGCGATAGACGGTCGAGCCGTTCGAGGCCGTCACCTCCTGCACCCGCTTCTCGGCGCCGGCGGTGAACTGCGGATAGCGGCCGACGATGGCGGCGAACTCCCGGTCCGCGATGCCGGGGGTCGAGAAGGCGCCGATCTGCACGCCGGAGGTTCCGCCCACGGTCGCGGGCGGTCGGGGCTCGGCCTTCGTGACAGGCGGCGTCACGGGCGCCGGACGCGGCGCGGCGGGCGTGGTCGTCGACGGCGCGGCCGGCCTCGGCTGAACCACTTCCGGCGGCGGGGTGAAGGTCGGGGCGGCGGTCGGAGCCTCGGCCGCGTCATAGACGTCGATGCCCGCCTCCGGGTCGACCGGCTGGGCTTCAAGCGGAGCGTCGGCCTTCATCTGGCCGACCGGCGTGCCGACGGCGGGCGGGGCGTCGTTCGAGGAGCGGGGTCCGGCGCGGTAGTAGACCACCACCGCGATGATCAGGACCAGCAGCACCACGCCCGAGATGATCAGCGTCATCGGCGGCGCCTTGGCCCCGCCGCCTCCGCCGCCGCCCCGGCGCGGGTCATAGCCGCCGCGGTTGAACGGCAGGTCGTCGTCGGTCGGCGGCGTATAGGCGCCGCGGTCGCGACCCTGGTTCGGACGATAGGGATCTTCGTGGGACATGGCCGCGCCTCATATTCCGTGCGAATCGACCCACGGAACGATCACTCTATCCCGGTCCGAGTCCTTTTTCAGGCCGGGTCGGTGATCTCTCCACCGCCTTGTCATCCCGGCCGAAGCGAAGCGGAGAGCCGGGACGCCGAACCATCACCGCTCCCTCCCGGAAAGCGCCTGCGCTTGTCCGGGAGACAGCCGGCGGCGCACACCCTCCTCCCGGCCCGGCCCGGAGGCCGTCCGGGAGAGAACGAGAAAAGCCCGATCCCGTCCCCTATCTCCGCGTCGCTACGTCGGGGATGACAAGCTAGAGGTCCAGCGCGAGGTCGATGCTGAACAGCTTCCTGTGTTCCTCGATCGCGTACCGGTCGGTCATGCCGGCGATATAGTCGCACACCGCCCGGGCCCGTTTGGCCTGATCCGCCACATCCGCCCGGCCCGACCATTCGGGCGGCAGGGTCGCCGGCTCGGCCATGAACAGCTGGAACATCTCGGCCAGCAGCCGCCGGGCCTGGCTGCGGGTGCGGTTGACGCGATAGTGGCGGTACATCCGCTCGAACAGGAATTTCCGCAGCACGCCCAGGTCCGCCAGCATGCCGGGCGAAAAGGCAATCAACATGCGGTCGGCGGTGCGCACGGCCTCGGTCGAACGGACATTGGCGTCCGCGATACGCGTCTCGGTCTCGGCCAGCACGTCCTCGACCATGGCCCCGATCATGCGCCGCACCGCCTCGATCCGGATCATCCGCTCGTCGAGGTCGGGCCAGTCCCTGCGCACCCCGTGCAGCACCGGCCCGATCAGCGGCACATCGTTGAGGTCTTCCAGCGTGAACAGTCCCGCCTGCACCCCGTCGTCGACGTCGTGGTTGTTGTAGGCGATGTCGTCGGCGATGGCCGCCGCCTGGGCCTCCAGCGAGGCGAAGGTCCCCAGCCGCAGATCCCAGCCCGGCGCATAGTCGGCGATGGCCCGCCACGCCGGCTCGTCCAGCCGGTGCGACACCGGCCCGTTGTGCTTGACCACCCCCTCGACGGTCTCCCAGCTCAGGTTCAGCCCCTCGAACTGGGGATAGCGGTGCTCAAGCCGGGTCACCACGCGGAAGGTCTGGACGTTGTGATCGAACCCGCCCCACGGCGCCATCTGCGCCTGCAGCTCGTCCTCGCCCGCGTGGCCGAACGGCGGATGTCCCAGGTCATGCGCCAGCGCCACCGTCTCGGCCAGGTCGGTGTCCAGCCGCAGCGCGTGCGCCAGCGACCGGGCGATCTGCGCCACCTCCAGCGAATGGGTCAGGCGGGTGCGGTAGTGGTCCCCCTCATGCGCCACGAAGACCTGGGTCTTCTCCTTCAGCCGGCGAAAGGCCGTGGCGTGGATGATCCGGTCGCGGTCGCGGGCATAGGCGTTGCGCGTCCGGCTGATCGGTTCGGGCGTCAGCCGGCCGCGGCTGTGTTCAGGATATTCGGCATAGGGCGCGCGTTCGGGGATCAAGGTCAGCCGCTCTTTCGGGTTCGGGCCTTTGCGATCGGCCCTGTACGCCTCATATACCCCCCGTGAGCACCGTCCAATGAGCACCGATCTGGCCGCCCCCCTGTTCCGGATTTCGCCGGCCCCGACCGGCCATGGCCTGACCCTGTCCGACAGCGCCGCCCAACGGCTGGCCGAATTGGCCGCGGCCGAGGGCCATCCGGTCCTGCTCCGCGTCGCCGTCGACGGCGGCGGCTGCTCCGGCTTCCAGTATCGTTTCGAACTGGTCGAGACCGCCGACCCCGACGACATCCGCATCGAGGCCGCCGGCCAGGCGGCGATCGTGGACCCCGTGTCCCTCCCCTTCCTCAAGGGCTCCGAGATCGCCTTCGTCGACGACCTCGCCGGCGCCCAGTTCGTGGTGCGCAACCCGAACGCGGCCTCGAGCTGCGGGTGTGGGGTCAGCTTCTCAATCTAGTTGGCCAGGGCCGTCATTTAGGCGAATGCCAAAATAGCGCTTGCTATTAGCGTCTTTCCTAATTAGCTTCCTTCCTATGAACCTGCTGTTCAAAGCCCTGTCGCATCCCGTGCGTCGCCGCATCATCGACATGCTGCGCAAGGGGCCGATGGCGTCCGGCGACATCGCCGCCGCCTTCGACATGAGCTGGCCCACCATCACCGGCCACCTCAATGCGCTCAAGGAGGCCGGACTGGTCTCGCCCGAGCGCGAGGGGGCCTCGATCCGCTACCGGCTCGAGATTTCCGCCGTGGAGGAGGCCCTGGCCTTCCTGCTGCAAATGACCGGCGCCGGCCGACAGGAGACGGGAGACAAGACATGACGACACCGCGACAAGCCCCTTCGGCGCTCAATCTGGCCACCCTCGTCCTCAGCCTGGCGGTCGGCGGCCTCGGCGTATGGACCATCTTCGCCGGCCCGACCGAACTACTGCCGATCCACTACAACGCCTCCGGTCAGGCCGATGACTGGGGCACGCGGGAGGCGGTCGGCGGCGTCCTCGTCGGCCTCGCCCTGCTGACCCTCCTGCTGGGCGGCGGCATGGCCCTGGCGGCCCGCCGCGCCGACGATCCGGCCCGCAGCCGCGCCCTGCGCTACGCCCAACTGGTGGTGGTCCTCAGCATTCCGCTCGTCACCCTTCTCGTCGCCTCGGCCAGCCTGTCCGGTACGACCGACATCAGCGGCGCCCTGCCCGTGGCGCTGATGAGCCTCGTCATCCTGCTGCTCGGGGCCTTCCTTGGCCGGGTCGGCGCCAATCCGTTCGTCGGCGTCCGCACGCCCTGGGCCTTCAAGAGCCGGCTGGCATGGGAGCGCTCCAACCGGCTCGCCGGCCGCCTGTTCTTCGTCATCGGCCTGGCCGGGCTGCTCACCGCCCCGTTCGCGCCCCAGCCTCTCGGCCTCTACGCCATCCTCGCCGCCATCAGCGTCGCCGCCGTCTGGTCCGTGGTCGAGAGCTGGCGCGTCTGGCGCACCGACCCCGACCGCCAGCCCTTCTGATTCCGCTCCCGGAGACCCGCCATGCTCAGCCTCATCCTCGCCGCCGCCCTGCTGGACCCGACCGCCACGCCGGTCGTCCTGCCGTCCGAGCCCGCCCCCCTGCACGGCACCCTGCTGACGCCCGAGGGCCCGACCCGGGCCGTCGCCGTCATCCTGCCCGGCTCCGGCCCGACCGACCGCGACGGCAACAGTCCCGGCGGCCTCGTCGCCTCCACCTACCGCCTGCTCGCCGAGGGCCTGGCCGAACAGGGCGTCGCCACCGTCCGCATCGACAAGCGCGGCGTCGGCGCCAGCGCCTTCGCCGCCGGACGGGAAGAGGACCTGACGTTCCAGACCTATATCGACGACGCCCGGGCCTGGGCCGCCGAAGCCGCCCGCGTCACCGGTCGACCCTGCGTCTGGCTGATCGGCCACAGCGAGGGCTCGCAGATCGCCCTGGCGGCGGCCGAGGGCGGCAATGACTCGGTCTGCGGCCTCGTCCTGCTGGCCGGCGCCGGGCGCCCGGCCGGGGTCATCCTGCGCGAACAGTTCCAGGCCGGCCTCCCCCCGGCCCTGCTGGCCCCGGCCTTCGCCGCCCTCGACGAACTGGAGGCGGGCCGCACGGTTACCGATGCGCCGCCCGAGTTGGCGGGCCTCTTCCGCCCCTCGGTCCAGCCCTATCTGATCTCCTGGATCGGCCTCGACCCGGTCGACCTGATCGACGACTACGCCGGGCCGGTCATGATCGGCCACGGCTCCACCGACATCCAGGTCGGCATGGCCGACGCCCAGGCCCTGTCAGCCGCCCAGCCCGCCGCGCGGCTGGTGGTCTGGGAGGGCGTCAACCACGTCCTCAAGCTCGCCCCCGCCGACCGCGCGGCCAACATAGCCGTCTACGGGGATCCCGACCTGCCGCTGGCGCCGGGCGTGGTCGACGACGTGGCCGGCTTCATTCTGCGACCGCGTTAGGCGGCCACAGGCGCGGCTCGTCCCGGCGGGCCGCGTCTCGTCCCTTCGTCCTGTCCGGAGGAGCCATCGTCCGTCACCACCGGAGCATGTCCTCGCTGTTCAACCCCACCCTGATCCTGCACATCACCTGCGGCCTCGCCGCATCGGTGGCCGGGCTCGCCCCGATCCTCACCCGCAAGGGATCGCGCCTGCATCGGCTGTCCGGCCGGCTCTTCGTCGCCCTCATGGCCATCCTCCTGGCCTGCGCCTGGCTGATGACGGCCCTGAAATTCAGCCCCTATTTCCTCGCCCTCTCGGCCACCGCGACGATGACCCTTTTCTCCGGCGTACGGGTCCTCGGCCGGAAGCGCCCGGACCTCAGGCGCGAGGACCGGGCGAAACCCCTCGACTGGATCGTCACCCTGGCCGTGGTCGCCGTCGGCCTGTGGGTCCTGGTCCTCGTCCTCACCGGCCAGACCGGCGATCTGGCCGCTGTGTCATCCGCCCTCGCCTACGGCGCCCTCGTCTATGGCGGCTGGGACCTGTGGCGGTTCGCCCGGCCCACCGACTGGCCCTTCTCGCCCAACCTGTGGAACTATGAGCATCTGACAAAGATGCTGGGCGCCTATGGCGCCGTGCTTTCGGCCTTCTCCGGTAATTTCCTGACCTTCCTGCCCACCCCATGGAGCCAGCTCTGGCCGACCGTCCTGTTCCAGACCGTGACCATGATCTGGATCGCGGTCCTGATCGTAAGGCGTCGCCGCGCGCCGGCCTTCGCCTGAGCCGGATCACGACCGCCGGATGGGTCTGGCTTTTCACCGGCTACAGCTTCGCCATGACCACGGCCTGCGCCGCCTGGTTCACGCGGCAGGCCGTCGAGGCGAACGGCGGACGGCTCGATGTCGCGACCTCCCTGCTGTGGCAGGGCTCCGCCTACGCCCTCTGGCTCCCCGTCGCGGGCGTGGTCTGGTTGCTGGTCCGCCGCTTCGGCGCGGGCTTGGGAGCGCTCGTCGCGATGACGGTCGCGGGGCTGGCGATCGTCCCTTTGGCTGCGCTCGGCGCCATACTCATCGATCTGATGTTCGGCGCGGGAACCTCGGCGGAAACGCCCGTCCGGACGATGGCGCGGATACCGGTGTCCATCCTGCTCTACACCGCCATCTGCGCGGTGGGGGCGGCCGCGGCGCATCGCGGCCGGGCGGTCGAGGCGCAGGCCCATGCGCGGACGCTGGAGGTGGCGCTGGCGATCGCCCGACAGGCCATGGCCGGGTCCGATACGCCGCCCGAGCGGCTGATGGTCATGACCGGCAACCGGCGCGCGCCGGTGCTGCTCGACGAGGTCGAATGGTTCGCCGCCGCCGGAAACTACGTCGTCGTCCACTGGGCCGACCGCGAGGGCCTGATCCGCGAACCGTTAAAGGCGCTGGAGACACGGCTGGACGGACGGGTTTTCGCCCGCAGCCACCGCTCGACCCTCGTCAATCTGGCCCGGGTGCGAGAGACCCGGTCCCTCTCCGACGGCTCATGGAAGTTGACCATGGCCAGCGGGGCGGAACTGGTCGCCAGCCGCACCTACCGCGACGCCGTGCTGGCCCGGCTGGGCCGTCAGGACAGCAGCGTCTCCTGAAACCGCACCGGCCGTCCACGCGCCGTCCCGACCAGCTCCCCGTCGCGCATCACTACCCGGCCCCGGACGATCGTCGCCATCGCCTTGCCCGTCGCCTCGAACCCGTCGAACGGCGTCCAGCCGCACCGGCTGGCCATGTCCGCGTGGCGGATCACATGCTTCGCCTTCAAATCCACGATCGTCAGGTCGGCGTCATACCCCTCCGCCATCCGCCCCTTGCCGGCGATGCCGAAGATCCGGTTGGCCCCGTGCGAGGTCAGGTCGATGAACCGGTCCAGGCTCAGCCGCCCGTTGGCCACATGGGTCAGCATCACCGGCACCAGCGTCTGCACCCCCGGCATCCCCGACGGCGAGGCCGGATAGGGCTTGGCCTTCTCCTCGATCGTGTGCGGCGCATGGTCGGAGCCCAGGACATCGAACACGCCCTGCTCGATCCCGCCCCACAGTCCGGCGATATGGGCCGCATCGCGGATCGGCGGGTTCATCTGGGCATAGCCCTTCAGCCGCGCATAGGCCTCGTCCCCGTCCAGGGTCAGATGCTGCGGCGTCACCTCGGCCGTGGCCACATCCTTGTGGTCGGCCAGGAACCGCACCTCCTCCGCCGTCGAGACGTGCAGCACATGGATCCGGGCGCCGACCTCCCGCGCCAGCGCCACCAGCCGCCGCGTCGAGCGGATCGCGCTCTCGGCGTCGCGCACCTCGGGGTGGCTGGTCCAGTCGCCCGTCCGGGCCAGCGGCCGCCGCTCGACCAGCCGGTACTCGTCCTCGGAATGGAAGGTCGCCCGCCGCTTCACATGGCGCAGCACCTCGCGCACCCCGTCGTCGTCGGCGACCAGCAGGGTCCCCGTCGACGCCCCCATGAACACCTTGACCCCGCAGCAGCCGGGCAACCGCTCCAGCTCCGCCAGGTATCTGGAGTTTCCGTGCGTGCCGCCGATGTAGAAGGCGTGGTCGGTCCACATCCGGTCCCGCGCCCGCTCCAGCTTGTCCGCCAGCGTCTCGGGATCGGTCGTGTTCGGCTCGGTGTTCGGCATTTCGAACACGGACGTCACCCCGCCGAGGGCCGCCGCGCGGCTGCCGCTCTCCAGATCTTCCTTCCACTCCAGCCCCGGCTCGCGGAAATGGACCTGGGTGTCGATGACGCCCGGCAGGACGGTCAGGCCCGTTGCATCGACCGTCTCGCCGGCGCTCGCTTGCGACAGGTCGCCGACGAAGACGATCCGGCCGTCGACGACGCCGACGTCGGCCATCCCCCGGCCAGCGTGATTGGCCACCTCGCCGCCGCGAACGATCAGGTCGTATGTCTGGGTCATGCCTCGTCCCTTAGCCCCACGCGGCCCAAGGTTCTAGGCCGTCGCGCGCTGTTCCAGCAGCGTCTTCGCCGCCTTCAGCACCCGGTCGGCGGGCAGGTCGTTCATATGCTGGATAGCCTGGTTCAGGTTGGGGTCGATCTTTCGATACTCGTCCACAGAGCGCGGCCCCCGCACCGCGATCCCGCCCCAAGGCCCGTGCTCGGCCTCGTCCGACGGGCCGAAGGCCGCCACCACCGGCACGCCCGAGGCCACCGCCAGATCGGTCCAGATCGTATCGGCGCCGACATAGAGCGCCGCCCGGCCGAGGGCCCCCACGGTCTCCAGCCGGCCCAGCCGACCCTGAAGTTCCGTCACCCGGTTCCTCGGCAAGGACAGGCGGATGGTGTGGGCCGCGTCGCGGGCGTTATCGTCGCCGACCACGAGCACCCGCCCGCCTTCCAGCGGCCCGCCGTCACCGACCAGGGCCACGGCGACCTTGGCGTAGCGTTCGGAGGGCCACACCTTGCCCATCCAGTCGGCCCCGGGGCCGATCGCGAGCAAGGGGACGTCGCCCGCGGGGATCAGGGCGTCGGCCTTGGCCCGCGTCGCCTCCGACACGAACAGTTTCGGCGCCGGAATCTCCTCGAGCTGCAGCACCCGCGCCGCCTGTTCGACCGCGTGAACCCCGGCCTCCCAGGCCCCGCGCACGGCCCGCTTCTGCCGCTTCAGCTTGCTCGACAGGGTGGTGCCGCGCATGTCGACGACCAGCCCCCATTTCGTCTCCCGCACCTTGTTCCACAGCCCCAGCCAGTCCAGCCGGCTGTCCCGCTCCAGCACGATCAGCCGGTCGAGCCGCGGCGTGTCGGCGAACAACTGCGCGCTCTTCGGCGACCCCACCACGGTGAAGCTCGCCTGCGGCATGGCCTCGACCATATAGGCGAGCACCCCCGACGACAGGATCGCGTCGCTCGCGTCCGCCTCGGCGATGTAAAGAATGGGGAACCGACCCGTCATGGATGCACCGTATACGGATTCTCTCGTCGCAGCAGACGACATCCGGCCATGGTCCACAGCCGCGCCGCGCCCTATCTAGGGGCCATGACCACCCGCATCGCCCGCCTCGACAGTCGCGCCCTGATCCGGGTTTCGGGTCCCGACGCCCGCGCCTTCCTGCACACCCTGCTGACCCAGGATGTAGAGACCCTGGCCGAGGGCCAGCTCCGCTTCGCCGCCCTGCTCTCCCCGCCCGGTCGTCTGTTGTTCGACCTGTTCCTGTGGGGCGAGGCCGACGCGGTGGTGCTCGATGTAGCCGCCGACCGCCGCGACGCCCTGCTGCAACGGCTGGCCATGTACAGACTCCGGGCGAATGTCACCGTCGAGCCGGACGACCGCCCGGTCTTCGCGGCATGGGCCGGAGCCTTGCCGGACGGCTTCGTCGCCGACCCGCGCAGGCCGGAACTGGGCGGGCGGGCCTGTGGCGCGGCCGTCGCCGCCGACGCCGCCGAAGACGACTGGCAGGCCCACCGCCTCGCCGCCGGCGTCCCCGATCCCGCCGCCGACGCCCCGTCGGACAAGACCTGGCCGATCGAGGCCAATTTCGACCTGCTGAACGGGATCGATTTCCAGAAGGGCTGTTTCGTCGGCCAGGAAACAGCCTCGCGCATGAAGCGGCGCGGGGCGATCAAGACCCGCATGCTGCCCGTCGCCTTTGACGGCCCGCCCCCGCCCTTCGGCGCCGAGGTGCTGAACGGCGAGCTGCGGGCTGGCGAGGTGCTCAGCGGCCGCGACGGCGGGGCCATGGCCCTGCTGCGGCTGGACCGTCTGGAAGGCGCGCTGACGGTCGAAGGGCGGCCGGTCACGGTGCGCCGGCCGGTATGGATGGCGCGATAGCCTTGTCGGAATAGTTCAGCGCAACTGGCTCAGAACCTCGGTGATCGCGGCCACCACTGAATCCGGTCGGGCCATCTGGATGACATGCGGCGCGCCATCAACGATGCGGTGGACGCCGCGGGAGGATGTCGCGGCGATCCTCGCATGGCTGTTCAGGCCCACGGTTCGGACCGCGTCGCGCTCTTCCGGAGGCCAGTTCGTCCCGGCCGGCACACCCGCCGAGAGCACGATCAGCGGAAGCGACGTCGAGCGGGCTTCACTGGCCAGAACCTGACGCGAACTGTCGTCCAGACTGGCCTGTTCTGACAGGACCGTTCGCGCCATGCCCGGGCTCGCCATCGGGCTGTCCAACGGGGGCGACCCGCATTCAGCATGGATCGGATTGCCCGGCATCATCTCGCCATTCGCGGCCGCGCGGATGCATTTCCCGGCCGTGGCCTCGAACAGGGCCTGCTCCTGTACGAACGCGGGAGAAACGGCGGCCAGGGGCGCCAGATTGCCGTCAATGCCGGGATCCACCAGCACCATGCCCACCACATCGGTCGGATGGAGGTTGGCGAACAGACGCATGTCGTAGCCACCCATCGAGTGCCCGACCAGCACATACGGGCCGTCAATACCGGCCCTTACGAGCGCAGCCCTGAGGTCGGCGACGATATGGGTGGCGTCTCGCGGCGACGGGCCTTCATCGCTACCGCCGTAGCCGGCTCGGTCAAACGAACAGGCGCGGGTCGTCAGGGAGACCTCCGGCTGCACGCGGACCCAGACCGCAGCGCCCAGACCCAGTCCCGAATCGAAAATGACGGTCGGCGATCCTGTTCCCTGGCAATACAGCGAAAGGTGACGGCCATCGGGAAGTTGGACCCTTTGTGCGGGGATCGATGGGCCCGCGGGAGGGTGTTGGGCCAACGCCGCGGGGCGACGCTCAAGAACACAAGCGAAATCAAGGATACCTTGAACATACCGAACCTCGACCGCGCATTCCTCCCACAAGCGTTAGGTGAGACAGAAGCTCCCGTCCATTATGGCGACAGGGACCGCGAACCAGACGGCCAGGGGCTCAGGCCTGGTCGACGCCGTCGATCCTTCCCCCATTTCGTAGGACGGGTAAGGTCCGCATCATGACCGATTCACGCCCCCGCCTGATCGACCTCAGCCACACCATCGAAGCCGGCATGATCACCTACAAGGGACTTCCCGCGCCGCTGGTCTGCGATCACCTGAGCCGCGCGGCTTCCCGAGCCAACTATGACGCCGGCACGGAATTCCAGATCGGCCGCATCGAGATGGTCGGCAATACCGGCACCTATCTGGACACCCCCTTCCACCGCTACGCCGAGGGCGAGGACCTGAGCGACGTCGGCCTCGACCGCGTCGCCGCCATGCCCGGCCTCGTGGTTCGCGCCCCCGACGTTCAGGCGATCGACGCGGGCCGGTTCGCCGGGATCGACGTGCGCGGCAAGGCCGTGCTGGTCCACACCGGCTGGGCCCGGCATTGGCGCACCGACGCCTATTTCGAGGACCACCCCTTCCTGACCGGGGCGGCCGCCGCCCTTCTCGTCGATGCGGGCGCGGCCCTGGTCGGCATCGACTCCCACAATATCGACGACACCCGCACCCGCGCTCGCCCGGCGCACACCCTGCTGCTCGGCGCCGGCGTCCCGATCTGCGAACATATGCGCGGGCTGGAGCTGCTGCCGGACCACGGCTTCCGCTTCACCGCCGCCCCGCCGAAGGTGAAGGCCTTCGGCACCTTCCCTGTGAGGGCCTTCGCGGAGCTGGCGTGAACCGGAAAGCGGGGCCTTCACTACCTGCTGAAATATTTTCCGCCACAGTCTCGACGCCGTTCGCCCATCAATGATACGCCGAATGTGCGCAGGGGGCGCATCCCTCAAAGGATCCGTAAAATGTTCAAGGCTTTCGCACGCCGCGCCGTACTCGCGGCCGCCATTTCCGCCGTCGCCTTCGGGACGATGGGCTTCCAGTCGAATGACGGTCAGGACCGCCGCGTCACCATCATCAACGCCACCGGGGTCACCATGACCCATTTCTACGCCTCCAACTCGGGCCGGAACGACTGGGAGGAGGACATTCTCGGTCAGGACGTGCTTCCCGCCGGCGCCAGGGTCCGGATCAATATCGACGACGGCTCGGGCGCCTGCCTGTACGACTTCAAGGCCCGCTTCGCCGATGGCGACGAGCTGATCCGCTACCGGATCAACGTCTGCCAGATCTCCGAATACCGCTACACCGCGGGCTGATCGGTCGACGGGCCAGAGATCAGGGCCGCGCCTTCCGGGGCGCGGCCTTTTTTCGTGGCCGATCCGCTATCCTGCGCCCATGGCCGACTCACTCCATCGCTGCGCCTGGTGCGGGACCGACCCCCTGTACGTCGCCTATCACGACGGGGAGTGGGGCGTGCCCGAGTACGACCCCCGCGCCCTGTGGGAGAAGCTGGTGCTGGACGGCTTCCAGGCCGGTCTGGCCTGGATCACCATCCTGCGCAAACGCGAGGGGATGCGCGACGCCTTCGACGGCTTCGACCCGGAGATCATCGCCCGCTACGGCGAGGCCGACATCGAACGGCTGCTGGGCGACGCCCGCATCATCCGCTCCCGCGCCAAGATCAACAGCGCCATCAAGGGCGCGCGAATCTGGCTGGAGATGCGCGAGAGCGGCGAGGACTTCTCCGAATGGCTGTGGTCCTTCGTCGGTGGCGCGCCGATCCAGAACGAATGGCCCGACAGCGCCGGGCGGCCGGTGGCCACGCCGGAGTCGGAAGCCATGGCGAAGGCCTTGAAGAAGCGCGGCTTCAGCTTCTGCGGGCCGGTGATCGTCTATGCCTTCATGCAGGCGGTGGGCATGGTCAACGACCATGGCGTCGAATGCTTCCGTCACCGTCAGGTTCGTGCGATGGCCCGAACGTGAAGACTCCGTCGATATCCCCCGCCAAGGCAAGGCCTTCGCGCGCCTTCCCGACGCTGGCGCTGGAAATCCTGCTGATCGAAAGCGCGGGCGGCCCGGTCTGCGGCGTCGACGAGGCCGGGCGCGGACCCTGGGCCGGACCCGTTTCGGCGGGGGCGGTGATCCTGAACCCCGACGACCTGCCCCCCGGCATCGACGACTCCAAGGCCCTGACCCACGCCCGGCGCGAGGCGCTGGAGGCCGAGATCAAGGCCCGCGCAGTCGCCTGGGGCGTCGGCTTCGCCTCGGTCGAGGAGATCGCCGACCTCAACATCCTGCACGCCACGGGGCTGGCGATGTGCCGGGCGATCGAGGCGCTGACGGTCCCGCCGGTCGCCGCCCTTGTGGACGGCAACTACCGCTTCAAACTGCCGTGCGAAGTGCGGACGGTCGTCGGCGGCGATGGCCTGTCCCTGTCCATCGCCGCGGCCTCGATCCTGGCCAAGACGGCGCGCGACCGGCTGATGGTGGCGCTGGATGAGGAATACCCCGGCTACGGCTTCGCCGGCCACAAGGGCTACAATGCGCCGGTGCATTCGGCGGCCCTGAAAGCCCTCGGCCCCTGCCCGGCCCACCGCCGCAGCTGGGCGCCGATCCGGGCTTTGCTGGATCAATAGTATCCGCTCATCCCGGCGAAAGCCGGGACCCCGTCTGTCCGGCGAGACGCCTGCGTTTCAGGATTGGCGTTCGACGCTCACGACAATGCCCCGTCACCCAAAGCACTGGGTCCCGGCCTTCGCCGGGATGAGCGGAATTAAAGAGCCAAAGCTCCGCCCAGAACCGCGCCCATCAGGGCCGCGACCAGGCCGCCGGCAACCACCGTCACCCAGCCGGGCAGATCGGCGACCAGTTCCTTCAGCGTCGGCTCAGGCGTCGCCGGATCATTGGCCACCCGCGTATCGAACCGGTTCGCCGACGGCGGACGCCAGGCGACGGTTTCAAACGCATCGGCGGCGCGGCCATAGGCGCGGACGCCTTCCAGATGGCGGATCGGGGTCATGGGCGGCATTTCCATACCCGCTTAACGGCCTTGTCAAACGCCCGTTCCGTCAAGTCAGGCCGCGTCGGCCAGGCTGACCGGCCGTTCGCTGACCACGAACAGATATTCGACGTTCCGCAGCCGCCCCACCGCCCCGACCTTCTCGCCCTTCGGATTATGGATGCCGATCCGGGCGCCGACATAGCGCGGACGGGCGATCTCGATCACCTGCACCTCGCCCCGACCCGACAGCATCTCCACCAACTGGTCGCGGCCCAGATAGCCCTCGTCATTGAACGAGACGATCAGGTTCGGCGCCTTCAGCCCCTCGATCACCGCCTGCAAGGCGGGGGCGATGCCGGGCTTGCTGTTGAAGGCGCTCTTGCGGGTCTTCACATCGATCCGCTTGTTGGCGACGCCGTAGGTCTCGGGCCGGTCCCACAGCACCAGGCTCTCCCAGCAGTGATAATTGCCGAGGTAGGAATGCTGGTTGTACGGCGGGTCCAGATAGACCAGATCGGCCTCGACCTCGGGGGCCAATTCGACCGCGTCCCGCCGCGTCGCCCGGCACGGTCCGCCCGCCACGCCCGGCAGGATGTCGGGCATCCGCAGCTCCAGCGGCTTCAGCGCCCGCGCCGCCCATTGCTTCATATAGGCCATCTGCAAACCGGCCGTGGAATCCACCCGGTCGGCCGCCTCCATCAGGCCGACGAGCGCTATGGCCTCGAGCTCGGGCTCCAGCGCCATGGCCGCGATCCGGTCCCGCATGGCGTCGATGACCGCCCCGTTCTCCGGCGTGAAATAGCGCGCGTCCTCGCAGAAGGCCTTGGTGAACCAGCCGGCCTCAGGCGTCACGGCCCGCAGCTCGGCCAGCACGGCCTCCGACTTGTCCAGCCACCGTTCGCGATCAGCCTGCACATAGGCGGTCGCCAGCACATGGGCATAGGCGTTGTGGTCGTTCGACCAGACCCGGAACCCTTCGCGCTTCAGGGCATGGCCGACGCGGGCGCTGCCGGAGAACAGGTCGCAGACCGTCCCGCCGTCAGGCAGCTGGCCGCGGATCGCGGTCGCGATCTGGGTCAGCAAGGCGCGTTTCGAGCCGATATATTTGATCATGCCGACCGGGAGGGATCAGACGCTATTTGCGCCCCTTCGCCGGAGCATGGGCCAGTCGCAGCAGATTCGCAGCCCCCGGGGCGCCGAAGGGGGTTCCGGCGAGGATCAGGATGCGCTGGCCCGGCTCGGCCAGGCCGTAGTCGACGGCGCTGGCCACCGCGTCCTCGGTGACATCCTCCAGCGAGGCCGGCTCCTTGCCCAGCCGCGTCTCCAGCCCCCACACCAGCGCCAGCCGCCGCGCCGTCTCCGGCTTCGGCGTCAGGGCCAGCACCGGCTGCAACGGCCGTTCCCTCGCCATCCGCCGCGCCGTGCCGCCCAGGGTCGTGAACACCACGATACAGGCCGTCGACTGGGCCTCGGCCGCCTTGCGCGCCGCGGCGACCAGGGCGTCGGCGTCGATGTCGTCCATGCCGGCGTGTTCGGCGTCCATCAGACTGGGCCACATCGGGTCCTGCTCGACCCGCTCGATGATCCGGCTCATCACCCCGACCGATTCCAGCGGATAGTCGCCGGACGCCGTCTCGGCCGACAGCATCAGGGCGTCGGCGCCCTCATAGGCGGCGTTGGCCACATCCGACGCCTCGGCCCGCGTCGGGGCGGGCGACGAGGTCATGGATTCCAGCATCTGCGTCGCCACGATCACCGGCACGCCGCGCTGACGGGCGGCCCGGATGATCATCTTCTGGGCCACCGGCACCTCCTCAGGCTCCAGCTCCACGCCCAGGTCGCCGCGCGCGACCATGACGCCGTCGCAGTAGTCGAGGATGCTCTCCAGCTGGGCCAGCGCCTGCGGCTTCTCGATCTTGGCCAGACAGGCGGCGCGGCCCTTCACGATCTGCTTCAGCTCGGCCATGTCCTCGGCCTTCTGCACGAAGCTCAGCGCCACCCAGTCGACGCCGATGCGCAGGGCGAAGGCCAGGTCCTCGCGGTCCTTGGGCGTCAGGGCCGAGACCGGCACCACCGCCTCGGGCACGGCCACGCCCTTGCGGTCGGACAGTTTCGAGCCGCTTTCGACCGTGACATCGGCCCAGTCGTCGGCGCGCTCATTGACCCGCAGCCGGACCCGGCCGTCGTCGAGCAGCAGCAGCATGCCGGTGCGCAGGGCCTTGAAGATCTCGGGGTGCGGCATCTGCACCCGTGTTCCGTCCCCCGGCGTCGGGTCGAGATCGAACCGCATCCTGTGGCCCGGCTTGATGTCGATCTCGACGTCCCTGAACCTGCCCAGCCGCAGCTTGGGTCCCTGCAGGTCGGCCAGCACGCCCAGCGGCCGCTTCAGCGCCAGCTCCGCCCCGCGCACCGCCTTCAACGCCGCCGCATGATCCTCGTGCGAGCCATGGCTGAAATTCAGGCGGAAGACGTCGACCCCGGCCTGGGCCAGGGCCTTGACCATGCCGGGCGCCCGGCTGGCGGGTCCGAGGGTCGCGACGATGCGGGCGCGCCGGGCTCTTTTCATCAAATATCCATACGGTCGGAGGGGTTTACCCCTTGTGCCCATGAAAGCGTCTCGGGTTAAGGGTGGATTATTGCGCGAAACACGAAGTTACGTCGCCCGGTCGCGCGTCGCCGCGTTTCGCGCTACCTCACGCCGAGCAACGGAGCGGACCATGGCGGGCCTGAAGGACAAGCGCGGCTTCATCGACCGGGACCGGCTGGACCTGTCCGAGCGTCAGGCCGTCGAACACTGGATGAAGCGCTGGGGCGTGACCCGCGACCAGCTGACCGCCGCCCACCGCAAGGCCGGCCGCAACATCAAGGACATCGCGGCGGAGCTGGGCAAGAAGCGCTGAGGCGTCGCGCGCAAACTCTCGGTCAGTTGAGGCGTGCAGAACCGCCACACGCGCCAACGGTCCGGGAGTGTTGACCAGCAAAGAACAACCCTCCGTGCTTCTACGTAAGGGGAGCTCCCGGATGTTGGCCAGGAGCACCAAGGCCTAGACCCCTCCCGTCAGCGGTCGCCGATGGCGGCCTCATTCGGGATTCCAGCATGACCACCCCTCTCGTCGATCTTTCCGTCCACCATCAGCCCAGGGGGTTGTCCGACCGCGTCGCGCTCGGGTTCACCAAGCTGCTGCGCTTCACCGCCGACACCTTCTTCGCCAAGCGCTACGGCCACCGCGCTGTGGTGCTTGAGACTGTCGCGGCTGTGCCGGGCATGGTCGGGGCGACCATCAACCACCTGACCTGCCTGCGGCGCATGTGCGACGACCGGGGATGGATCAAGACCCTGATGGACGAGGCTGAAAACGAGCGCATGCACCTGATGACGTTCGTCGAGATATCCAGGCCGACCCTGTTCGAACGGCTGGTCATCGTCGGCGTGCAGTGGGTATTCTACCTGTTCTTCTTCGCCCTCTACCTCGTGCACGCCAAGACGGCCCACCGCGTGGTTGGCTACTTCGAGGAAGAGGCCGTGATCAGCTACACCCACTATCTGGCCGAGATCGATGAAGGCCGGTCCGAGAATGTGGCGGCGCCGGAGATCGCCAGGCGATACTGGAATCTGCCCGACGACGCGACCTTGCGGGACGTTGTCCTGGTGGTCCGCGCCGACGAGGCCCACCATCGCGATGTCAACCATGGATACGCCAATGAGCTGGGCGGCCTGCCGGTGGCCGAGCCCGCGCCCTGTCCCGCCCATACCGAGCTTCAGCCGACCTGGAGGCAGGCCGCAGCCTGAGGGTTCGCATGGCCTCAACGGAAGAACGGCGGCGAATCATCGCCGCCGTTTTGCGTCGCGGCGTGCGCTTGACCCGGATCAAGGCGCGGCGACGCCGCTCCGGTGATTTTCGGTCTCCACAAAGGGAGATACCGATGCCTGCAGCCGCCATGCCCGCCCTCATCATTGTTGCGGTGTTCGCCGTGTTCATCGTCGTCGTGGGCGGGGTTTCGATCTGGACCTACCTGCCCTCTCGCGACGACCGCGACGATTGAGCGGGACAGATTCGATCATGGTCCACATTGATCGCCGCGAGGAACTGGCCCAGGGCCTGCTGGGCGAGACCTACGCCGAACTGACTCCTGTCCAGCGCATTGTCGTCGACCTGATCGCGGCCGAGGCTCCCACGGGGCTGGCGCCTGTGCTGGCGACGGGCGCCGACCCTTGGGAATTCATCGCCGACCGGATGGCCGAAATCGGCGGATCGTGGACCTTCCTCGGCAGCTTCGCCGTCGCACTCGCGTGCTGGGTCAGCCTCAACCTGGTGCTGTCCGGGTGGGGGCAGGCCTTCGACCCCTATCCCTTCATCTTCCTGAACCTGGTCCTTTCGACCCTGGCCGCGGTGCAGGCGCCCGTCATCCTGATGAGCCAGAATCGCCAGGCCGCCCGCGACCGCCAGGCGGCCGAACATGACTACCGCGTCAACTTGCGCGCGGAGCTGGAGATCATGCGCCTTCACGATCGTCTCCAGCTCAGCGAGGCGCAGCTCAAGCGTATCGAGGCCGCGGTCGCCGTTTTGCCGAAACCAGGGCCGGCTCACCAGTCGCTGGACGAAAGTCCTGCCCCATAGCCATCCGGGTCAGGACTCTAGGCTGCGCGGGCGCCCAACTGGCGGAGTTGCGCCAGAATGCGCTTGCGGCTCGCGTCGGATCGGGTCTCGACCCCGCCGATGATCGTGTCGCGGACCGGGCCGATGCCGACCAGGGCGAGGATGTTGCGCTTCAGGCTGCGCAGCGAATGGGCGAGATAGAAGATCCGATAGGCCGCCGTCGGCATTCCCATGGTGACGACGATGCGCGCCGTACGGCCCTTCAGCTTGCCACCGCCGGGTGAGACCGTCGTGCCGCCGAAGGCGAAGGCGGGGCGAAACGCCTGTTCGAGCAACGCCTTCAGGCGCGCCGGCATCTCGCCCAGCCAGAGGGGATAGAGGATGACGATGTGCTCCGCCCAGGCCAGTTGATCCTGGAGCGCGAGAATGGCGGCCGGCGGCGGACCCTCCTCCCAGTCGACCCTCGATAGGAGGATGGGGAAATCGAGGTCCGACAGGTTTGTCCGATGCACCACATGGCCCATCTCGATGGCGCCATGCGCATAGCTGGCGGCGAGCGCATGACCATAGCGCGCCGGGTCCGGATCGGGATGGCCGTCGAGGATCAGGATGCGGCGGCTCATCGGTCAGAGCGCTCTCACCCGTTGGACGCCGTAGGTGTGGACGGCCCCGTCGCCTCCGATGATGGAGACGTACTCCCCCGGCACGAAGCGCTCATCCCCAAGCCGGAAGCCGGTCGCGTCCTCGGCATCGACGACGTCGAAGTCCAGCAGCCAGCGGTCCCCGACCGTGTGCCGCAGCCGCCCGGTGGCGAGCGTGGCGTCGTCCTTGAAGCGTCGGACGCGGCACTGATCCGCATGGGCGCGGCATGCCTTCAGGTCCAGCCGCGCGTCCGCGTCGAGAAAGGCGACGATGTCGTAGCCCGTCGCGGCGTCTCCGTGAGGAGCGGCGGGTTCGCGGGCGAGTTCGAGGCGGATGTGGCTGGCTTGAGCGGTCACTTTGGTCTCCTTCAATGAGCGAGGGCCAGACAGATGGTGCTGTCGGCGATCAGATCGCGGGTCACGCCGCCAAGGACCCACTCCCGCAGGCGGGTATGTCCGTAGGCTCCGGCGACGATCAGTCCGGCTTCCCGGGCCATGGCCTCGTCCAGAATCTGGCGACCGGCCGACTGTCCGCCGGCCAGCGCGATGACGGGTTCCGCGTGGATTTCGTGACGCGCGAGATAGCGGACCACCTCGGCGATCTCGCCGTCGGCCGTCTCGTTCTCCTCGGACGTGCACACACTGTAGAGCGTCACGCTGGAGGCCCGTCGCAGGAGCGGAATGGCGCCGGCGAGCGCGTGCCGAGCCTCGCGGCAGTCCTTCCAGGCCACAAGGGCCGGGTTGCCCACCGGCGAACGAATCCGGGTCGGCGGGGTGACAAGGACGGGACGGCCGCAGCCCATCAGCACGTCCGAAACCTCGGGCGCCCGACCGGGAGCGAACCGGTTGCGGCCGCCGAGGATCACCAGGTCCGCCGCCCGGGCGGCTCGAGAACAGAACTCCGCCGGATAGCCGACGCCGCCCCGCCACTCGGTCTCGACAGCGCGGTCGGTGGTCAGTTCAGAGAAGCGAAGCCGCGCCCGCTCGACATCGGCTTCCGCCATGTCGCGATACAGGGTCAGCAGTTCGCCGAGCATCGCGCCGCCCGCCATCGGATCATAGATCGGCGCGGCTATCGACCCGACCGACAGGCCGATCAGGAGGGCGTCGAAGGCGATGGCCAGATCACAGGCGAGTTCGAGTCGGCTGTCGCTTTCCACGCCTTCTTCGACGGCGACGAGCATGCTGGCATAGGTCATTGGCGATCCCTCTGGCGGCAGAAGGCCCCAGGAATGCATCGCTCGCCTTGATCCGGATCAAGGCCGCCACGGAGGGGGCTGACAGGATGGGCCAACCTTGGAGCAGGTCATGTCACCCACCGTCCGCATCGTCTCGATCGCCCTCGCATGCGCATTCCTCGCCGGCGGGTCGGTCTCTTGCCAGACGCAGGTTCAGCCTCAGGCCAGGCCGGGGCAAACAGCCGGCATGGCCGCCGAAGCCGTGGAGCGCGGCAGGCTGCTGGCCTCGACCGCCTGCGCCAGTTGCCACGCCACCGGCGCGACGGGACCAAGTCCGATGGCGGACGCCACGCCGTTCCGCGAGATCGTCCATCGTTATCCGCTTGACCATTTGGAGGAAGCCTTCGCGGAAGGCCTGGTGACCGCACACCCCGCCATGCCGGACCACATCTTCCGGGCCAGCGAGATCGACGACCTGATCGCCTGGCTGGAAACCTTGAAGGCGGAGCAGTGACCCGGCTTTCGCCCGGGCCGATCGACGAGCGAGCCATCGACGCCCCGCTGAATCGCGGGAAGCCGCTGAGAGTGCGCGCAATCGTCCCTTGATGATCGAATGGCTGGATCAGCGGATCATCACGCGCTCCGGACCCCCGGCCGTTCGGTTCCGGGGAGCCGCAACCGTTCCGGGCTCTTGATGTCGATCAAGGGGGGAAGGCGAAACAGCGCACAATCTCCGTTCGGAAGGAGATTTTGACATGAGCCTGAAACATATGATGGCCATCGCGGCCGGCGGTGACGGTGACGCCCGGGCCCTTGGGCTGGCGAGCAGTCTCGCCAGTCAGCACGACGGCGTGGTCGAGGTGTTGCCCATCTATCCTGAAAGCGCCGCCGACATGGTCGCCCTCGGCATGACGCTGGGCGCCACCCTGTCCCGGGAAGCGATCGAGGAGCTGGCCGCCGCGGAACACGAACTCCAGGTCCGGATCGAGGTTACGGCCAAGGCCGCCGCCAACGAGGCTGATGTCGTGTTCGGCGCGGGAGAAGGCGCGCCGCGGATGTCCGTCCTGGGCCGCGGCCTGAGGCCGCCGATGGCGCTGAGCCGCATCGCGCCGCTGTCCGATCTGGTCATTTTTGGCCAGGGTCATCTGGATCATGGTCCCGGGCGCGATCTGTTCGACCAATGCCTTCTTGGCGACCGGGCGCCCATACTGATCGCACGCCAGGAAGCGGACTCGCTTTCAGGCCCGGCGGTCATCGCTTGGGACGGGAGTCCGCAGGCCGGGCGCGCGGTGAAGGCGTCCCTCCCCCTGCTGGCGATGGCCGGCGAGATTCACATCGTGCAGTGCGTGACCGGGCTGGATCGGGGGGCGACGGACCCCGACATCGACCTGTTGAACGCCTATCTCAAGCTTCACGGCGTCGGCGAAGGCGCTCCCGTCCTCATCGAGGGCGCGGACGAGGGCGCCGCCCTGATCGCCGCGGCGAAGGGCAGGATGGCGACACTGCTGGTCGCCGGCGCCTGGGGACACTCCCGTCTTCGCGAAGCCGTCTTCGGCGGGGCGACGCGCACATTCCTGGGTTGCAAGGACGGTCCGAACCTCCTGTTGGCCCACTGATGATGGGCAGCGCGGGAATCGACCCGACCGTGCTGCCCGCCTTCCTCCTCGCGATGGTGCTGGTGGAGCTGACGCCCGGGCCGAACCTCGCCTACCTGGCCCTGTTGTCCGCCTCCCGCGGGTGGCGAGCCGGTCTTCAGGCGGTCGCCGGCATCACCGCTGGACTGTCGGTCTACCTGCTGGTCACCCTGTTCGGGCTGACGCAGACCCCGCTGCATTCGCCCGCTGGTCTGAACATCCTGCGCTGGGCCGGGATCGTCTATCTCCTCTGGCTGGCGTGGGAGACGGTGCAAGGAAGCGCCGGGGCCGCGCCTGATCCCGACCCGACGCACAGCCCGTTCGTACGGGGGCTCGTCTCCAACCTGCTCAATCCGAAGGCGGCGATCTTCTACCTCGCCCTCTTGCCCGGCTTCATCAAACCGGCGGCGGGTCCCGTCGGCGTCCAGATCCTGATCTTCGGGGCCGGCCACATCATCATCAGCATCATCATCCATTCCTCGGCCGTCTTCGGCGCCGCGGGGCTGGCGTCCCGGCTGGCTCCGACAGGCGCGCGCGTCTTTCGCGGCGTTCTGGCTGTCGGCCTCGTCGTCTCGGCGCTGTGGCTGACCACCCTTCCACTCTCCATCGGACCCGCGACATGACCGTGAACCTGACCTTCCACGGCGCCGCCGAGTGCGTCACCGGCTCCTGCATGCTGCTCGACACCGGGCGAAGCCGGTTGCTCGTCGACTGCGGCATGTTCCAGGGCCCCAAGACCCTGAAAGCTCTCAACTATGAGCCGTTCCCGTTCGACGTGAGCAAGGTCGACGCCGTGCTGCTGACCCATGCGCACATCGATCATTCCGGCCTGCTGCCCAAGCTGGTTCGCGCGGGCTTCCGGGGGCCGATCCTCGCCACGCGGGGCACGCGCGATCTCTGCGAGGTCATGCTGGCGGATGCGGCCGGCATCCAGGAAAGCGAGGTCCGCCACCTCAACCGCCGCAACGAGCAGCGCGGCCTCAAGCGGGTCGAGCCGATCTACACCACCTCCGACGTCGAACCGACCCTGCGTCTTTTCGAAACGGTGAAGTTCAACACCCCCCGCGACGTGGTCGAGGGCGTCGAGGCGGTGTGGTGGCCCGCGGGTCACCTGCTGGGAGCCGCCTCGATCGAGGTGCGCATCGGTCACGGCGAGGCCCCCTTGACCCTCCTCTTCTCGGGCGACATCGGTTCGGGCCGACAGCCGTTCCTGCCGACGCCGTCGGGACCGGTCGACGTCGACCACATCATTCTGGAAAGCACCTATGGCGACCGGGAACGGATCGATCTGGAGCTCTCCGCGCGGCGCCAGGCGCTGGCCGCCGAGCTCCGCGCCGCCAAGGCCGCCGGCGGTCCCCTGCTGATGCCGACCTTCGCCATCGGCCGGGCGCAGGAGCTGATCCTGGACCTGCTGGCCGTCATGGAGGCCGAGCCCGACCTCGCCACCGAAATCTTCCTCGACTCGCCCCTGGCCATCGAGGCGACGGAGGTGTTTCTCCGGCGCGGCTGGAACGCCGACTCCGGAGACAATCCGTTCGAGCCGTTGCGGCACGCGGCCCGGCTGCATCATCTCCTGCGGCCGCAGGAGAGCGATCGGCTGGAGCGGCTGAGCGGCTGGCACGTCGTCCTGGCCGGGAGCGGCATGTGCGACGCGGGCCGTATCAGGCGCCACCTGAAGCGCCTGCTGTGGCGCAAGGACGTCACGGTGCTGATCACCGGGTTCCAGGCCGCCGGCACGCTCGGCCGTCTGCTGGTCGAGGGCCGGACCGCGGTCCGGATACAGGGCGAGGACATCCATGTCGGCGCCCGCATCCGTAGTCTGGACAACTATTCCGGCCACGGGGATGCGACCGACCTGATCGACTGGCTGAAGGCCCGGGGCTCGGTGACGGGAAATGTCCTCCTCGACCACGGCGAGCCCGACGCCCTCTCAACCCTGGCGGCCCGCCTGTCCGGGCTCGACTATCGATCGATCACCGCCCGCCTCGACCAGACCTACGCCCTGACCCGCGATAAGGCCGAGCCCGTCGGTCGAGGCCGGGCAAGGCTGACGCCCGGGCAGGCGACGCGGGCGGACTGGCACAATGATCGCGCGGCCTTCCTCGCCAGCCTGAACACCGTCCTGCAGCAGCTGCCGGGCGACGCCGAGCGCCAGGCCCTCATCCGAAATCTGGAGGCGGCCCTCACCCCGGCTCCGGAAGGGAACGGGCGATGACCGATCCCTCGCCGAACGCGGCGCAGCGCGAGTGCGGCGCCTATCGGCTTCCGGCCGCCGATCCCGCGCTACTTTGTGGCGACCCGATGCGCGGGGTCCGCTTCCTCCTCGAATTCGCCCGGGGCCGTCGGGTCGGCCCTCGTCAAGTCCGGACGCCGCTCGCCGTTTATCCCTGAACCAGGCCACGCCCGGCCTTGAGCCAGATCAATCGCTTCCCTCCGGGGATGGCGGATATTGCGACCATGCAAACCTCAGCCCCCCGCATCGCCGTCATCGCCGCCCATCCGCGCAAGCGCAGCTTCACGCTGACGATGGCCAACGCCTTCGCGGACACAGCCCGCGCCGCCGGTTGCGCGGTGGAGGTGCGCGATCTCTACCGACTTCGCTTCGACCCCCGGCTTCGCGCCGACGAGATACCGGATCACCTGGGCGCCACGGTGAGGCCGGACGTGTCCCGGGAACGCGCCGTGATCGCGGGCGCGGATATCTTCGCCTTCTTCTATCCCCTCTGGTTCAACGCCACGCCGGCGATGATGAAGGGCTATGTCGAACGCGTCTTCGGCATGGATTTCGGCTATTCGGCCATTCAGGAGGGCGGTAATCAGCCCCTGCTCGGCGGCCGCAAGATGATCACCTTCACCTCGTCCGGCGCACCGCAGGACTGGGTCGAAACCAGCGGCGCCTGGTCGGCGATGCGGAAGCATTTCGACGAACATTTCGCCGCGGTGACCGGCATGGAAGTCATCGGTCACCACAATTTCGGAGGCGTCGGAGGGGGCATGCGGAACGACGTCGTCGAGCGCTGCCGCGCCGAGGTTCAGAACCGCGCCCGGCGCATTGTGCAGGTCTATCGCCGGGAATGACGCGTCACCGGGCCGTGTAGCCGCCATCGATGACCAGCTCGGAGCCGGTGACGAACCCCGCTTCGTCCGACGCCAGGTAAACGACCCCCCAGGCGATGTCGTCCGGCACGCCCACATGCCCCAGGGGATGAAGGGCGCCGACAGCCTTGCGGCCCTCCTCGACATCGCCCTGGCTGGCCAGATGCGCCTCGACCATCGGCGTCCAGATGAAGCCGGGATGGATCGAGTTCACCCGTATCCGATCGGGCGCGTACAAAAGGGCGTCGGTCTTGGTCATCAGCCGCACCGCCCCCTTGGAGGCGTGATACGGCGGCACGTCGGGCGCGCCCACGAGACCGTAGATCGAGGACAGGTTGATGATCGAGCCGCCGCCGGCGGCCTTGAGGTGCGAAATGGCGTGTTTGGTGCAGAAGAACACGCCCTTGACGTTGATCGACTGGACCAGATCCCACTCGGCTTCGGTGATCTCGTGGGTCGGCTTGCTGACCCCGGCGATCCCCGCGTTGTTGACCAGTACGTCCAGCTTGCCGAAGCGGGCGACGACCGCGTCCAGCGTGGTGCGCACTTCGGCCTCGCTCGCGACGTTGCAACGCCACCAGGCAGCCGACAGCCCCTTTTGCGTCAGCTCAGCGACGAGGCCGAGGCCGTCTTCGTCGCGCACGTCGAGGATGGCCACCGAAGCGCCTTCCTCGGCCATGCGTATGGCCATCGCGCGGCCAAGGCCGACGGCGCCGCCGGTGACGACCGCGACCTTGGACGCCAGCCTGCTCATTGGCCTGTTCCGGGGCGGGTGATCCGGGCCTGAAGGGCGTCCAGGACGGACGCGGCGTCGTAGGCGTCGGGATCTTCCGGCTTCTCTCCCTGCCCCATCACGATCTCGGCGATGGCCTCGTAGGCGGTGACCCGGGAGACCTCGAAGGTGCGGTCGGGGCGAGCTGGTTCCCAGGTCTGCCAGACTCCTCCGTGGGCGACCCGCCAACGCGGGGACCAGGTCCGATCCCAGCTGCCCGGCGCTTCGCGAACGATCAGGTCCGAATGGGTCTCGGTGTCGCGCTCAACCGCCAGAAACCAGTCGTAGCCTTCCGCCCGGGTCAGCTCCGCGGCCCGATAAAGCAACGCTGTTTCGACAGTTTCCCGGGATGTCAGGATGTTGCCGCGGAAAACGACGCGCCACCGACGGGGCTCCAGGCGGGTCTCGTGATATCCGTCCGCCCAGACCGCCGCGCTTGCGGCCGGATGATAAGTCGTGGGTGTCGCGCAGCCGCTGAGAACCAGGATCGCCAACGCCGCGGCAGCGGCAAGGCTTTGAGTGAGTTGTCTCGACATGCAGGCCTCCGGTTTGAAGCCATATGAGCGTGTCGCGACCCTGCCGCCTTGATGCGGATCAAGCGCCCGCGAGGAGATGTTCGATCTGCTGGAAAAGGCTCTCGTCGAGCAGGGGCTTTTCCACGATAGGCGCTCCAGCCGCGGCCGCCTGACTCCGAAGGACAGCCGAGGGGCTGGTCGTCATCAGCAGCGCCGGCGCCTCTATTCCGGCTGACCGGATTTCCGTGAGAAGGCGGATGCCCTGGGTGTCAGGCAGGTGTTGGTCGAGGACCAGACAGGACAACGGCCGGTCCAATTTGGCCAAGGCCTCGGCTCCGCTGGCGCAGCTGATCACCTCATAGCCCCGGGTTCCCGCCATGAAGGCGAGAGAGCGCAGGACCGCCGCGTCGTCATCGACGATCAGGAGGACAGGACGGGTGGCCGACGAGGGCGACATAAGAGCGACGGCTCGGACTGCTGGGTTCGTCCAGCCTGCCCAGTCTCGCGTTCCGGTCGGGCCCCGCCTTGATCCAGAACAACTACAGACCCGCCGCGAGAGCGATCCGCATCAGTTCGGCGACATTCCGCGCGCCGGTCTTGGACATGAGGTTGGCGCGGTAGATTTCGACGGTGCGCGGACTGATCTCCAGGTCGTAGGCGATGACCTTGTTGAGCTTGCCTTCGACGACCCCGGCCAGGACCTCGCGTTCCCGCGGCGATAGTTGAGCCAGCCGGGACTCAGCCGCCACCCGGGCGGCGTCCGGTTCCACATCGTCCTTCAGCCGCTCGAAAGCCGCCTGGATCGCCGCGAGCAGGACATCGTCGCTGAACGGCTTTTCTATGAAGTCGATCACGCCGGCCTTCATGGCCTCCACCGCCAGGGGAATGTCCCCGTGGCCCGTCATGACGATGACCGGCAGTTCAACGCCCCGGCTCTTCAACTCGCGGACCAGCTCAAGCCCGGTGATGCCCGGCATGCGGACATCCGTCAGCAGGCACCCCTCAGCGACCGGCAGGGCGGCGAGGAAGGCGTCGCCGGACTCGTAGAACTGCGCGTTGACCCCGTTGACCTTCAGGAGAAAGGCGAGCGCGTCGCGCAGGCCGTCGTCGTCGTCGATGACATGCAGCAGCTCAGCCATGGACGGCCTCCCCATCGACCCGCGGCAGGGTGAAGACGAAGACCGCCCCGCCGCCCGGATTGTCCTCAGCCCATATCCGACCGCCATGCGCTTCGACAATGGTGCGGCTGATCGAAAGCCCGATGCCCATGCCCTGCACCTTTGTCGTGGCGAAGGGCTGGAACAACCGTTCCCGGATGGCCGGATCCAGGCCGGGTCCGCTGTCGGCGACGCTCACACGGACGGTGGTCGGGTCCGCCAGCCGCACCGCGATCTCAAGTTCCCGGCGCGGACCGTCCGCCATCGCCTCGATGGCGTTGCGGATAAGGTTCAACGCCACTTGCTGGATCTGGATCTTGTCCACGACGACCTCGCCGAGATTGCGGCTCAGGCGAAGATCGACGCGCACATCCATATCCTTGACGCCGACCAGCGCCAGGGCGCTCGCCTCCTCTATCAGCTTGGCCGGGTCCTCGAGCGCATGTTCGGTCTCGCCCTTGGCCACGAACTCGCGCAGACGTTTGATGATGTCGCCGGCGCGCAGGGCCTGATCTCCGGCGCGGCCGAGTGCGGCGCGAAGGTTGGGCAGGTCCGGCTGTTCAGCCTCCAGCAGGGTGACGGATCCCTTCATATAGCTGGCGATCGCGGACAGCGGCTGGTTCAGTTCATGAGCCAGAGACGACGCCATCTCGCCCATGGCGGTCAGGCGCGACACATGCATCAGCTCGGATTGCAGTTCCTGAAGCCGGCGCTCCTGGTTCTTCCGTTCCGTCAGATCCCGGACGAAGCCGGTGAAGAACCGTCCACCCTCTACTCGCGCTTCGCCCACCGCCAGCTCCATCGGGAAGGTCGAACCGTCCTTGCGCTGGCCCACGACGATGCGCCCCATGCCGATGATCCGCCGCTCCCCGGTGTCGAGGTAGCGTTCCAGGTACCGATCATGCTCGGAACGATACGGCTCGGGCATGAGGATGCTGACATTGCGGCCGATCGCTTCCTCCGAAGTCCAGCCGAAGAGGCGGATGGCGGCGGTGCTGAACGACTGCATCTTGCCGGCCGCGTCGATCACGACCATCGCCTCGGGGACGGTTTGGAGGATGGATTGCAGGTGGGCTTGCCGTGTCGCCGCCTCCCGGCCGTCACGCCGGAGGCGTTCCCCGACGAGTGCGATCACGGGCCCCAGCAAGGCGAACGCCAGCGCCTCGATCAGATTGGCGGGATCCAGCCACAGGGCGTCCTGCAAGGTGATCACGCTGATGGTGAGGCAGAGCAGCGTCGCCAGGACACCCGGCCCCCGCCCGCCCAGGCCCGCTGCGACAAGCACGACGGGCACGTACAGGATGAGAAAGGTTCGATCGCCCAATGTGGCATCGAGTCCGATGCGCACCGCGACGGCGATGAGGGCTCCGGCCCCCGCGGCGAGATAGCCGTTCCGCCGGGATGTCATTCGCAGGATAACGGATCGAAAATGCACCGGCCGCTCCCGACCCGGCCGCGGATCGTGCGGCCTGAGTCGAATCTAGCATGGTGATCTGTGCCTGCGAAAACTGTCAGGCGGCAGCCATGTCAGAGAGACAACCCGGGCGGCGGACCCGGTATTTCCGGGAGCCCGAGAACTCGATCACTCCCTCGGCCTGCAGCCGGCCGAGCATCCGCGAGATCGTCTCGATGGTCAGACCCAGATAGTCCGCCATGTCCTGCCGGCTCATCGGCAGGATGACGAACTCGCCCTTGAACCGGTTGGCGATGTCCATCAGGAACCGGGCCACCTTCTCGGAGGCGGTAGCGCGACCCAACAGGAGCATGTGGGACTGGGCCCGCCGCAGTTCGCTGGCGGTGGCGGCCCAGACCATGCGTTCGACGCGACCGGTCTCATAGGCGGCGGATCCGGAGCGTCTGAGGGCCAGGACCTCGCAGCCGGTCAGCGCCTCGGCGGAGAAGCGATGCGCCTCTCCGACCTCGACGCCGATGATGTCGCCCTCGTAGTAGAAATCCCCCACCTGCCGGCGACCGTCCGCCTGCAAATGTGTGGTCCTGACCGAGCCGCGGACGACCTGATAGATCAGGTCCGCGTCCTCGTCCTGGGCGTAGATTTCCTCCCCCTGCCGGAACGTCAGTCGAACGGCGCCGGCCCAGTCCTGACCGGGGAAAGCGTTATCGGCGGAAACATTGGATGTAATCTGCGGCATGGCTGGCCCCTCAAGTGGATACCGAGGAACTAGTCCAGGATGGCTTCGCCGTTTATTCCGGAGATGTCCCTAAGGGCTTCCCGGTAAGTAGCGCTACGGAGTGGGCGGAACTCCCGCCGTGGTCTCCGATGGCCGCTCCGACGTCACGGATTCGGCCCGACGCCCCTTTCCTCCCGACCGCCACGCTCGTCGCGCAGCCGCCGCCTGAACTCCTCAAGCCGGCCGCGATAGCCCTCTGCGTCGCCGTACTCCAGGAACTGGTAGTAGCGCAGGTGAGGGTCAGTGATGGCCAGGGCATGCTTGATTGGGCACCAGTACTGCTCGGTGCGGCTGGATATCTCGCGGACGTAGGCGATGACCCCGTTGGCGTACTCGCAATACAGGCAGTTCAAGGTCTCGACGATGTTCAGGTAACCCAGCTTGTCGCGGTCCATGACGATGTACTGAGAGCGATGGACACGCGGAATCCGATAGGCGCGAAAGCATACGGCTTGGTACAATGAGGCCCAGCCGTCGAGCAGGACTATTGGAATGATCAGGGAATAAATGACCGGCGCGGTAACCACCGTCGCGAGGGTAGAACGGGCCATGAAGGCGCCGAGGTCGAGGCGTAGTCGCCGGTTCCGCTCGGTGATCCCATGTTCAAACTCTACCAGGCCCTCCCTGAGCTTCCAGCCGAGGATCTCTCGCCGCTTTTCGATCTCGCGATCGAGCTCGCCCTGAAGGCGCACGATCTCTCCGGCCAGTTCCTCGATGCGTAAGGGCATATCTGATCCTGGGGTGCTGGACGCTTGGCCGAAGATGCTCTCGCGGTCATGGCTCAAATGAGCCGTGGCAGGTCGCCGCCAGACCCGTCGTGACAGTGTCTCCCGGTCCGTGGACCAGCGCCACGCCGCTCAGTCGGAGCCGTTCTGAGCCGGAACATGGGTCAGGACGGAATTGCCGCCCGCCACAAAGATCACGAGCGAGAAAGCCGCACAGATTGCGACGATGAATGGTGCGACGGATTCGGTCATGAAAGGCTCCTGTGCGGCCACTATCGGGGCGCTCCGGTCCTGTCGCCTTGATCAGGATCAAGATGCCTTGAGGTCGCCGACCGCGCCCATGTCTTGAGCCCCCCTTTTTCGGTGAAGCGCTGAATGCGGACGTTCCTGACGACTTCAACGGGTGAGAAGAGGGCCTTCTTTCCCGATCAACACCTTCAGGAAATGCGACGATGGTGCGGGCGGCCGGACTCGAACCAGCACTCCATAAGGACCCGAGTTTTAAGCTCGGTGCGTCTACCATTTCGCCACGCCCGCGCGTTCGTAGCCACCACCGTAAACTTACGGGATTCAGCTTTGAATGGGAGCAACCATCATCACTCCGTCTCGTCGCTATACAGCGGGCGAGCGATCAGCCGCGATTATTTTTAGGTCCCTGGCTTCTACCTGTTTCGCCACGCTCGCGGGCTGCGGCGTGATCCGGCGGCGCCGGCCCGCTTCGGCCATGCGGCGATGGCTCAGTAGGCGAGGGAGCCCGAGGTGCTCATGGCGGCGCCGATACCGACCACCCACAGGATGCAGATCACCAGGCCGATGCCCGAGGTGACCACGCCGCCGATGGCCATGCCCCGGCCCGTGGGCTTGCCCATGCCGATGAAGCCGAGGATCAGACCGATGGGCGCGAGAAGCCACGCGATCAGGCCGATCACCGGAATGATTCCGAAGACGATCGACAGGATGCCCAGCACCAGCGACGCGATCGCCAGGCCGTTGCTCTGCGCGGGCGCGGGCGCCCCCGGATAGTTCTGGTCGCTCATGATTCCCCCATGGGTTCAAACCGCACTCGCGTCACCGTCGCACGCCGGTCGGCGCGGTCAAGCTTGAATGTGGTTCAGGGCGCAGGCGCCGCCGCCGCCCGCAGCGCCCGGAAGTCCACGTCCGAATTGGCCAGCAGCCACAGGAAGGCGGCCCAGGCGGCGACATTCTGGTCCATCGCCACCGGATCGATCCGGTCCAGCACGTCGTCGGCGGTGTGGTGGACGTCGAAATAGTCCGTGCCGTCCTGATTGAGCCGGAAGGCCGGAACGCCGGCGGCCACCGTCGGCCCGGTGTCGGGACCGCCGCCGGTCGCGGGCGCGCCGTCGAACAGCACGCCCAG